>JBBQEU010000004.1:0-55415 GCA_038321235.1 Acidimicrobiales bacterium | reverse complement strand
CAATCCTCAGTGGGCGTGGCCGACGGCGCCTGCTCGGCGACGGAGGCTGCCCCCGGCGACGTAGGCGACGATGAAGAAGCACGCCGAGGTCAACACGATCGTGGGACCCGAGGCGACGTCGAGGTGATAGCTGGCGTTCATGCCGACGAAGCCGCTGACCGCACCGATCACGCCGGACAGCGCCAGCATCTTGGCGAAGCTGTCGGTGAGCATTCGCGCCACCACCGCCGGCACCACCAGCGTCGCCGCGATCAGCGTCACCCCCATCACGTTCATCGTGGCCAGCACGGTCGCCGACAACACGACCATGAGCAGCGCGTCGATCCATGCTGTGCGCACGCCGGTGGCGGCGGCGACCTGCGTGTCGAACGTGGTGAACAGCAGCGGACGGTAGAAGAAGAATCCGACCGCCACCGTGGCCACGGCCACTCCGACGATCAGCCACACGTCGGCCGTGGTCACGCCCAGCACGTTGCCGAACAACAGCGCGTCCGCGTTCCGGCCCGGAGATCCGTACAGCTGCACGAGCGCGAGTCCGAGTGCGAACGAGGCGGTGGTCACCACCCCGATCGCGGCGTCGGAGCCGATCGGGCGGCGCCGCACGATCCCGCCGACCGCCAACGCGGTCACCACACCCCAGATGCCGGCGCCGAGGAACAGATTGACGCCCACCAGCCCGGCCACGGCGTAGCCACCGAAGATCGAGTGCGACAGGCCATGGCCGATGTAGCTCATGTTGCGCAGCACGACGTAGCAGCCGACCACGCCACACAGGGCGCCGGCGATCGTGGCCACGTAGATCCCGTTGCGGAAGAACTCGAACTCGAACGGTCGGAGCAGCTCTCCCCAACTCATGCTGTCGCTCCCCCACCAGCGGCGCCACGACGCCGCAAGGGGGTGACGTTGCCCTCGAGCGGTGCGTCGACGACGACACGCATGCCACCGTGTTCGAGCACTTCCATCGGCGAGCCGTAGGTGCGTTCGAGCACGTCCGGTACGAGCACCTGGTCAGGGCGCCCGGCACCGATCACCGAACGGTTGAGACACACCACCGTTGGCAGGTGAGCGGCGATGCCGTTGAGGTCGTGGGTGGTCAGCACGATCGTGAGACCGTCGGCGTTCAGTTCGTCGAGTAGGTGGAGCACGTCGTGACGGGTCCGCACGTCGAGACCAGAGGTCGGCTCGTCGAGGAAGATCACCTGAGCGTTGGTGAACAACGCTCGTGCCAGGAACACTCGTTGCTGCTGGCCACCGGACAGCTCGCGGATGTGTCGGCCGCCGAGACCATCCATCCCGAGCCGGTCGAGCACGGTGGCGATCTCGGCGCGCTCGGAGCGGGTCATCCACGGCATCCGAAGTCCGCGCGCTCTCGCCATGCCGACGCACTCGGCGACGGTCACCGGGAAGTTCCAGTCGATCGTCTCGACCTGGGGCACCAAGCCAACGGCTAGCCCGGAGGCCCGTCGGACGCTCCCCGCCACGGGGGCGACCGTGCCGAGCATCGCCTTGAGCAGCGTCGACTTGCCCGATCCCGAGGGGCCGACGATGCCGATGAGGTCGCCGGGCTCCACGGTGAGATCGACGTCGATCAGTACCGGGGCGCCACCGCCGTAGCTGACGGTGAGGTGGTCGACCACGATGAGGCCGCCAGCCAGGGTTGCGATGTCCTTCATGAGCCGATCAACAGCCGATCACTGGGGGTACTCGGCATTGTCGACCGCGACGTTGCGGACCTCGAAGGCGCTCAGCGCACTGGCGTCGCCACCGAGGGCCTCGGTCATGGTGATGAAGTTGAACTTCATCAGCCCGAGCCACGAGTGGTTCTCGTCACCCGGGGCGTCAGGCAGGTCGTCGTCGCGCAGGTCGTCGACGTAGACCGCGCCGGTCTCCGCGGCGATCTGTTCGAGGATCGGCGACGGGAACACTTCGGAACCGAAGATGGCGGGCACCTTTTCGGCTTCGATCTGCTCGATCAGGTTGACGACGTCGGCCGGCGTCGGGTCACCGAAGTCGGCCGGCTGCACCGCGCCGATCACGTGCCACCCGTAGGTGTCGGCGAAGTAGGCGTAGGCGTCGTGGTAGGTGACCAGCTTGCGTTGATCCTCGGGGATCGTGTCGAACGCCTCGCGGATCGCCACGTCGAACTCGTCGACGAGCGCCACGAACTCGTCGTGGTTCGCGTTCATCTCGTCGGCACACTCCGGCACCTCGGCCACCATGGTGTCGCGGATGATGTCGGCGTACACCTTGACCAACGTGGGGTCGGTCCACAGGTGCGGGTTCGGTTTGCCGCCGTCCTCGGGGAACGAGAAGTCGTACTTGTACCGCTCGGGCGTGATCGTCAGGTCGCCGAGCTCGATGATCTGCACGCCGTCGGCAACGTTCGCCTCGGCAAGCGCCTTGGTCGGTTCTTCGAGCTGCAGCCCATTGATGAACACCACGTCAGCGGTCGTCATCACCTCGGCGGACGACGGCGGCGGCTCGAACGTGTGCGAGTTCGTCCCCTCGGGCACGATGCCGACAATGTCGGCGCAGTCGCCGATCACGTTCGCCGCGATCGAGGTGACGGGCGCCACCGTGGTCACGACCTGGACATCGGATGCAGATTCACCAGCCTCGCCCGATTCTCCTGCACCGCCGGAGCCGGCATCGTCGCTGCCGCACGCAACAGCGACCAGAGCCAACGCTGCGGCGACGGCGAGAACACGCCGAATGGAGGGTGACGAGGTCATGATGTCGGACTGTAGTTGCGAACAGGTCGCAAGTATAGTCGTGCCCGAACTTCGCTCTGAGCAGGTATTTCGAGCACCGCGGAGCGTCGATCCGGGTGCCTGAGTAGGGTCGAGTGGATGGCCGCCAGCAGCTGGAACGACACCCTGCTCGTCACGGGGCGCCTCGACGCAGATCGTGCCGCCGAGCTCCAGCACACCGCCGAATCGGGCGGCTGCGTACTCCTCGCGATCGAGCCGGGTGATGACGTCGCCTCAGCGCTCGCCGGCGTCGCGGTGGCATCGGATCTGCCCCGCACCGAGTGGTACATCACCCTGACCGACGACACGGCGTCAGCGCGCCTGCACGGCGAGGTTCCGATCATCACGACACTGCGGACGCTGGCGCCGATCGACGGCGGCGTTGCCATCGCGGCCACCACGAGCGTCGAGTTCGTGCACCACCCCACCATTGCCGTGCGCTGTGTCGGCGCTGGCCGAATCGTCACCACCGGCATCGCCGACCTCGACGCGCTACGCCAGCACCCCACCCTCGCGCCGTTCGTCGCCCGGCTCCTCACCCCGTCGACGCCAGCGCGCGCCACCGATTTCGGCGTCGGCGTGGTCGGCTACGGGCCATTCGGCGCAATGGGGTACCTGCACGGTCTCGCCGCCACCGAAACCGACGGCTTGGCCCTCGTGGCTGCAGCCGACTCCGTCAGCGCGCGCCTGGTCGCCGCTCGCAGCGACTTCCCCGATCTGGTCGCCCACGATTCTGCCGACGCCCTCGCTGCCGATCCTGCAGTCGACATCGCGATCATCGCCACCCCACCGGTGCTGCACGCGGAGCTCGCACTCCAACTCCTCCGCGCCGGCAAGCATGTCGTGATCGAGAAGCCGATGTGCCTGCGCAAGGCGGACGCCGAGACAATCATCGCCACCGCCGCCGAACTCGACCGTGTCGTCACGGTGCATCAGAGCCGGCGTTGGGATCGCGACTGGCTGGCCGTGCGCCATGTGATCGGAGGCGGCGACATCGGCGAGGTGTTCAACACCGAGACGTTCGTCGGCGGCTTCGAGCACCCGTGCCGCGCCTGGCACTCCGAGGAGTCGATCTCGGGCGGAGCGGTCTACGACTGGGGCTCTCACCACGTCGACTGGATCCTGCAACTCTACGGATCGTCGCCGGCTCGGGTGCTGTGCAGTGCCCACACCCGCGTCTGGCACGACACCACCAACGCCGACCAACTCAGCCTGTGGATGCAGTGGGACGACGGCCGGGAGGCCACGTTCCGTCAGAGCGATGTGTGCGCGATCCGCCGCCCCAAGTTCCACATCGAGGGCACCAAGGGCACGATCGAGGGTCACTATCGCCCGCTGGTCGACGACCGGATCGTTCCCGGCCGCGGCCACGTCACCGAGGTCTCGCACCACGCCGAGGCGCCGGTCGATCTCACCGTGGCCACCTACGACGGCGTCCTCGGTGTGCGCCGGACAACGGTGGCGCCCGCGCCGGGCCAGGGCTGGGGCTTCCACCGCAACCTCGCCGACCACCTCCTGCTGGGCGAACCGCTCGCTGTGCGGCCCGAGGAGTCCCGCGACGTCGTCGCCGTACTCGAGGCCGGTCACCGTTCCGGAAAGAACGGCGGGGAACTCGTCGAGATCGTCTGATGGGAAGCGGAGAATCCCCTGTCGGCATCGGAGTGATCGGCGCGCGATCGATGGTGGCAACCCGCGCGGTGATGCCGGCCATCGACGTCTCGAACGAGGCACGGATCGCTGCGGTGTCGTCGCTCGGCGGTCCGGTCCCGGACCCCTGGAATCACCTCACCACCGGCACCTACGACGACGTGCTCGCTCACCCCGACGTCGATGCCGTCTACATTCCGCTGCCGAACGGCATGCATCGCGAGTGGGTCGAGCGGGCCGCTGCAGCCGGCAAGCATGTCCTGTGCGAGAAGCCGATCGCCCCGACCGTCGCTGACGCGACGGCAATGGTCGGTGCGTGCGACGCGGCCGGTGTCATCTTGGCCGAGGCCTGGATGACCCCGTTCGACGCCCGTTGGGCCGCGGCCATGGCTGTCGCCCGCCGGGGTCAACTCGGCACGGTGCTCGACATCGATTCGTCGTTCACGTTCACGATCGAGGCGACCGACAACTACCGGTGGTCGGCCGATCAGGGCGGCGGCGCCCTGCTGGACGTCGGCATCTACTGCCTCGGACCGATCGTCGACGTGTGGGGAGCCGATCCTGATGTGATCGACGCGACGGCGTTGTGGCACACCACCGGCGTCGACGCCCGAACCGAGGCAACGCTGGGGTGGGCCGATGGGCGCGAGGCGCGCATCCGCTGTTCGTTCGTCGACGCCGAGGAGCAGCGCATCGAGATCATCGGCGACCAGGCGTCGTTGATCATCGACGCCGACGCCCACACAGGTGGCGAGCGAGCCCGAGGATTCCTCCTGGCCGGATCGGATGGACGGGTATCGACGACCTCGGTGACCTGGTCCGATCCGTACCTGGGTATGGTCGACGCATTCGCCCGGGCGGTCCGAGGCGACGCACCCTGGCCACGACCCATGACTTCGACCCTCGAACTGCTCTCCCTCGTCGAGCGGATCGCGAGTGCGAGCCGGTGACCGACGCGGTGGCGGGCATCGAGCCCCGCCACGAGTGGCACCCGTTGGCGTCGGGCGTCGAACTCCACGCCGTGTGCTGGGATCCGCCCGCTCCGGCATCATCCAGCGACGAGCGCGTGCCCTTCCTCCTGGTGCACGGCCTCGCGTCGAACGCCCGACTGTGGGACGGAGTGGCACAGCACCTGGCGCAGACCGGGCACCCGGTCGTCGCCGTCGACCAGCGAGGTCACGGCCTTTCGTCGAAACCGGATCACGGTTACGACATGTCGACCGTCGCCGACGATCTTCGCCTGTTCATCGACGTGCTCGGCTGGGATCGTCCTGCCGTCGCCGGCCAGTCGTGGGGCGGCAACGTCGTGCTCGAACTCGGCTGGGCGCATCCCGACTCGGTGTCGATGATCGCCTGCGTCGACGGTGGATTCATCGACCTCGCCGGCCGGTTCCCCGACTGGAACGACGCGGCCACCGCACTCGCTCCCCCACGTCTCGCGGGCACACCCCTGGCAGACATCACCCGCTGGCTCGAGACGTCGGCCGCCGACTGGCCGGAGACCGGACGGCAAGGCACCCTCGCCAACTTCGAGGTCCGCGACGACGGCACGATCGCCCCGTGGCTCACCTTCGAACGGCATCTCACGGTGCTGCGCGGTCTGTGGGAACACCAGCCGTCGACCCGCTACCCGGACATTCGCGTGCCGACACTGCTGATCGGCGCCGACACCGGCGACGTCGCCTGGAGCTCGTCGAAGCACGACGCCGTCGATCACGCGATCGCCGCACTTCCTCGGGGGCGCGCCGTCTGGTTCAGCCCTGCCCATCACGATGTGCACGCACAGCAGCCAGCGGAGGTCGGCGACCTCCTGCTGCGAGCCGCGACCGATCCGACGTTCTTCCCCCCTTCCCCGATCGAGCCGACGGAGGCCACATGACGACCACCCCCCGCATCCTCGCCATCATGGGCTCGGGCGAAACAGCGCCCACGATGAATGCTCCGCACCGCGCGATCTTCGAACCGCTCGGCGCAGACGCGAAGGCGGTGCTGCTCGACACCCCGTTCGGATTCCAGGAGAACGCGCCGATCCTCGCCGCAAAGGCGATCGAGTACTTCCGCGACGCGATCGGTCGACAGGTCGAAGCGGCCGGGCTCACGCGCACCGACACCGGCGACACGGTGGCCGTCGAGCGCGGTGTGTCGAAGGTTCGCTCGGCCGACTGGGTGTTCGCCGGGCCTGGCAGCCCCACGTTCGCGCTCGACCAGTGGAAGAACACGCCGGTCCCAGACGCGCTCGCCGACAAGCTGCGCTCCGGTGGTGCCGTCGTGTTCTCGTCGGCTGCAGCGCTCACGCTCGGCAAGGCGACAGTTCCCGTATACGAGATCTACAAGGTCGGTGTCGACCCCTACTGGTTGGAGGGCCTCGACGTCCTGGCCGAGGTGGGCCTCGACGTCGCGGTGATCCCCCACTACGACAATGCCGAGGGCGGCAACCACGACACACGCTTCTGCTATCTGGGTGAGCGGCGTCTGGCCATGCTCGAACCGACGCTGCCGGAGGGATGTTTCGTGCTCGGCATCGACGAGCACACCGGCGTGGTGATGGATCTCGATGCCGACACCGCCGAGATCGTCGGCAAGGGCGCCGTCACCCTGCGACGCAACGGCGAGTCGGTCCGCATCGAGTCCGGCCAGACAGTCGCCATCGACACCCTCCGCTCCGGCGGCGCTGCCGGCCCCAAGGTGTTACCCATGGTGTCTGACACCACGAGTAACACACAGGGGGCAGACCTTGGTCTGACCCCTGGCATCAGTGTCAGCGGCAAGGGACGAGGAGCAACCACGCCCGTAGTGATCGACTCGCTCGCTGGCGCATCGAAGCTCCACGAAGCGGCATTCGGCGCGGCGCTCGATGCGCGCGATGCCGACGGTGCGGTCGCCGCAATCCTCGAGCTCGAGTCAGCGATCGTCGAGTGGTCACGCGACACCCTGCAGTCCGACGACGTCGATCGCGCCCGCGCCGCGCTGCGCTCGATGATCGTGCGCCTCGGTGCAGCGGCCACCGAGGGCGTGCGCGATGTCCGAGAGGTGCTCGGCCCGGTCGTCGACGCGGCGCTCGCCGCCCGTCTCGTCGCCCGGACCGAGAAGGCGTTCGCTGTCTCGGACGCCATCCGCGACCAACTCGCAGCCGCAGGGATCGAGGTACGAGACACACCCGACGGCGCCGAATGGGTGATCGCGGGTGATTGACTCGACATCCTCTCCCGAGGTGGCGATCCGCCTCACGGGCGTCACGAAGGAGTTCGACGGCGCATCGAGCGCAGCGGTCGACAACTTGTCGCTCGACATCGAGCGCGGCACGATCATGGCCCTGCTCGGTCCCTCTGGTTGCGGCAAGACCACCACCTTGCGCATGATCAACCGGCTGATCGAGCCCACGGCTGGCACGATCGAGATCAACGGCGTCGACGTGATGAGTCAGTCGGCCCAGGAACTTCGGCGCGGAATCGGATACGTCATCCAACAGGTCGGCCTCTTCCCGCACCGCACGATCGCCAGCAACATCGCCACCGTCCCCACGATGCTCGGGTGGGAGAAGGCACGCACCTCAGCGCGCGTCGAGGAGCTGACCACGCTGGTGGGCCTCGACCACGAGATGCTCGACCGCTACCCCGACGAGCTGTCCGGCGGTCAGCAGCAACGCGTCGGGGTCGCCCGAGCCCTCGCAGCCGACCCGCCGGTGCTGCTGATGGACGAGCCGTTCGGCGCGGTCGACCCGATCGTGCGCGGGCGTCTGCAGGACGAACTCCTCGATCTCCAGAACAAGGTCAGCAAGACCATCGTGCTGGTCACCCACGACGTCGACGAGGCGCTGCGGGTCGCCGACCGGATCGCTCTGATGAACGTCGGCGGCGTGATCGAACAGCTGGCCACGCCCGACGAATTGATGCGCGATCCAGCAAATGATTTCGTGAAGAGCTTCGTCGGCGAAGACCGTGGCTTGCGACGCCTTGGCTTGAATGCCGTCTCCGCGCTCCGCTACCACCAAGGTCCCGTGGTCGACGCCGGCGCCACGTACGACGACGCCGAGCAGGCCATTGCACGGGAGGGCAGTGACTGGCTCGGCATCACGATCGATGGGCGCTTTGCCGGATGGACAAAGGTTCCCGAGGTGCGAGCCGCCCGTGCCAACGGCACAGTGCTCGCTGAGGTCCAACGATTCGACCCCATCGCGCAAATCGAGCCGTCGAGCACGCTCCGGGCGGCGATGGAGCTGATCATGTCGTCGAATTCGTCGGTTGCGGTGATCAATGACAGCGGCCGATTCGGCGGCGTGGTCACCCTCGAAGACATCCGCAGGGCACTCTCGAGCGCTGACATCGAAGCGGCGGACGGCACGATATGACGCCCGGCTCGCTCCCGTCCTCTCTGGTCGCCGGGGCGACCAATCCCATCATCAGGTGGGAATGGGTGGTCGAGGAGTGGGACCAGGTCTGGCAAGCCATTGTCGAACACGTCACGTTGACGGCGATGGCGATGGCCCTCGGGCTGATCGTGTCGGCGGTCCTTGCTGCGATCGCGATTCGATACCGCTGGACGATGACGCCGATCACGGCCACGACGAGCCTGATCTACACGCTGCCGAGCGTGGCGTTGTTCGCGCTGCTCGCGCCCGTTTTCGGCAACCTCTCGCGGTGGACTGCGGTGTTGCCGCTCGCGGGTTACACGTTGCTGATCCTGGTGACCAACATCGTCGCCGGCTTCCAAGCGGTACCTCCATCGGTGCGTGACGCCGCCGACGGCATGGGGATGAGCCGCACCCGCCGGGTCTGGACCGTCGACCTCCCGCTCGCGATTCCCTTCATCGTCACCGGGATCCGTATCGCCACGGTGTCGACGGTCGGCTTGGTCACCGTTGCAGCGATCATCGGGCAGGGCGGCCTCGGGCGGCTGATCTTCAGCGGTCTCCGCCGAGCGTTCTGGACGCCGATGACCGTCGGGGCATCGTTGTCGATCATCTTGGCGTTGGTGATCGATGCCGTCATCCTGGTGATCGGACTGTGGCTCGCTCCGTGGCAACGACGACGCAAGGCGGCAGCAACGTGATCGCTGCGCTGGTCTCGCTTCGTCCGTCGCAGACCGCCGTGCCTCGCGACATCGGGTTCTTCGAGTGGTTCTTCGACGCCGACACGTGGACTGGCGACACCGGCATCCTCACCTCGCTCCAGGACACCGTGATCCTGTGTGCCGCTGTCACGCTCGTCGCCGTGATCGTCTCGGTGCCGGTCGCCGCAATCCTCGCCCACCTCCGTCGCGCCGAGGTGTCGAGCACCTGGTTGGTCAGCATCAGCCGGGCCGTGCCCACCTTCGCGATCGCTGCGCTGCTGGTGCCGTGGTCATTGGAACGCGGTTGGGGGTTCGAGCCGTGGCCGATCTTCATCGCACTGCTCCTGCTGGCATTCGTGCCCATATACCTCAACACGTACACCGCCATCCGCCAGCTGCCCGACGGCCCCGTCGACGCAGCCCGCGCCTTGGGATACAGCGAGCGCTCGATCCTCACGAAGGTCGAGTTCGCGCTCGCCTCGTCGCTGATCTTCAGCGGGATCCGGGTGGCCGCTATCCAGGTCGTCGCGACCGAGCCGATCCGAGCATTTCTCGGAGGCGACGGTCTGGGGCGCTATGTTCGAGACGGGTTCGGGCAGAACAACAACACGCTCGTCATCGGTGGGATCGTCCTCATCGGTGGGCTCGCCGCCCTCACGGGATTGATATTCGTGGCGCTGGAAAGACTTGTGCTGCCGAACGGCGTTCGCCGACTCGCTCGACAACAAGGAGACAAATCACCATGACCACCACCAAACGTCGTCGTGTCGTACGCCTACTGGCGCCGCTCGCCGTCCTCGGTCTCGTCACTGCCGCCTGCGGCAGCGACGACGACTCGGCATCCGTCGACACCGACGCATCCAGCGCCACCGACCCGGTATCGACCGATGCCCCCTCGGGGAACACCGAGCCCGACAGCACCACCGAGATGATGGACGGCCCGACGATCCAGATTCGCGGCCAGGATTTCAGCGAGGCGATCACCATCGCTGAGGTCTATGGCCAATACCTCGAGGCCAAGGGCTACCCGGTCGAGATCCTCACCCCGGCCGGTTTCCGAACCGAAGCGCTCGACGGGCTCCAGAACGGCGACTTCAACCTGATCGTCGACTACATCGGCGGCACGCAATCGGCCCTGGCACCCGACGCCGAGGCCACCGCCGACGCCGACGAGATCGTCGCCAACATCACCGAACCACTCGAGGGGATCGGTGCGACGTTGCTCGAATACTCGCCCGCCGTCGACGGCGACGCCTTCGTCGTTCGCGGCGACTCGGAAGCATCGACGATCTCCGACGTGGCCGGACTCGACTATGTGCTGGGCGGCTCCGCACAGTGCCCCGAACGCCCGCAGTGCCTGATCGGCCTGGAGGATCCAGACATCTACGGCATCACCTTCGCCGATTTCATCACCCTCGAGTTCGGTCCGCTCCTGGGCGAGGCCCTGGCGAACGACGAGGTCGACGCGGTCATCTGGAACACCACGGCCCCACAGATCACCGAGCAGGGCTTCAAGGTGCTCGACGACGACCAGGGCCTGTTCCCGGCGCAGAACATCGCGCCGATCATTTCGACCGAGCTGCTCGAGGCCTACGGCGACCAGTTGGTCGCCGACATCAACGAACTGAGCGCGATGATCTCCACCGACGACCTGCTCGCCTGGAACACCGAGACCGACATCGAGTTCCGCGAGTCCGACGAGGTCGCCACCGAATGGCTGGAGTCCAAGGGCCTCATCTGATCCCGAATCCCGGATGATTACATCAGGGGTCTGACCCGTGATGTAATCCGATTACATCAGGGGTCAGACCCGCGATGTAATTCGTAACACCGGACCAAGGCTTGGTCACCTCATTCCGAGGAGGAATGCCCGCACGTTGTCGCCGATGGCGGCCACGTCGTAGCCGCCCTCCTGCACGATCACCGTTGGCAGGGCGAGCTGGGCGACCAGCTCGCCCTGCGCGCGGAACCCCTCGGTGGTGATCGCGAGATCCGAGATCGGGTCGTTGTGGAACGTGTCGACTCCGAGCGACACGATCACGACGCTCGGCCCGAACGCCTCGATCGCCTCACACACCGAGGCGAGTGAAGCGAGGTACGCGTCGTCGTCGGTCCCGGCCGCGAGCGGCACGTTGAGGTTCGCACCCGCTCCCCTGCCGGCGCCGGTCTCGTCGACGAATCCCGACAGGTACGGATACGCCCGAGCCGGGTCACCGTGCAGCGACACGTACTGGACATCGTCACGACGGTAGAAGATCTGCTGCGTGCCGTTGCCGTGGTGGTAGTCGACGTCGAGCACGGTCACCTTCGAGCCGGAGGTCGAGGCGACATGATGCGCGGCGATGGCAGCGTTGTTGAAGAAGCAGTAGCCGCCGTACAAGGCGGTCGGCGCATGGTGACCTGGCGGACGACACAGCCCGTACACGCTGGATTCGCCCTCCAACACCGCCTTCGTGGCCGTCAGGGCGATGTCGACGGCTGATCGTGCGGCGTCGAACGTGCCCTCGGTGAGCGGCGTGGTCGTCTCGAAGCACCAGCGACCGAGTTCGTGGTCGACGAGCGATCGCTCGGGGAACGGTCCGACGCCGTCGAGCAATCCAGGCATGGCGAACACGTCGGGCACCACGTCGTGAGTGCCTGGATGGCGGACCTGGTAGTCGGCCCACGCACGCGCGAGGAAATCGACGAGCCCGGGATCGTGGACCGCGGCAATCGGGGCAGTACCCCAATCGTCGGGTTCGACCAGCTGGAAGCGGTTGTCGTCGCCGAGCCTGCGGCGAATCGCGTCGGCCCGACCCGGATGCTCGAACGGGGGCTGCAATCCTGACGACTCGATCTCAGCCAACGGCGAGTGGCCGTGGTGGCGCTCGGACGCGACGACCTGCATCGATCAGAGTATGCCAGCGCGGCGCAACGCCTCTGCTCGCATCGGTTCTTCGAGCACGGCCGCCAGCGCCACCTCGATGGCGGTCTGTGAACTCGATTGGTAGAGCTCCCAATCGATGGTGCCGTGAGCCCATCGTTCGAGGCCGCGCATCCACGACACGAAGATGTGCCACGCCAAGTGATCGACATTGCAGTGGTCGACGAGCAGGCCGGCGGCATGTGCCTTGGCGAGGTCGGCTTCGATCGCTGCGACGATGCGCTCGCCGACAGCTCCCATTCGCGGCGAGTCGGGAGCCGAACCCAACGTCGCGAGCACCGGACGCCAGACGTGCTTGCGAGCGTCGATGGTCTCGTCGAGCGCAGCGAACAACACGCGCGTGGCGTCGATCGGTTGAGCCGCCGGCTGCTCGTCGAGCTCGAACTCCAATTGATCGAGCCCGCTGCTCACGAACGCAACCAGGACACCATCGCGATCGGTGAACTGGTTGTACAGCGTGGCCACTGCCACACCTGCACGATCAGCCAGCTTGCGCATGGTCAAGCCGTCGAGTCCGTCGAGGGCGATGATCTCACCGACGGCGTGCAGGATCTCGGCCCGTGTGCGCAGCTGCCTCGACTCCCAACCCTGACTCATCGTGCCGCAATCCTACGACGTCTGGTGAGTGCCCTCGTGGTCGACTGCGGTTTGACTCCTCCGGCCGGGCGTGGTCTGATCGCCACATGACCCGTCTCGGCTACCAGATCCCCAACTTCACCTACCCCGGAGTCGGGCCTGCCGATCTGTTCGACGCCGTTGCGTACCAGGCGAAGGAAGCCGACTCGTCCGGCTTCGACACCGTGCTGGTGATGGACCACTTCTACCAACTCCCGATGCTCGGCGACCCGGATCACTTCATGCTCGAGTGCTACTCGTTGCTGTCGGCGCTGGCCCGCGAAACCAAGAACGTTCGCCTGAGTGCGCTCGTGACCGGCAACACCTATCGCAACCCGGCCGTGCTCGCGAAGACGGTCACCACGCTCGACATCGTGTCGGAAGGTCGGGCTCAGCTCGGCATCGGCGCCGGGTGGTTCGAACTCGAACACGATGCGTTCGGCATCGAGTTCGGCACGTTCACCGATCGCTTCGAGAAGCTGGAGGAAGCGCTGCAGATCATCATCCCGATGCTGCGAGGCGAGCGGCCAACGCTCGACGGCGAGCACTACAGGGCCACGAACGCGATCAACGAACCGCCGGCCGTGAACCGCATCCCGGTGATGATCGGCGGTGGCGGCGAGAAGAAGACCCTGCGCATGGTCGCCCAGTACGCCGACGAGTCGAACCTCATCTGCACCCCCGCCGACCTGCAACGCAAGCTCGATGCACTGGCGGGACACTGTGAGCAGCTGGGCCGTGACCGCTCGGAGATCACCGTGTCGTGGCAGAAGACCGCCTGCATCGCCCCCAGCAACGAAGAGGCCATGGCCGACCTCGCCTCCTACTTCCAGCGCCGAGGCATCGATCTGGCGTCGATGCCCGAGGACGAGCGGGACGTCTGGCTCGGCAACTTCATCTGGGGTAACCCCGACAGCGTGGGCGAGCAGTTCGCCGCCCAGCTGCAGCCCGGCGTCGACGGTTTCACGATCAACATGCCCGCCAACGGCCACGTCGAGGGCCGAGTCGAATTGTTGGGCGCCACCTTGTCGCCACTGATCAAGTAGGAGTCACTCGTCGTGGCGGTGAGACGGCTGAGCGCTGGGATCGTGCTGTACCGGCGGTGCGCTGACGGGACCGTCGAGGTGCTGCTCGGGCACATGGGAGGCCCGTACTGGGCCCGTAAAGAGGCCGGCGCTTGGACGATCCCCAAAGGAGAGGTCGAACCGGGCGCGGATCTACTCACTGTTGCCCGGCGCGAGTTCCGAGAGGAACTCGGAGTGTTGGTGCCGCCGGGGGAGTTCACCGATCTGGGGGAGATCCGACAAGCCGGCGGCAAGACCGTACGGGCGTGGGCGGTCCAGGGCGATCTCGATTCGACCGTGATCATCAGCAACACCTTCGAACTCGAATGGCCACCGAAGTCGGGCCGTATCCAGACGTTCCCCGAGATCGACCGGGCAGCGTGGTTCGACCTGGAGTCGGCTCAGTCGGTGATCGTGCAAGGCCAACGGCCGTTGCTCGACCGCCTGCCGATCGACATCTGACAACCCTGCGACACCGCGCGGTCAGACTGATCGTCGAGGTCGCGCATGGCGCTGCCGACTCGTCGTCCCGCTACGACCCGATGAAGCTCACTGACCTTCGGAGGTCGTTTCATGGACCGTCGCACCGACGCCGCCGCACACGTCACCACTGTCGTCCCCATCGACGACCGAGCGCTGCTCGTGTCGCCGTGGGTGGTCGATCAGATCGAGATCCACATCATGGATCTCGTCGCCGGCCTGCTCGATCACGGCTGGGAGCCAGAAGCCCTCGTCGACGCGGTCGACGAACTCGCCCTCCGAGGTCCGCACGCCGGCGAGATCGTCACGTTGGCGCTCGTGTCCCACGCCGGGTACTGGATGAGCGATCCAGCCATGTTCGACCTGCTCGACGGGGTCGACGAATTCGCTGCTGGATTTCACCACCTCGTCGGGCTCACCGTCGCCGGTTGGCTGAACCGGTACGCGCACGACGACGTCGAGTTCGGTGCCGTTCTCGACGGAGTCGCCGACATCTTCGAGATCCTGGCGGAACTGATCTGCCTGTCGGCGACCTCGACACGAACGTACGAGGAGGGGGCCGTCTGGAGCGCCTGGCGTCGGCACCGCCCGTGACGCGCCACGCGTGTCGGGCGAGCAGGAAGTCAGGCGAGCACAGAGTCGGGCACGCTCACCACCCGAGAGCGCAACCACTCCCCCAGCGCTTTGGCCTGCGCATCTTGACGAGTCGATGCTGCCACGCCCTCCTGCAGCAGGCCTCGCACGACGAAGTTGAGCGAGCGCAGGTTCGGGAACCGGTACCGGTCGACAACGAGCGCGGCCGTCTCGGGTAGCAGCTCCTGCAACCGTCCGACCGTCAGTTCGACGTCGAGCCAGGCCCAGCCGGCGTCGTTTCGCGCGTACACCCCGAGGTTCGCGTCGCCGCCCTTGTCGCCCGACCGCGTTCCGACGAACACCCCCAACGGCACCTCGACTGTCGGTTCCCCGAACTCACGGCTCGCGGGACCGAGCACCTCGTGTGGTTCCCGGACCTCTGGGCTCGGAGAGCCGACGGGTGCGACCGAGTCGATCTGCGTCGTGCTGCCGTTGACGTGGACATACTGCGGCACGAGGTCGCTCGGGATGCTCGCCGGGCGGTACACACCGAACGGCGATCCGGGCCCTGGGCCGCCTCCGAGGCCGTACATGCCGGGGATCCCGGCAAGCGCAGTGTGCACCATCGCATCGGCGAATGCTCGCCCGACCTTGCGCTCGTCGGGGTCCTTCACGGTGACCGTCCAGATCGCCGTCGCCTCTTCCTGCGTTGCCGGATCAGGCTTGTTCGTGGGCACGACCCGGCTCTCGATCGACTCGAAGTCGTCGGGGCCGTAGGGACACGCATCCCAGAACGCGGCCTCGGCGAATGCTGCCTTGGCGTCGATGTCCAGACCCGTGAGCGCCACGGTGAACGAGTTGCGGAAACCACCGAGTTCGTTCATCGCCACCTTCAGTGTCGATGGCGGCGCCTCGCCCTTCGCGCCGAACACGCGGACCCGGTCACGTTCGAGTTGCTCGACCTGGATCGTGTCGAATCGAGCGGTGACGTCTGGGCCCAGGTACTCGGGGCCGCCGATCTCGTACAACAGTTGCGATGTCACGGTCTCGACGTTGACCACGCCGCCGGTGCCATCATGCTTGCCGATCACGCACGAGCCGTCGACGGCGACCTCGGCCCACGGGAACCCGAATCGAGCACCTACGCCAACGTCGTTCCGATCCTCGATCTCGTGGAAGAACGAGTAGTTCCCACCGGTCGCCTGCGCACTGCATTCGATGATGTGGCCAGCCACGACACCGCCGGCGAGTTGGTCGAAATCCGTGGACGACCAGCCGTGGTGCCACGCCGCTGGGCCGCACGTGACAGCGGCGTCGGTGACTCGACCGGTGATCACGATGTCGGCACCCTTGGTGAGGGCGTCGACGATGCCGAAGCATCCGAGGTAGGCATTCGCAGTGAGGAACCGGGTCGGGTCGCCCAGGTCGGTCGCGGCACCGAACGGTTGCAGCGAACCCGACTCGGCGAGTTCGTCGATGCGGGGCATCAGGTCGTCGCCGTCGATGTACGCAATCGTTGGCGACAGACCGAGGCGGTTGGCCACTTCGTGCACCGCATCCGCGCAGCCATCGGGGTCGAGGCCCCCGGCGTTCGACACCACTTTGATCCCCTTGTCGAGGCAGGTACCCATCACCTGCTCCATCTGGTTCACGAACGTGCGGGCGAAGCCGCCCTTGGCATGCTTGGCCCTGATCCGGCTGAGGATCAGCATCGTCAGCTCCGCCAGCCAGTCGCCGGTGAGCACGTCGATCGGTCCACCCTCGACCATCTCGAGTGCTCCACTCGGCCGGTCGCCGAAGAACCCCGAGCAGTTGGCGATGCGAATTGGTTCGGTCACGCTCACTCCCCGTGATCGAGGGCTACGAGGAGGTCGCCCTGATCGACCCGATCACCGACGGCGAAGCGCACCTCGCTGACCACAGCGTCCCCGGGAGCCACGATCTTGTGCTCCATCTTCATTGCCTCCACCACCATCAGCACCTGGCCGTCGGTCACCGTGTCGCCCGCTGTGACATGAACGGCGATCACCGTGCCCGGCAGCGGACAGATCGGGCCGCCACCTTCGGCCTGGGCATCGTGCAAGACGAACCGGGGAGCGCGCGTGAGGGTGAGAGATCCGGCCGTGCTCCGAGTGTGCACGGTGACCGCACCGACCCCGTCGCCGTCCAGACCGAGCGCATGGTGAACGATCTCGGTGTGCACGGTGCTGCGGCGACCGTCGATCTCGATCGCGACGCCATCAGCACGTCGATCGAGTAACCGGATCTGCCGTTCGATGCGATCGTCCGGCGACAGCGCACCGGTCTCGTCGGGCGCAGGCCAGGGCCCCAGCCACATCGATGCCGTCCAACGTGTCGCCCCGCCGGACAGCCACTCGGACCCCATGACGTATTCGACGTGGAGGTGCTCACCGTTCGGCCCCAGCCATACCTGGCGTTGCCCTTGAGTTCGCAGGTTTCGCCAACCAGACGGAGCGAACGGCGTCGCCCGGTCGGCGCTGCGGCGTTCGGCCTCGAGCGCGAAGACTGCGCCCACGAGCAGCGCAACCCGATCATCCCCCTCCGGGCCGATCGGTGTGAGCACGTCTGGGTGCTCGTCGAGATACGCCGTCGGCGTCTCAGCCGCGAGGTAGTCAGCCTCGCCAAGGATCGCCACCAGCGAGTCGACGTTGGTGCGGATACCGGTGATCTGCGAACCACGCAACGCCCGGGCCAACTGGCGAGCGGCCTCGATGCGGGTCGGAGCGTGCGCGATGACCTTCGCGACGAGCGAGTCGTAGTCGGAGGAGATCTCCGCGCCGTCGCGCACACCCGTGTCGACCCGAACGGGACAACTGGGGTCTGGCCCGTGTTGTCCCGCGCCGATCGAGAACCGTCCGATCCGGCCAGTCGACGGCATCCAGCCAGCAGCCGGATCCTCGGCGACGACACGCACCTCGATTGCATGGCCCGTCACCGTCACATCGTCCTGGGTGATCGGCAGCGGCTCGCCTGCAGCAACGCGCAACTGCAGCTCGACCAGGTCGAGCCCGGTCACCGCTTCGGTCACCGGATGTTCGACCTGCAGACGGGTGTTGACCTCCAGGAACGTGATCGTGTCATCGTCGCCCACCATGAACTCGACGGTGCCCGCGCCCTCGTAGCCCACGTGTCTGGCGAGCGCGACGGCACCGGCGCACAGTGCTTCGCGCACCTCGGCCGAAATCCCCGCCGACGGCGACTCCTCGACGATCTTCTGGTTGCGACGCTGGATCGAGCATTCGCGTTCGCCGAGGTGCACGACGTTGCCGTGCTGATCGCCGAACACCTGCACCTCGACGTGGCGACCACGTTCGAGATACGGCTCGATGAACACCGCGCCGTCACCGAACGCCGACAACGCTTCGCGTGATGCTGCGGCGACAGCGTCGTCGAGTTCGTCGGCACTGTGCACGATTCGCATGCCACGCCCGCCGCCGCCTGCAGCTGCCTTCACCAGTGCCGGATAGGTGACGGCGGCTGCGTCAGCGACCCGGCCGTCGACGACCTCGATCATCGACGTGGTCGGCACGCCAGCGTCGAGCGCGGCTCGCTTGGCGGCCACCTTGTCGCCGAGCAGCGTGACCTGTTCAGGTGTTGGACCGACCCATACGAGCCCGGCATCGATCACCGCCTGCGCGAATGCAGCGTTCTCGGCGAGGAATCCGTAGCCAGGATGGATCGCATCAGCGCCGGCGGCGAGCGCGGCGGCGATGATGGCCTCGCCGCGGAGGTACGACTCGGCCGGAGTCGCGCCGCCGAGCGCGATCGCAACGTCGACCGAGTCGACGTGTAGCGCGTTGGCGTCGGGCTCGGAGTAGACGCCGACGGTCGACATCCCGAGGCGGTGCGCCGTGCGGGCGACGCGGACGGCGATCTCGCCGCGGTTGGCGATCAGCAAGCGCGAGATGGCCATCAGTGCCGCCACACGCCGTACTCGGTGGCGCCCTGCACGACGTTGCTGTGCACCGCCGACAGTGCCATCCCCATCACCGTGCGGCTGTCAGCGGGATGGATGATCCCGTCGTCCCACAATCGGCCGGTCGAGTACAGCGCCGTCGACTCGTGCTCGATCTGCGCTTCGAGCCCTGACGTCTGGGCGGCGAGCGCGTCCTCGTCGATGTCGATTCCGCGACCCGCCGCTGCGTTGCGGGCCACGATCTCCATGACCCCGGCGAGCTGCTTGGGGCCCATCACCGCCACCCGATGGTTGGGCCACGTGAAGATGAACCGAGGGTCGTACGCCTTGCCCGCCATACCGTAGTTACCCGCCCCGTAGCTCGCGCCGACCATCAGGTTGAAGTGCGGCACGGTCGAATTCGACACCGCGTTGATCAGCTTGGCGCCGTTGCGGATGATGCCGCCCTGCTCGGCTTTCGAGCCCACCATGAAGCCGGTGATGTTGTGCAGGAACGCGAGCGGGATGTCACGCTTGTTGCACAGCTGGATGAACTGGGCACCCTTCGACGCCTCCTCGGAGAACAGGATCCCGTTGTTGCCGAGGATGCCGACGGGGAATCCGTGGATCGAGCCCCAGCCACACACGAGCTTGTCACCGTAGAGCGGTTTGAACTCCTCGAACCGGCTGCCGTCGAGGAGGCGGGCGAGCACCTCGCGTATGTCGAACGGGATGCGGACGTCGGCCGACGCGCACCCCAGCAACTCGGCCGGGTCGTACAACGGCGGGTCGTCGGGCTCGGTCGCGCCCGGCCCGAGCTTGGTCCAGCGGAGGTGGCGCACGATGCCGCGGGTGATGCGAATGGCATCCATCTCGTCGACCGCGAGGTAGTCGGAGAGTCCGCTGGTGCGCGAGTGCATCTCGGCGCCACCGAGGGTTTCTTCGTCGACGATCTCGTCGATTGCCATCTTCACCAACGGCGGCCCCCCGAGGTAGGCGGTGCCACGGTCTTTGACGAAGATCGTGTAGTCGCTCATCCCCGGCGTGTACGCGCCGCCGGCCGTGTTCGGCCCGAACGCCATCGTGATCGACGGGATGCCGAGCTTGGAGAGCTGCGTCAGATCCTTGAAGCTGCCGCCACCCTGGATGAACAGATCGGCCTGGCGGGGCAGGTCGGCGCCCGCCGACTCGTTCAGGTTGATCACCGGCAACCGGTTCTCGCGGGCGATCTCGTTGAAACGGGCTGTCTTCTTCCACGACGTCGGGTTGGCCGAGCCGCCCCGGTAGGTCATGTCCGAGCCGGTGATCGCGCACTCGACGCCCTCGACGATGCCGATGCCACATGCCGAGCCGACCCCGACTGGGTCTTGCGTGCCCCATCCGGCGAGAGGACTCAACTCGAGGAACGGTGTGTCGGGGTCGATCAGTGCCTCGATTCGTTCGCGCACGAGCATCTTGCCGCGCGTTCGATGACGGTCGACGTAGCGCTGTCCCCCGATCGTCGGCACACTCGTCAACTCGGCCGCGACGCCGTCCCAGAGTCCCTGCATCGAGGCGAGGTTGTCCTGGTACTCCGCCGATCGGGTGTCGAGCCGACTTCGGATCACGGTGCCGATGGTCACGAGCGTTCACCGTAGTGGAGCAACCCGCGGCTGCTCCGATGCGCAACTCCGAACCGCCGGGAACAGCGTGGATCCGCTACACCTGGGCCATGGACGTTTCCGACGTACTCCACGATCTCATCACCGAACAACAGTCCCTCGACGACGACGTCGTCGCCGGCCTGGCCGCCGAGCAGTGGCAGTTGCCGACGCCAAGCCCCGGTTGGACCGTCGCCGACCAGATCGGCCACGTCACCTATTTCGACGGCAATGCTGCGCTGGCGATCACCGACCCGGCCGCGTTCACCGACACGATGAACGCGCTGCTCGGCGCCGGCGGAGCAGGGGACGACCTGACACTCGGACCGTTTCGGGCGATGTCACCCGACGACCTTCTGGCCGCGTGGCGCGCCAATCGAGCGACACTGGCGGCTGCCGGTGCAACCCTCGCGAACGACTCCCGTATCGCCTGGTACGGCCCATCGATGGGCGCCAAGTCCTTTCTGACCGCACGCCTCATGGAGGTGTGGGCGCATGGCCAAGACATCGTCGACGCGACCGGCAGCACGCGAACGCCGACCGATCGGTTGCGCCACATCGCGCAGCTCGGCTTCATCACGAGGGGCTGGACCTACATGAACCGCGGTCTCGAGATGCCCTCGACGTCAGTGCAGGCCGAGCTGACCTTGCCCGGCGGCGAGGTGTTGCACTTCGGGCCCGAGGATGCACCGGAGTCGATCGTCGGGTCAGCGCTCGACTTCTGTCTGGTCACCACCCAGCGCCGCCACGTCGACGACACCGACCTCGTCGTCACCGGAGCCAGTGCTCGCGACTGGATGGAGAAGGCCCAGCTCTTCGCCGGCCCCCCATCCGACGGCCCCGCCAAACGCCCACCCCCCACCAACTGACCGAATTCCGGCAGGAATCGTTCGTTCGGCGAACGAATCCTGCCGGAATTCGGAGTGTTCACGCTGGAACACAGCAACAGCGGCAGGCGTAGGGTCGCGGGCATGCCGGAGATCACGCCGTACACGATTGCTGTTCCCGACGAGTTGCTCGACGACCTGCGGGCCAGACTGCGCAACACCCGCTGGCCAGAACGCGAACTGGTCGACGACTGGTCGCAGGGCACTCCGCTGGAGTGGGTGCAGGACATGTGCGAGTACTGGGCAAACGACTACGACTGGCGGGAGCGAGAGGCGCTACTCAACCGGTTCGACCAGTTCACGATGCCGGTCGACGGGCTCATCGAACCCGGTCTGCACTTCGTCCACGTTCGTTCGCCGCACCCCGGCGCGATGCCACTGTTGATCACCCACGGCTGGCCCGGCTCGATCGTCGAGTTCCACAAGGTGATCGAGCCGCTGACCAACCCGACCGAACATGGCGGCAACGCTGCCGACGCGTTCCACGTGGTCGCGCCGTCGCTGCCGGGCTTCGGGTTCTCCGGCAAGCCGACCGCCACCGGCTGGGGCGTGCCCAAGATCGCCGAGCTGTTCGCGAAGCTGATGGCGTCGCTCGGCTACGACCGGTACCTCGCGCAGGGCGGCGACTGGGGATCGGCCGTCACCACGGCGATCGGCGGCACCGACACCGAGCACTGCGCGGCGATCCACGTCACCCTCGCAATGGGCGCCCGGCCGAACATCGACGGCGACCCCACCCCCGAGGAACAGCGTGCGCTCGACGGGTTGGCCTACTACGCCGAGTGGGACTCGGGGTACTCGAAGCAGCAGGCCACCCGTCCCCAGTCGATCGGCTACGGCTTGGTCGACTCACCAGCGGCGCAGGCTGCATGGATCCTCGAGAAGTTCTGGGCCTGGACCGATTGTGACGGTCATCCCGAGAACGTGCTCGACCGTGACGAACTGCTCGACAACGTGATGCTGTATTGGATCAACGGCAACGGAGCCTCGTCGGCTCGCATCTACTGGGAGAGCTTCGGTAAAGGTCCCGCACCTTCGACGGTCACGATCCCCTCCGGGTTCACGGCCTATCCGAAGGAGATCTTCCCGCCGGTACGCAGCTGGGTCGAGGGCACGTTCACCGACATCCGGTACTGGAACGAGCAACCCAAGGGTGGGCACTTCGCGGCGTTCGAGGTCCCGGACGCGTTCGTCGACGACCTACGCGACTGCTTCCGCCAGTTCCGTTGAGTTGCGGGTCGGTCCGGTAACTTGACCCGCGGGTCAAGCCGTTCGCGCAACCAATGGTGACCCGACGACACGATGACCGCTTCCGCCCAGATCGACACACCTCCCGACCACGGACACCGACCCGGCACCGCCCGGGCGGCCCTGTCGTACCGTGGTTTCCGGATCATCTTCATCGGCTTGGCGCTGTCGAACATCGGCACGTGGATGCAGAACTTCACGTTGCCCGCCTACATCGACGATCGCACCGGTCGGCCCGCCCTGGTGGGTCTGATGGTGTTCGCCCAGCTCGGCCCGCTGCTGGTGCTGTCGATTCCCGGTGGCGTGCTCGCCGACAGGGTGTCCAAACAGAAGCTGCAGCTCACCATGCAAACGGCGTCGGTGATCCTGACGATCGCGATCGCCTACTTCGTGTCGGGCGACCATGCGCTCTGGACGATCTTCGCTGCACAGCTCGGTATCGGCATCGCCAATGCACTGAACGCACCCGCATTCCAAGCGTCGATGCCGCTGTTGGTACACCGCCAAGATCTGCCCGGCGCGATCTCGCTGAACTCGGCGATGATCAACGGCACCCGAGTCGTCGGGCCGGTCCTCGCTGCGATCCTCGCGATCGCCGGGCTGAGCGTGTCGAGTATCTTCCTCGTGAACGCGGCGACCTATCTCTTCTTCATCGCTGCACTGCTGATCGTGCGAATGCCGGACGTCCGCAGCGGCAACACCGCCCGAGGATTCAAGTCATTGACCGTCGGGTTGAAGATCGCCAAGGAACGCCTCGTGTTGAGTCGCCTGTTGCTCGGCATGTTCCTCTTCTCGCTGTTCAGCCTCGTGTACATCGGGCTGTTCCCGTCGGTCGTGCGGCTCAACTTCGACGTCCCGGCGTCGAGCACGACCTATCGATGGTTGTACGCGACCTGGGGAGCCGGCGCGTTCCTCGGAGCGCTGTCGGTGGGGACGTTCCTGTCGATGATCGACCGCAAACTGCTGATCGTGCGGGGCTTCCTCGGATTCGCTGTCTCGCTCGCGGTGTTCTCGCAACTACGTGGCCCCGAGTTCGCGTTCCCCGTCGGATTCGTCCTCGGCTTCTTCTACTTCATGACCGCCACGGCGATCACCACCACGTTCCAGCTCAACATGAAGAACACCGAGCGGGCCACCGTGATGCCGCTGTGGTTCATGGTGTTCGGCGGCACGGTCCCGATCGGCAACTTGCTGTTCGGCGTGGTGATCGAGTGGATCGGCGCCCGAGCGGTGCTCGGCTTCGGAGCCGCATTCGCCGTGTTCCTGGCGTGGTGGGTCGACCTGCGTCGGCTCCCACCGACCGCCTTCCTCCCCGAGGAGGACGGCGGCGAACCGTTCAGCCAGACGAACGCTCACCGCCCGGTCTGAGCAGGTCGGGCGACGCCGCCCGTCGATTTTGTGTCAGCCCGGAGCTATGAATCACCCCTTCGTGCTGACACAACGTCGTGGCATCTCGTTTGTGTCGACACAGAGGCTCGATTCAGATCTCGGTGCTGACACAAGTCAGGCGCCAGTCAGGTCGGCGACGATTCGTTCGAGGCCAGCGGATCGGCTCGCCTTGACGAGTACCACATCGCCGCTGCCAAGCGGTCCGACCGCGGCGAGCGGATCCGCAGACTGCTCGACACCGTACAGATCGGTGCCGACGACGATCAGTTCCAGACCGAGTTCGGCGACGCGATCGGCGATCGCCCGATGGGCCGGTTCGGGGTCCTCGATCTCGCCCATCAGACCGAGCACGGCGACGCGCCGGTCGGCGTCCATCGCGGCGAGCGCGGCGAGCGCGGCGAGCATCGAGGTGGGATTGGCGTTGTAGGCGTCGTTCACGATCGTTGCGCCACTCGGCGCGGTCGAGACCTCCATGCGCATGCCCGACACCCTGGCGGTCGTCAACGCGTCGAGCGTAGTCTCGAGATCGACCCCGACCACACCTGCGACCGCGATCGCGGCCGCCGCGTTGGTCACCATGTGGGCGCCGGGCACGGCGAGCCGAGTCGTGCCACTCCCCCATGGGGTGTCGATGCGGAATCTCGCACGCGCGAGAGCATCGAGTTCGACACCGCTGACGCGCACGTCGCCGGTCGACCCGAACGTGATCACACCGGCCCCGGTTCGCGATCGCATCGCCGCCACTCGTTCGTCGTCGGCGTTGAGCACCGCCGTGCCGCTCGGGGGCAGCGCCTCCACCAGTTCGCCTTTGGCCCTGGCCACGCCCTCGATGCCACCGACGAGCTCGGTGTGCGCATGGCCGACCACGGTGACCACCCCGATGTCGGGGCGGGCGATCTCGCACAGGTGACTGATGTGCCCGAACCCACGCATGCCCATCTCGAGGATCAGCACCTCGGTGTCGTCGGGCGCGTTGAGGATCGTGACCGGGAGGCCCTGCTCGTTGTTGAAGCTGCGCTCGTTGGCGGTGGTTCGGCGGCCGGCACCACACGCCGCACCCATCAGGTCCTTCGTCGATGTCTTACCGACGCTGCCGGTGATCCCCACCACGGTGGAATCGAGTCGGCGCCGGGCCCACGCCGCGAGCGCGAGCAGCGCCTGCGCGGTGTCGGCCACTTCGATCGCCGTCCCGTCGCGGCGGAACGCATCTGGCTCGCTGGTGAGGTGCACCGCGGCACCGCGGTCGCGAGCTGTACCGACGAACTCGTGCCCATTGCGTTCAGCGACGATCGGAACGAACAACTGACCGGGAATCGTGGTACGTGAATCGAACGATGCGCCATCGAATTCCACATCAGGGCCGATCAGTCGCCCGCCGATGCCTGCGGCCGCTTCGGATGCGCGAATCCTCACAGGCGCCGACGGTACCGTGGGCCGATGACCGACGAACGCATTCATCTCGTGGTGTTGTTCGGCGGAGAATCGGCCGAACACGACGTGTCGTGCACCACCGCCGCTCATGTGTTGCGTGCCGCCGACCCCGAGCGGTATCGGATCACGCCGGTCGGCATCTCCACCGAGGGCCAGTGGGCACTCGCCCACGAGGCCGGCGACGCGCTGATGAAGGGGCCACACGCGATCCCCGGTCGGCTGAATCCGGCCGGCACCAACGTGTCACCGACGCCGCTGCTCGCCGACGCTGCGTCCTCCGACGAGGTCACCGTCGTCCTCCCGCTCCTGCATGGCCCGATGGGCGAGGACGGCACGGTGCAGGGCCTGCTCGACCTTGCCAACGTGGCCTATGTCGGCAGCGGCGTGCTCGGTTCCGCCGTGGCGATGGACAAGGCGATGGCCAAGCACGTGCTCACCGCGGTCGGAATTCCCCAGGCGCGATACCGGGCGTTCGCCGAGCACGAGATCACGCCTGGTTGGGCCGCCCGGCTCGCCGACGAACTCGGGCTGCCGGTGTTCGTGAAGCCAGCCAACATGGGGTCGTCGGTCGGTGTGTCGAAGGCGACCACCATCGAGGGCCTGAGCGACGCGATCGACCATGCACTCACCTACGACGAGATGATCGTGGTCGAAGAAGCGATCGTCGGGCGCGAGATCGAGGTGGCAGTGCTCGGCGGCACCGACCCGGAGTCGTCGCTGCCCGGTGAGATCGTGCCTGGCGACGAGTTCTACAGCTACGAGGACAAGTACGTCACCGACGGCGCCCAGCTGCTGATCCCGGCGCCGCTTGCCGACCACGAGGTCGAGCGGGTGCGGGCGCTGGCGGTCGACACATTCCGCGCACTGCGCTGCGACGGTCTGGCCCGTGTCGACTTCTTCTACGAGATGGACGACCTCGGCAACGGGCGCGGGTTCCTGTGCAACGAGGTCAACACGATGCCGGGCTTCACGCCGATCTCGATGTTCCCGAAACTGTGGATGCATTCCGGGATGAGCTACGGCGAACTGATCGACCGCCTCGTCGACCTCGCCCTCGAACGACACGCCCGCCGCCGCCGCAACACGAAGCGCTGATCGGTCCCCGACCGTGGTTCAGTTGGGTGACAGTGCGGCGCGGAGGAAGGATCTCAGTTCGTCGCGGAGGCTACGGAGGCCGGCTGGAGTCGCCTGCCAGCCGACGGCGCGCAATGCCTCGGGTTCGGTTGCGATGCCGGTGAGTGTGGCGTAGCCGAGCGCCGCAACGAGGCGCGGGTCGCCGCGACGGAGACGACCGGCGTCCATCTCCGCTCCGAGGTAGACAACCGCGCGGTCGACGAGCGGCTGGATCCGCGAACGGAGACGCTCGGCTGGCTCGGAGTCGAGACGGCTCACCTCGCGGATCAGCCCGAGTAGCGCCGGGCGTCGCACGGCCGGGCGGAACACCGCCCGCACGACGGCGTCGATGCGGTCGAGCGGGTCATCGGGTGCCGCTCGAAGCGCGGCGTCGATCACGATCACCAGCTCTGCCGCTGCGACGGCCAGGACCTCGTCGACGAGATCGTCCTTGGAGGCGAACCAGTAGAGGACGGTCTGCTTGCGAACGCCCACCGTGCGAGCGATCTCGTCCAGCGAGACTGCGTCGACGCCACGGGTGCCGAACAGGTCGAGCGAGACCTCCAGGATCCGTTCGCGTGTCGACCGTTCAGCCATTTCATCCTCTCTGTTCGAGATGCGGCTGGCACATCTCGAACACCGAGTACGCCCATCTCTCTACCAATTGGTAGACGATCGTGATAGAAAGGTCAACTGTGATCGCGGAAGAGCTTGCGGGGAAACGGATCGCCATCACCGGCGCGACCGGCTTCGTCGGCACCGCGCTCGTCGAGCGGCTGCTGCGATCGGTTCCCGGCTGCGAACTGGTTCTGCTCGTACGCGACGGCCAGCGCACCAGCGCAGCACGACGCACCGACCGTGAGATCTTCAAGAACGACGCCTTCGACCGCCTGCGTGCCGAGTGCACGGAGCGAGGCGACGACTTCGCCGACATCGCCGCCCGAGTCACCACCGTCGCCGGCGACGTCACTCGAGACGGCCTCGGTCTGAACGACGCCGATCGAGCGATCTTCGCCAGTTGCGACACCGTCATCCACTCCGCCGCTGCGGTGTCGTTCGACTCGCCGCTCGACTCCGCGGTGGAGATCAACCTGCTCGGCCCGTCACGGATCGCGGATCTCTGCAACGAGATCGGCATCACGCCACACCTCGTCTCGGTGTCGACCTGTTACGTCGCGGGCAACCGGCGCGGCAACGCCCCCGAGAAGCTCGTCAGCGACGGCCCGTTCGACATCGGCATCGACTGGCGTCGAGAGGTCAGTGCCAGCCGGCGCCTGCGCTCCGATGCCGACGCGGCCAGCCGCGGCAAGGACCGGCTCGAGGGGTTCCGCAAGGAAGCCCGAACCGAACTCGGAGCGGCCGGTGCACCCGCACTGGCGTCGAAGACCGAGCAACTGCGCGAGAAGTGGGTGAAGGACCAACTCGTCGAAGCCGGCCGCGCCCGCGCGGCCAGCGTCGGTTGGCCAGACGCCTACGCGTTCACCAAGGCGCTCGGAGAGCAGGCGCTCACCGACGTCAAAGGTCCGGTGCCCGTGTCGATCGTCCGGCCGTCGATCATCGAATCGGCACTCGCCGAACCGAAGCCCGGCTGGATCCGCGGATTCCGGATGGCCGAGCCCGTGCTCATCTCCTACGCCCGCGGCCTCCTCGACGAGTTCCCCGGCGTGCCCGAGGGCACCGTCGACGTGATCCCCGTCGACATCGTGGTCGCCGCGATCATCGCCGTCGCCGCGCTGGGCCCCGAGCGCGCCCCCGACATCACCCAGGTGGCCTCGGGCGGCATCAATCCGTTGAAGTACCGCATCTTGGTCGACAACGTGAGCGGCTGGTTCCTCGAACACCCGATCTACGACGCCAAGGGCCAGCCCATCGTGGTTCCCGAGTTCCGCTTTCCCGGTCGCGGACGCGTGCAAGGCCAGCTCAACCGGGCCAAGACGATCCTGACGGTCGGCGAGAAGGTGCTCCAGAACCTGCCACTGCGCGGCCGCCAGGCCGAGTGGTCGGCCCAGATCGAGATGAAGCGAACCGAGGTCGACCGGGCGCTCACCTATGTCGAGCTGTATGGGCTCTACACCGAATGCGAGGCGATCTACCAGGTCGACAACCTCATGCTCACCTGGGGTGAACTCGACGACGCCGACCGCTCCACGTTCAATTTCGATCCACGCTCGGTCGACTGGCCGACGTACATCACCCAGATCCACCTCCCATCGATCGTCAAACATGCTCGCGTCAAGACCACGCCGGGCGCCTCGCAGTCGACCGACCGGATGGGCCGACTGCGCAAGCAGGTGCTCGACCCGAAACGCCAGGTCGTCGCGTTCGACCTCGAGAACACACTGATCTCGTCGAACGTCGTCGAGAGCTATTCGTGGCTCGCCACCCGTCGCCTCGACACGCCCGAACGGATCCGCTACGTCCTTCGAACGCTGGTCGAGGGGCCCGGCCTTCTCAAGCTCGACCGAGCCGATCGCAGCGATTTCCTGCGCTACTTCTACCGACGCTACGAAGACGCTCCGGTGGAGCAGATCGAAGCTGACGCCCGCGAGATGTTCGGCCAGATCATCATGACCAAGTCGTTCCCCGAAGGGATGCGACGCGTCCGCCAGCACCGGGCGCTCGGCCACCGCACGATCCTGATCACCGGCGCGCTGAGCTTCAACGTCGAGGGGCTGCGGCCGCTGTTCGACGAGATCGTCGCCGCGGAGATGTCGATCAAACCCGACAACACGTATTCCGGTGAGATGCACACCGTGCCGCCCACGGGCGAGGCTCGAGCGCAGGTCCTCGCCGATTACTGCGACGCCGAAGGGTTCGACCTCGACGAGTGCGTCGCGTATGCCGACTCGTCGTCAGACCTCCCGCTGTTCGAGGCCGTCGGCTTCCCGGTGGCGGTCAACCCCGAGACCCGGCTCGCCGCGATCGCCCGCAAGCGCGGTTGGTTGGTCGAGCACTGGAGCAAGTCACCTGGTGGACCGCGGCCCCGGCTCCCGATCGGTCCGTTGCTGTCCGAACGCCAACGCCGTGAACGCTTCGGAGCGCGAGCATGAAGGCCCTCCAGGTCTCGCGGTCGGTACCGCGGCTGGGGATGGCGCGCATCGCGTCGGCAATCTCGCCGATCACCGCGACGAGGATCGGGCCGCTCGACTACACCTCGGTCGACGAACCTCGGCTTCCGGGACCTGGCTGGCACCGCGTCCGCACCAGACTCGCCGGTATCTGCGGATCTGACCTGTCGCTCGTCGAGGGGCACGCGTCGCTCTACTTCGAAGACTGGGTGTCGTTTCCCTTCGTGCCCGGCCACGAAGTTGTCGGCGAACTCGACGATGGGACCCGCGTGATCCTCGAACCGGTCCTCGGCCACGAGGCCCGGGGCTTTGCTCCCCCGTTCGACGGGGCAGCGCCCGGCGACGGCGACGACTACGCCCACCTCGCGACCGGCAATCTCGAACCGGGGATCCAAACAGGATTCTGCTGCTCGACGGGTGGCGGCTGGGCGCCCGCGTTCGTCGCCCACGAGACCCAACTCCATCGCATCGGCGACGACATGCCCGACGAACGCGCCGTGCTGGTGGAGCCCTTCGCCGGTGGCATCCACGCCGCGCTCCTCGCGGCACCGATCGCCGACGCCCGGCAGGACAGCTCGAACCCGGCCATCGTTGCCGTGCTCGGTGCTGGCACGATGGGGCTCGCGGCGATCGCCGGGCTGCGTCGCTACGTGCCCGACGTGCGCATCATCGTCGGCGCCCGTTACCCACACCAGCGGCAGTTCGCGAAGGAGTTCGGCGCCGACGTCGTCGTCGCTCCCGACGAACTGCCCCGAGCGGTCCGACGTGCCGCCGGCTGCCACATGGTCGGCGACCACCTGTCGTCGGGCGCCCACGTCACGATCGACGCGGTCGGCACCAGCGACACCGTTGCCGGCTGCCTGCGCATCACCCGACCGCGTGGCCGCGTGGTGTTGCTCGGCATGCCCGCCGACGTCACGCTCGACCTCACCGGCCTCTGGCACCGCGAGACCGAACTGAAGGGCGCCTACACCTACGGCACCGAACACCTCCCCGACGGTCGCACGGCCCGCACCTTCGATCTCGCGATCGAGACCGCCAACGATCTCCGCGCCGAGCGCCTGCTCTCGGCCACCTATCCCCTGTCCGACCACGTCGACGCCATCGCCCACGCCACCACCGCCGGCCGCCGCGGCGCCGTCAAGATCGCCTTCAGGGTCGGACCATGATCACCTGGGATCACAACAGGGGTCAGACCCGCGATGTAATCGATCACGATTACATCGCGGGTCTGACCCCTGTTGTAATCGGCCACTCGCACGGAATGGATTCCTGATGCCACGCCCTGGATTCGTATTGGACGTCGACAAGTCGACGCCGCCCACCCTGTTCTGGCACGGCGAAGGGTTCCGGCTCGAGAAGCTGCCCGCCGACCGCAGCCGGGTGATCTACGCGCCCGAACCACACGACGCGATCGACGACGTCGACGGCGCGATCCGCACCTCGCTGCTCAACCCGATCGACATGGACCCGCTGCCGACGCTGCTGTTCCCGGGCATGAAGCTCACCATCGCGTTCGACGACGTGAGCCTGCCACTGCCGAAGATGCGCCGACCCGATCTGCGCCAGCGCATCATCGAGCAGGTGCTCACGATGGCCGCCGATGCCGGCGTCGACGACGTTCACATCATCGCCGCTCTGGCCCTGCACCGCCGGATGCACGAGTTCGAACTGCGCCACGCCCTCGGCGACCGCGTCTACGACGCCTTCGAACCACGTGGCCTGCTGTACCAGCACGACGCCGAAGACCCCGACAACCTTGCCTTCCTCGGCACCACCGACCAGGGCGAAGAAATCGAGATCAACAAGCGCGCTGCCGAATCCGACCTGCTGGTCTACGTCAACATCAACCTGGTCGCGATGGACGGCGGATGGAAGTCGACCGCGATCGGCCTCGCCAGCTACCGCTCGCTGCGCCACCACCACAACCCCACCACGATGGAGGCGTCGCACTCGTTCATGGACCAGCACGCCTCCGAGCTCCACAAGAGCACGTGGCGGATGGGCAAGGTCATGCGTGACCACGGCCCGAAGGTGTTCCAGATCGAGACCACGCTGAACACCGACACGTTCCCGCAGCCCTTCCAGTTCCTGTCGAAGCGCGAATGGGAGTGGAACGCGAAGGATCGGGCGCTCTATCTCGGGGCCGCCAAATCGCTCGCCAAGACGCCGCCGAGGCTCGCCCGGAAGATCTTCCACGGCATCGAAGCGCCGCATCAGATGACCAGCATCCAGTGCGGCGAGGTGGAAGCGGTCCACAAGGTCACCACCCAGAACGTGTACGACCAGCAACTCGTCGAGGTCGAGGGCCAGACCGACATCCTCACGATGGGCATCCCCTACATCTGCCCGTACAACGTCCACTCGATCATGAACCCGATCCTGGTGATGTGCACCGGCCTCGGCTACTTCTTCAACCTGTACCGCGGTAAACCGCTGGTGCGCGAGGGCGGTGTCGTGATCCTGACCCACCCGACCACCAACGAATTCCACCCGGTGCACCATCCGAGCTACATCGACTTCTTCGAGGAGGTGCTGGCCGACACGAAGGATCCCCACGTCATGTCGCAGAAGTGGGAGAAGCAGTACGCCGAGGACGACTGGTACCGCCACCTGTACCGCACCACCAACGCCTACCACGGCGTACACCCGTTCTACATGTGGTACTGGGGCAGCCACGCGCTGAAGCACGTCGGCAAGGTGATCATCGTCGGCGGTGACGCGGCGACGGTCCGCAAGCTCGGCTTCACGCCGGCATCCACGATGAACGACGCGTTCGAGATCGCCTCCGACACCGTCGGGCGCTCGCCCACCATCACCCACATCAAGACCCCGCCGCTGATGATCGCGGACGTGAAGTAGAGCGACGACACGATGGTCGACCGGAACCTCCAGCGGGCACAGCGCGCCGCCGGCGTCGCCGAGGACGCGCTGCGACGCGCCACCATGCCGTTGCGCAACTTCGGCTTCCCGTACCGGGCGCCGACGGTGCCCCGCGGGGTCGAGGTTCCGCCCGAGGCGTCGGGGCTCGGAGCGCACTACGACACAGAATGGGCTCGACGTCCATTGGCCTCATCGGTGCGCACCGTGATGGTCGAGGGTCCTGTGCGCCTCGCCGCTCGCGTCTTGGCCTCTCCGGAGATCGTCGGCACCGACCGCCTCGCCGACCTCGCGGCGATGGACGATCCGCCGGCGCTGATCTTCGCTCCGAACCACCACAGTCACCTCGACACCGGACTGATGATCCGATCGGTGCCCGCCACGTGGCGCCACAAGCTGGTCGTCGCCGCGGCGGCCGACTACTTCTTCGACAAGAGGTGGAAGGCCGCACTGTCGGCGCTGTCGCTGAACGCGATTCCCATCGACCGCGAGATCACTGGCCGCACGTCGTCGGACCTGATCAAAGGACTCGTCGACGACGGGTACAGCCTCGTGATCTACCCTGAGGGCGGCCGCTCGCCCGACGGGTGGGGCCAGGATTTCAAGGGCGGCGCCGCCTACCTCTCGGCCCGCACCGGGGCACCGGTCGTGCCGGTGTTCATCGACGGCACCGGCGCCATCTTCGGCAAGGGGATGAAACGCCCGAAGCCCGGCCGTACCAAGGTCGTGTTCGGCGCACCATTGCGAAGCGAAGAAGGCGAGTCGACCCGCCGGTTCAATGCCCGTCTCGAAGCCGCCGTCACGACGCTCGGCGACGAGGCGATCACCGATTTCTGGACCGCCCGCCAGCGTGCCGCTGCCGGAACCAGCCCAGCGCTCACCGGCCCAGATCACACCGGGTGGCGCCGCGACTGGGCGCTCGCCGAGCGCCGCAAGCTCGGCACCGCCGGTCTGCGCCGCCGCCAGCAGCGCCGCTGGCCCGACCTCGGCTGAGCCCCCAACCACGTGTGCGTTGGAATTCCGGCGGGACGGCTGTCCGGGAAAGCCACACGAACGGGGTTCGCCATAGCCTGGCCGGGTGCCGACGACCGAGACGGAGAACTGACGTGCGCGTCCAGTGGGTCGGGCACGCAACAGCTCTCGTCGAGGTCGGCGACCAACGGATCCTGACCGATCCGCTGCTCACCCGCCGCGTCGCCCATCTACGCCGACGCCGACCGCTGCCGACACCAGACGTCGCCGACGTCGACACCGTGCTGCTGTCGCACGCTCACCTCGATCACCTCCACCTCCCGTCCCTACGCAAGGTGCACCCGAGCACCCGCTTCGTCACACCTGTCGGAATCGGTCGACTGCTGCGCGCCGCCGGCTTCGACGACGTCACCGAGGTGCGTGTCGGCGACTGCATCGAACTCGACGGCGACCAGCTCAGCGTCGACGTCGTCTCGGCGGCCCACAAGCACGGTCGCGGGCCGCACAGCCGAGTGACTGCGCCACCGGTCGGCTACGTGATCAATGGCGAAGGCCGACGGGTGTACTTCCCCGGCGACACCGACCGGTTCGACGGAATGTCGCAGCTCCACGACATCGACCTGGCGATGCTGCCGATCTGGGGCTGGGGTTCCTCGCTCGGCACCGGCCACCTCGACCCGACGCGCGCTGCGACGGCCACGGGAGTGATCCGCCCGGGCATCGTCGTGCCGATCCACTGGGGCACCTACGCTCCCGAAGATGGTCGCCGCGTGCCCAGCTGGTTCGACGTTCCACCCGAGCAATTCGAGTCCGCGCTCGTCGATGCCGGTCTGGCCCAGCACCTGCATCTCCTCCACCCGGGAGAGTCGGTGAGGGTGGGGTGACCCGCTTCACCACACGCGTCAGATGGTGCGCCGCTGCGACCACGTTGACGCTGTTGGTCGCGGCCTGCACCACCGAGGAGCAATCGAACCCGGGCCCTACGCTGACCTCCACCACCTCGACGTCCACCACCTCGAGTACGACCACGTCGACCACGATCGCGCCCACCACCACGGCACCGCCGGAGACCACCACGACGACGGCACCGACCGGACCGGCGGATGCGCTGGTGCCGCTGTTGGTCGGCGGCTCCGACAGTGCAGGGTGGCTGTTCCTCGGAGCGTGGCAACAGGACCGCTGGCAGGAATCCACCGATCCCAGCGGCAACCCGATCCGTCCCGGCATCGAGGGAGGAACGCAGTTCACCGTCAGCAACCTCGACGGTGAAACGTCGGTGGTCCTCGGAGAGAACACCGAGGCCTGCTTCGACGGTCGTGTTGGACCCGCGATCGATGTTGCTGTCGCGCCCCCGGATCCGCCAGGTTTCGGCTACAGCGCGGTGGCCGTGCTGCAGCAGCCGTGGCCGCTGAAGCCGCGACCCGTTGCCGTCACCGGCACCGGCACCGCCCCTGACGCCTACCGGGCACTCGGCGCAGCTGCATTCGAGGGCGAAACCGTCGACGCATCAAAGGGTGCGATCGAGCAACTCGTCGTTGCGGACCTCGACGGCGACGGCGACGACGAGGCGCTGGCCTCCTTCGAGTTCGTGCAGCCCAGTGCCGGTCCAGGGGCATCCGGCGACCTCGCCGCCCTCCTCCTGGTCGACGCCGGCACGCGCGACGCCGACACGGTGCTGCTCTCCGCTGTCGATCAGGACGTCGGCGGCGACGACCCCTTGCCGATCATCGAGCGCTACCGGATCCTCGACGTCGCCGACCTCAACGGCGACGGCCGCATGGAAGTGCTGGTACACGCCTGGTACTACGAGGGGGCGTCCGCGCTCGTGTACACCTACGACGGCAGCGAACTCACCGAGGTGCTTGCCACGGGCTGCGGCGCCTGAGATCGAAATGAAACTGAGTGGTCTGACCCTCGGTTTGTCGAGCCAGTTTCATTTCGCTCACCAGGTGTCGATGTTGGGGCGGCGTGGTGGCGCCATCGGGTCGATGGCGCCGCGATGGGTTTCGGGGGCCGCATCGAAGATCGTGGTGATCCAGCGCCGGGTGTCGATCGGGTCGATCACGTCGTCGATCTCGAAGAACGACGCGACGCTCACCGCCTTGCCGTGGGCGTACATCCGGTCGACCATCTCGCGGAACAGCACCTCACGTGCGGCGTCGTCGGCGACCGCTTCCAGTTCCTTGCGATAGCCGAGCCGCACGGCGCCTTCGAGTCCCATCCCACCGAACTCACCGGTCGGCCACGCCAGACAGGCGACAGGAGCCTTGGTCGTACCTCCCATCATTGCCTGGGCACCCAACCCGTACGCCTTGCGCGTCACCACCGACACCATCGGCACCGACAGGTTCGCTCCTGTGACGAAGAGCCGGCTGCAGTGACGCACGAGCGCCGTGGCTTCGACGTCGGGGCCGACCATCATCCCCGGCGTGTCGACCAGCGTGACGATGGGCAGCCCGAACGCGTCGCACAGCTGCATGAACCGGGCAGCCTTGTCGGCGCCATCGGAGTCGATCGCTCCGGCGAGGTGGCCGGGATCGTTGGCGATCACGCCGACCGGACGACCCTCGATCCGCGCCAACGCAGTGACCATGCCGACGCCGAACTCGCGTCGCAGTTCCAGCACCGAATCGACGTCGAAGAGCCCATCGATCGCACGCCGGATGTCGTAGGCCCGCAGCCGGTCGACGGGCACCACGTCACGCAGCGCCGACTGGTCGGGCGCCGACCACGTTGCGGTGCGGCCCTGGAAGTACGACAGGTATCGCTTGGCCACCTCCACCGCTTCGGCCTCGTCGGTCACGACGATGTCGATGACGCCGTTGCTGCGCTGCACGTCGATCGGGCCGATCTCGGTCGGTTGGAACACGCCGAGGCCACCGCCTTCGATCATCGCCGGCCCGCCCATGCCGATGTTCGAGTCCTGGGTGGCGATCACCACATCGCAGCAGCCGAGGATCGCAGCGTTGCCAGCAAAGCAGTAGCCGGCGTTGACGCCGACGAGCGGCACAGTGCCCGACAGCTCCGCGAACCAGCGGAAGGCCAGGCAGTCGAGACCGCTCACCCCGATGCCATCGGTGTCGCCCGGGCGGCCCCCGCCGCCCTCGGTGAAGAACACGATCGGGAGGCGCAACTGGTCGGCAACCTCGAACAGGCGGTCCTTCTTGCGGTGGTTCTGCGTCCCCTGGGTGCCGGCGAGGACCGTGTAGTCGTACGACACCACGACAACCTTCGATGCCCGAGTGGATGACCCTGAACCGAACAGCTCACCATTGACCTCTCCGATCCCGCCCACCAGCCCGTCGGCGGGTGTCGAGGCGATCAGGTCATCGAGGTCACGCCGTCGCCGCTGGGCAGCGATCACCAACGGGCCGTATTCCACGAACGTGCCGTCGTCGACGAGATCACCGATGTTCTCGCGCGTCGTTCGGCGACCGCTCGATCGCCGACGCTCGACGGCGTCAGGCCGCCGATCGTCGAGCCCCACGGCATGTCGATCGATCACCTCACTCAGGTCGTCTCGACCGAGGCCGGTTGGGCTGGTTCGAGCGGTGTCTGTTCGAGGTGTGCTCGGGGCCGTATCCGCTGGGCCCCCTGGCACATCTCGAACACCGACGCCTTCGGTGATGCGCACCAGGTCTTGGCCGATGGTCACCGTCGCTCCCTGATCGACAGCCACCGAGTGGACGACACCCGTCACGGGTGCCAGCACCTCGTGGTGCATCTTCATCGACTCGACGAGGGCGAGCACCTCGCCTGCGCGAACCGAGGTTCCGACCTCCACGAACAGTCCGACGATCGTGCCCTGGAGCTGAGAGGACACGGTGACGTTGTTGGTCGACATTCCTCTGGTCTAGTGCTAGCTGGCTCGCTCGGGCGAGCGTTGGAACGTGGTGATCGACTGTTCGCCCATCACCAGCTCGGCAGCCACCGCCGCGAACAGCGCCGGAACGATGAACCCGGGCTGCCCCGTCGCCTCGGCCACGAACATCACTGCGGCGAGCGGTACTCGATATCCGGCGCCGAGGAACGCCGCAATTCCGAGTAGCACGTACAACGTCGGGTCGAGCGGATTGACGATCTCTCCCACGAAGCGCCCCACGATGGCCCCTCCGACGACGAGGGGAACGAACAGCCCGCCGACCCCACCGCCTGCGACCGTGGTTGCCGTGGCCAGGCACCTCAGCAGGAACACCGCCGCCAACAGCCACAACGCGTGCTCCTCGGCCAACCAGCGGATCACCTCGTAGCCGGTCCCGATGGTCAAGCTCTCGCCCGTGAGGCCCCGGCTGATCACGAACAGCACGACGAGCGTCACGCTCGCCATCGCGACACGAACCGCTGGCGGACGGTAGGTGAACGCCTTCGCATAGCGGATCAACCGCGAAAACACGCGGGCCCCGATCGCGCAGAAAATTCCGATCAGGATCGCGCCCGCCAGGTCTCGGTACTGGAACGATGCGACCCGATCCGACTGGAACGAGAAGATCGGGTCGGTGTTGCTGAGCGCGACGAACACGAGATACCCCGAAGCACTCGCCACCAGGGCCGGAAGCAGCATGCGGCGGGCCATCTGGTCACGGAACGGCACCTCGAGCGCGAAGATCGCACCAGTGGCCGGCGCCTTGAAGATCGCCGCAACGCCAGCGGCGGCGCCAGCGACGAGCAGGGTGCGGTGGTCGACGCCGCGGAATGCCTTGGGCACTCGACGCTGGATCATCGCTCCGAGAGCCGACCCGCCGTACATGGAGGGGCCTTCCAACCCCATGGCGCCACCCGTACCGAGCGTGGTGATCGCTGCTGCCATCCGACCCATGAAGGCGCGTGGCCGCAGCGGGTACTCGGGGTCGTGGAACGCCCGGAGGTACTCGTCTGAGGTCGCCGACGACGCACCGTTGCCGACTGTGCGCAGCAGGATGGCCGACAGGACGAGTCCGACACCAGGCGCAATCGCAGCCACCCAGAGCGGGCCTTCGACGATCCGATCGAACATGACCTCGATGACGATGTACTCGAAGAATCGAACGAACAGCCCGGTGACCGCTCCGGTGATCGCTGCGAGGAGCACGACCTCGCGAGAGCGTCGCACCAGGTCGAGGAATTCTCCGTTGCGAATATCGAAGGTGGACGGGCGCCATCCCATCGTCACCTTGCTGCGCCACACGACGGCTCAGTGTAGGCACGCTCCTGCTGCTGGCCGTACCCCGGTCATCACAGGGCACCTCCGCGTTCCCGCCGTAGAATGTTGTCATGGCGCGTGTGGTCGTAACCGGTGGTGCAGGGTTCCTCGGCTCACATCTGTGCCGGGCACTTCTCGAGCGGGGCGATCAGGTGGTTGCGCTCGACAACCTCATCTCCGGCTCGGTCGCCAACGTCGAGGAGTTGTTCGGAGCCGACTTCACCTTCGTCGAACACGACGTCAGCAACTACGTGTGGGTCCCCGGCCCGGTCGACGTCATCATGCACCTGGCCAGCCCGGCGAGCCCCGCCGATTTCGAACGCATCCCAATCCAGATTCTCAAGGTGGGCGCGCTGGGCACGCATAACTCGCTCGGTCTCGCCCTCGCCAAGAATGCAAAGTTCTTCCTGGCATCCACGTCCGAGGTCTACGGCGACCCGCAGGTCCACCCGCAACCCGAGGAGTACTGGGGCAACGTCAACCCGATCGGCCTGCGCGGTGTGTACGACGAGGCCAAGCGGTACGCCGAGGCGATGACGATGGCCTACCACCGCCATCACAGCGTCGACACTCGTATCGTGCGGATCTTCAACACCTACGGCCCCCGCATGCGGCCAGACGACGGGCGGGCGGTGTCGAACTTTCTCGTACAGGCCCTTCGCGGCGAACCGATCACGATCTTCGGCGACGGCTCGCAATCACGTTCGTTCACCTACGTCGACGACGAGATCCGCGGGTTCCTGGCATTGCTCGACTCGGATCTGACGACGCCGATCAACATCGGCAACGACAACGAATTCACGATCGCCGAACTCGCCGAACTCGTCATCGAGGTGACTGGTTCGAGGTCAGAACTCGTCTACCGTCCATTACCGGTCGACGATCCGACGCAACGCAAGCCGGACCTCACGAAGGCTCGCACGCTGCTCGGATGGGAGCCGACGGTTCAGCTCCGAGAGGGCCTCGAGCGAACTGCCGAGTACTTCGCGTCGCGTCTGGGCTGACCTGGCGCCGCGGGCTGGTTTGTCAGCGGCGACCCACGCCGTCGTACTCCAACCCGGCCTCGCGCACGAGTGCCGGGTCGAGCAGGTTGCGGGTGTCGACGATGGTGACCTGCCCCCTGAGCCGCGCTGCCAGGCGGGACAGGTCGATCTTGGCGAACTCGGGCCACTCGGTGAACACAGCAACGACGTCGGCGCCATCGGCGATGTCGAGAGCATCTGACACCACCTCGATGCCGTCGAGGACGATCGTCTGGTTCGGGGTCAGCTCACCGACCGTGGTCGGGTCGAAGGCGCGTATTCTTGCGCCCAGGGTTCGGAGTTCGGCGATGATCGCCAGGGCCGGCGACTCGCGAAGATCGTCGGTGCCCGCCTTGAACGTCAGTCCGAGGGCGCCGACGGTGACGCCTACGAGATCGCCGCCCGTACGACCGGCAGCGGCGAGGATCTTGGTGACCATGCGTTCGAGCTGTTCGTCGTTGACGTCGATGACACCGCGCATCATCGTGAAGTTGTAGCCATGGTCCTCGGCGATCTTCACGAGCGCACGAGAATCCTTCGGGAAACAGCTGCCACCCCAACCCGGACCGGGCCGCAGGAATTGACCGCCGATTCGCTGGTCCGACCCGATGCCCTCGACGACAGCAGCGACGTCGGCGCCGACCGCTTCGCACATCGCTGCGACGGCGTTCACGAAGCTGATCTTCATCGCCAGGAAACCGTTCGCGGCGTACTTGATCGTCTCGGCCGAAGCCGGATCGGTGATCAGGATGGGCGTGTCGATCGTTGCGTACAGCTCGGCGACCCGCTCGGCGGCGCCCTGGTCGGCGCTGCCGATCACCACACGATCTGGATGGAGGAAGTCGTGCACGGCGGTTCCCTCGCGCAGGAACTCGGGATTCGACACGACGTGGACATCGCTGCGTTGCAGGACCCGCTCGACGGCGAGCGTCGAGCCGACGGGCACGGTGGACTTGTTCACCACCACTGCGCCCGGCCTGAGCACAGGAGCGATCTGGGCGGCCGCCTGCTCGATGTAGCTCAGATCGGCGCTGCCGTCGTCGCCCTGTGGAGTCGGAACGCAGAGGAACACGATGTCGGCGCCTTCCGCTGCTGCCTCAGCACCCAGGACGAACTCGAGGCGGCCCGCCGCACGAGACTCGTTGACAATCGCTTCGAGGCCCTCTTCGACGATCGGAATGTGGCCGTCGTTCAAGAGTGTCACCTTGCGCTCGTCGACGTCACCGCACACCACGTGATGGCCGAGATGTGAGAAGCAGGCGCCGGTGGTCAGACCGACATAACCGGTCCCTACTACACCGAGACGAATCGGGCGATCAGGCATCCAATCGATGCTATCGGTGTCGCTCAACTGCCCGGGGATCCCTGATTGCGCAGGCCGACACTGGCTACGTTCGCTGTCGTGCACCTGGCGACGAACCTCTCGACGAACCTCTCGACGAGGTTGCCGATGAGCTTGGAGGACGCCTGCGGATCGAACCCCAGTTGGTTCTGCGAAGGCGTGTGGGACGCCACCGACGGCAACCGGGTCCTCTCGGAGACCGCCGACTGGCTGATCTCGGTGATTCTCATCCTGCTCGTTGCGTGGGTCCTGTCGCAGATCGCCCGGCGATATCTCGGACGAGTCGTGGCTCGGATCGTCGCTCCCGACAAGGCCATGGCGGCTCGCCAGATCCAGAGGCTGGGTGATCGCGCGACCAGCCTCGTCGCCGATCCGATCGGTTTCACCACGATCGACCCTCGGCGCCAGGCCCGGCTCCAGTCGATCTCGCTGGTGGTCGGGAGCACCGCCTCGGTGCTGATCTGGTCGATCGCGATCATCATGGCGCTCGGCGAGGTCAGCGTCGACCTGGCTCCCCTGATTGCGGGCGCCGGCATCGCCGGAGTTGCGCTCGGTTTCGGCGCGCAGAGCCTCGTGAAGGACTGCATCGCCGGGCTGTTCATGCTGCTCGAGGACCAATACGGCGTCGGCGACGTCGTCGATCTCGACGAGGCGACCGGTGTCGTCGAGAGGATCTCACTGCGCACCACGGTGCTGCGCGGCCTCGACGGCACCGTGTGGCACGTTCCGAACGGCGAGGTGAGCCGGGTGGGCAACCTGTCGCAACTGTGGTCCGTGGCGCTCGTCGACGTCGACGTTGCCTACGACTGCGATCTCGCCGCAGCCCGGGCGGTGATCCTCGAGTGCGCGAGCGAGCTGGCGGCGAGCGACGACTGGTCGGGCGTGGTTCTCGACCCACCCCAGTTGCTGGGTGTCGAAGCGCTCGGCGCCGACGGCATCACCATCCGCCTCACGATCAAGGTCGAACCCGGAGCGCAATGGGGACTGCAGCGCGCGTTGCGCGAGGCCTTGAAGGCCGCACTCGACGGTGCCGGGATCGAGATCCCCTTCCCACAGCGCACGATCTGGGTACGCCGGGACGATGGCGTTGCCGACGCCACGGGCGAGTCGGGCAACGATCCTTTCGGAACCACGACGTGATGCCATGATGAGGCCATGATGCTGGCCATGGCGGGAGCGGGCGTTCTTGCGCCTTCGTTCACGGTCGCATGGTTGTTGCTCGGCGCGCTGTGTGCACTGGGCGCCTGGATCACCTTCAAACGCGCGAGCGACCTTCTCCTTCCGCCACGACCGGAGCCCGATGACGTTGCCGGCGCGTTGCGGTCCGACACGCCGGCGGTCGTCAATCTGTTGACGAATGACGCGACTGTGACGGCAGCAGGGTTCCGGGCCACCATGATCGATCTGGCAGCGCGTGGGTGGCTCCGCATCCTTCCCCCCGAGGACGAACTCGAGGAACTCGCACGGGTTCGGCCGGCGGCATCGGCGTATCAGGGCGACGCGCTGCGCCCGCACGAGCGTCTGGTCCTCCAACACGTGATGGCACGGTTCACCACCGATCGGGCCATCCCGGTGCGGTACCTCGCCGTCGACATCCGCGGGAGTTGGTGGCGTCGGTTCAGTGCGCTCGTCGTCGACGACGCCGTGCAGGCCGGACTCGTGCGCCGGCGATGGACACCGAAGGATGTGCTCGTTCCTGCTGCGTTGTGGGCGGTCGGCGTGTTGTGCTGGCTGCTCGCGCGGGCCACCGGGGACAGCGACGTTGCCGTGATCGACTCCGTTGGCGTGAGGATCGCCGGATGGTCGCTGGCCGCTGCGCTCGTCGCAGGTCTCGTGCGGATCGCGCGGTTGGGGTTGCAGCCGTCGTACACCCCGACCGACGACGGCATCGCCGCCAGCAGGCGTTGGCTCGCGGTACGCACACGATTGGCGGCGACCGGCTTCGCCGACCTCGCCCCGAGCGCGGTCGAAACGGGCGATCGGCGCCTCGCCTATGCAACCGCCATGTGCCTCGCCGATGGCGCGGCCGTCGAACTCCCTCTGGCGCGTGAGGACCACCATCGTGCATGGAGCAGCGTGGGTGGGCGGGCGCGGCTCGTTCGCGTGCACTATCCGACGAGAGTGGCCTACGGGATGGCGCCGTTCGTGGCCATCGGCCTCGGTCTGGTCGTGTGCTTCATCGGCCTACGGGTGCGGTCGTGGGCGAGCGATGTCGCACGAGGCGATGGGTTCGATTGGGTGTACGAGCAGTTCCCGTCACAGGACTGGTTGATCGCCGACGTCGCCACCGTGGTGACGTTCCTGTCGTTCGTCCCGGTCCTGGTCGGGCTGTGGATGGCCCTGGCAGGTGCCTTCGACGGGTTCGATTCGGTCGAGCGCACCGGCGCGGTGATCCGTACCCGCCGCCCCGCCGAGGTGTCACCGTTGCCTCGTCGACTCCAACGCGTGCTCGAGCGTGACCGGTACCGCGTGTACCTCGCCGTCGACGACGGGAGCTCCGACACGATCGTGGCATGGAAGACCGGCGAGCGACACGCTGTCCCGCAAGGGGCTCGCGCCACGGTGGTGGCGAGTCCGGTGCTCGGTCACGTCCGTCGAACGAGCCCGGTCGGCCACGTCCTCGCGGAATGACGAGCGCCCGCGTCAGGACGCGGGCAGGCCAGCGCGTTGCGTGTTGCGACGGATCTCGTCGACCAGTTCGTCCCAACGCGAGATCGGCAGGTCGTGGCCCATGTCGGGGTACATGACGAGCCGCGACCCAGGAATCGCCCGGGCGGTGGCCATTCCTCCGCTCGGCTTGACGAGCCGATCGACCAGCCCGTGTACAACGAGCGTGGGCACGTGGACGTGTGCCAACGCCTCGGTGCGGTCAGGGCTGGCCATGATCGCTGCGGTCTGGCGGGCCACCGCATCGGGACGAAAGCTGCGCTCGAGGTTGCGTCGTGCGAGCTTGCGCCGCTCGTCGGGGTCGTACTCAGGCCCGGAGATGATGGCGTTCAGCTGGACGGAACGCTCGATGGCGCTCTCGCGGGTCACCGTGCGGGCGAGTCGGGCGAGTTTGGGCAGGAGCGTCGGTGCCACGACGCCGTGGGTGCCATCGCCCGTGTTCGACATGATCGAGGTGAGCGAGCGCACAACCGCGGGATGCTCGATCGCCATCGTCTGGGCGATCATCCCACCCATCGACACCCCCACCACGTGCGCTGCGCCGACCCCGAGTGCGTCGAGTAGGCCGGCGGCGTCGGCGGCCATGTCACCGAGGTCGTACTCGGCCTTCGGCGTGCGCCGGGCGATCTTCGATGCCACGGTGCGCACCGTCGACGGTGGGTCCCAGTTGCTCTCGGAGCTGAGCCCGACGTCGCGGTTGTCGAAGCGAATCACCTGGAAGCCGACGTCGACGAGTTTGGCGACGAACTCGTCGGGCCATGTGGTCATCGGCTCGCCGAGGCCCATGATCAACAGCAGTGGCTCACCGGTGCCGACGACCTCGTACTCGATCGTGATGCCGTTCGCTCGTATCGACGCCATACCCATCACGGTACCGACTGGCGTACCGGCGGCAGCGGTCAGGTGGTGCGGCCGACGCGCCAGAAACCGACCTTGAGGTAGGCGCCCTCGCGGAAGGTGACAGGGTGATCGACGTCGTGGCCAGTGCGGGCGATCTCGGTCACCGGTCGCCCGGCCGCCACAGCGGCGTCGAGCACGGTGTCGAAGAACTGCTCGGCGCTCACTCGGCTGGAACACGACGCTTGCACCAGCGTGCCGCCCGGCCGAACGAGGCGAAGCGCCAGGTGGGTCAGCCTGGTATAGGCGCGCAGCGCGCCGTCGACGTTCGCCTGACGCTGAGCGAACGAGGGTGGGTCGACGATCACGATGTCGTAGTCCTTGCCGGCTCGAGCGAGGCTCACCATCACCTCGAACGCGTCGCCGACCTCGGTGGTGAACGCACACCCCTTGACGGTGTCGAGGTCCCCGTTGAGTGCCATGTTGTGTTCCGCAGCGGCGAGCGTCGGGCCCGACAGGTCGACGGCATGTACCGACCGCGCTCCCCCGGCGGCGGCGTGGACACTGAATCCGCCGGTCGACGCGAACACGTCGAGCACGTCACGTCCCACCGCCATCTCGCCGACGCGCATGCGGTTGGCTCGCTGGTCGAGGAAGTGGCCGGTCTTCTGGCCGGCGCGCACGTCAGCCTCGAACGCGAGGCCTGCTTCGAGGAACCGAACCGGACCATCCGGCACCAGGCCCGCGATGACGTCGCCGTCGTTCAGACCGAACGTTTCGCGCGCCTGCAGGTTGCGGGCGAGACGCAACACCACCCCGGAACAGCCGGTGACGTCGAGCAACGCGTTGACCACCTTGACCAGGTGAGGGAACCAGACCGCCGAATAGAGCTTGATCGCCAGCACGTCGGCGTACCGGTCGACGATCAGACCGGACACACCGTCGTTCTCCCCGTTGAGGATGCGGTAGGCGAGCTGGTCGCCGTCGGACGCGCTGGTGAAGGGCACTCGGATGTCGAGAGCTGAGCGGATCGTCGCGTGCCACCAGTCGGTGTCGATCGGCGTGGGTCTGCCGACATGGATGATGCGGAACTGGATCGGCGAATCGGGGTCGTAAAGGGCGAGAGCGACGAACTTGCGGTCGTTGTCGAATATCACGGCGAGGTCGCCGGTGTTCGCCTCGTGGCTGATCGAGGTGACCGACTCCTCGAACACCCACGGATGGCCAGCGCGGATGTGGCGAAGCGCATCCGGCGTCACCCGAACCGCGAGGCGCTTGTCGCTCGGCCGGGGAACGCGCAGCAACCGCTGGTGCAGCGTGTGACGGGTCATGGGTGGAACGAGGCGACGACGCCGACGTCGGGGCTGACCTCGCTGGCGTAGATCGAGGCCCAGGCCGAAGCAGGGCCGTCGGGGCCGCGCCGTTCGTCGATGGTCATCCAGGAGCGGCTGGCGTCGATGAACTCCTGGGTCGCTTCCGTGGTGCGGCGACGGTACTCGGCTGCGCCCCACCCCGCGACGAGACGGTCGAGCGCGGTCGGCGCGAAGAAGAACTGCGGGGAGGCGCCGGGCAACACGGCGGCGGATGCGTTCGGGACGGCGTCGTGGTGGCTCCTGCCGATCATCATCGAATACTTCACCCGCTCACCGAGGCGCTGGTGCACGGCGGCGAGCACGTTCGGGTTGCCGGCCATGTCGATCACCACGCTGTCGACGAGCGGAATGCCGGAGTCGGGATCGTCGATCTGGTCGTAGGTGACGACGGTGTCGTAGAACCCGAGCGATCGGACGAAGTCGGCGTTTGTTCCCGACGTGAGGCCGACGACGGCCAGCCCGTCACGCTTCGCGGCTCGCTCGCTGAAACCGATCGCCGTCTTCGACGACGCGGAGAGCACGACCACCTGCTCGGCACCGAAGAAGGGCTCATCACCGTTGGCCGTCGCTCCGCCCGAGTCGGCGAAGAACTCGTCGGCGAGGAAGCCGGTGAGCAGCAAGACGCGCAGAAGGCAATGTCGGTCCTCACCGTCGGGGGCTTCGTCGTGGAACGGATCGGCGTCGGTGCGAGAGAACGCCCGGTAGATCGGGGCGTGAGCCTGGCGGTGCTCGCCGTCGTCGCGGAAGCCGTCGCGGTTCGCTGTGGCGGTGAACGTGACAGTCTCGGCCATCGGGAACCAGCCGTGATACCGACCACCGACGGGCAGGTCTGCGTTGCGCGACTCGACGATCTCGGCGTAGCCGACGGCGGGAACGCGGCCCCACGTCGAGGGATCCGAGGACGGGAAGAAATTCCAGTAGCCGAGCATGTCGCCGGCGCCGGCGTAGCTGACGTTGTTCGCGGTCACGGCGAACCGGTCGATCCGCAGACGAATCTGGCCGTCGTGCAGTTCGCCGGTCGGTTCCTCGTGCACCTCGGCGTCACCGATCGAGGATCGGCGGATCTCCAGGACTCGGTTGCTGTCGGCCATACTCGCCAGCATGCCTGATCCCATCGCATCTCCCGCACCCGGCCCGCTCGCACTCAGCAACCTGTTCGGACTCGACGGCAAGGTCGCCGTGGTCACCGGCGGCTCCCGAGGCATCGGCTTCATGATCGCCTCGGGCCTGGTGGCAAACGGGGTGCGGGTCTACATCACCGCGCGCAATGCAGACGCCTGTGATGCGGCCGCAGCGGAGTTGTCGGAGCACGGCGAGTGCATCTCGTTCCCGGCCGACCTGTCGACGGCCGAGGGGCTCGAGTCGTTCGTGTCGGCGCTCACCGAGCAGGAGGACCAGATCGACATCCTGGTCAACAACGCCGGTGCGGCTTGGGGCGCCGACCTGGGTGAGTTCCCGGAGATCGGCTTCGACAAGGTGCTCGATCTCAACGTGAAGGCACCGTTCATGCTGACCCAGGCACTGCTGCCCCAGCTGAAGGCAGGAGCAACCGCGGAAGATCCAGCCAGGGTGATCATGATCGGTTCGATCGACGGCATCCGGGTGCCGCTCGGCAACAACTACTCGTATTCGGCTTCGAAGGCCGGCATCCACATGATGGCCCGGCACATGGCGAGCGACCTGGTGGGCGACCACATCACGATCAATTCGATCGCACCGGGTCCGTTCGAGTCGAAGATGATGGCGTACCGTCTCGACGACCCGAACAGTCGCAAGATGGTCGAGGCGAGCGTGCCCCGCAAGCGGATCGGGTCGCCGGAGGACATCGCCGGCACCGTCATCTTCCTCGCCAGCCGTGCCGGCGCGTACACCACCGGCGCGGTGATCCCCGTCGACGGCGGCATCTCCACCCTGTAGTCACGCCAGGATTACATCAGGGGTCAGACCCGCGATGTAATCCGGATCTCGATCGGGGTCAGACCGCAATCGAGATCGTCAGGCGATACGACGCTCTGACGCCGGCACCATCAGGCCGGCAGCGGGCACGACCAGCTCCGACAGGTCGGGTGCTGGCCAGGCCGGGTGACTGACGCCGGAGATCGACGCAAGTGCGCTGGCGGTGAGTTCGCCGAGTTCGGCGAGGTCGGCCACCCGCACCGGCGTGGCCGCGATGCAGCGGTCGCCGTCCCAGTGCGAGAACACCATCACCTGGCGCGACTCGTGCCAGGTGACTCGCAGGAACTCGTCGGAGCCGAGCGCCTGCGGCACCAGCACCCGCCGTCTGGCTTCGCTCGCCGATCCCGATGGCCCCATGGAGACAACGTTGCACGCTGCGACAACGGATGTCAACGGTTGGGTCATCCGGGGACCAGAACATGAGCATCCTCGGGGCGAATCTGCGACCGTGGCATCATCCGGTTGCCCCGAACAGGAGGAGTTGTCCACGTGTCGAAACGCAACATGATCTGGCTGGCCGTCGTCATCGTCGTCGGCGTGCTCGTCTGGCTCGCCGTCAACATCGTGGCCGGGCTCGTCGCTGCTGCGCTGATGCTCGTGGTCAGCGAAGTCGTCGAACGTCGGGCCCGGACGCAACGCCGACGTGCCTCGAACGACGCGGCGTGACGGGTCTGCTCCCTGGGCGACACCAACGGCTTTCACAATGACGAGGTCGTGGCAGCGCTCGCAGGCCGGTGAACGGCTGCGAACTCAGGGTGAGTCGGTGCCCGTGTCGGAGGGCGGGTCGGGATCGTCGTCTCCGTCGAGGTCGAGTGGGAACAGTTGGTCGTAGCCGAGTGTGCTGATGAGCCAGTTGGGGTGGCCAGGTGCGGGGATGGGTTGTCCGGCCGAGGTCATGGCGGTGCCGTCGGTTCGGTAGTGGATGATGCGCCCGCGTCGGTCGCGCAGCGTGGTGAAGCCTCGGTTCTTGCCCCGGTCGTGACCAGTACATTCGGGGTTGCCGTTGTCGGCGTCGGTGGCAAAACTTTGTTCGACTCCAGATTTCCGGAACGGCCGTTTGCGCACCCGGCTGTTCAGTCGCTGCGTCGGGTCAGGGCCAAGCGAACGCCGAGGCCGACGATCGCCACTCCCCCGGCGGCTCCGACGAACTCAAGCCGTCGGAATCCTGCCTGGCGCCGACTCGCGAGCACCAATCGATTTCAGCCGCTGGCCCCGGGCGGCACTTGCGGCCACCAAGATGGTGTGATGTCGCTCAACCCGCCGACTCAGTATTCGACCGAGGACAACCTTCGAGCCCGTCAACGCCTCTGGGAAGCGCAGCAGCCGCGGTTCGACCTCGTCGGTTGGGTGCTCGATGTCGCCGACTTCGATCCGGAGGTCGATCGGCGGGTGCTCGATGTCGGCTGCGGCAACGGCACGTACCTCGCGGAGCTCCACCGCCGCGGCGTGGTGGCGCTCGGTTGCGACGTGTCGTTCGGCATGCTCGACGCCGCGCAACCGCACCCGGCGCTCGTCAACGCCGACATCGGGACACTGCCGCTGCGCACCGCAAGCTTCGATCTGGTCCTCGCCCCGCACATGCTGTACCACGTCGACGACCGCGAGCAGGCCGCCACTGAACTCCGCCGCGTGACCGCGGCCGGCGGTCGCTGCATTGTCGTGACGAACGGAGCCGACCATCTGCGATCGCTGCGGTCGCTGCTCGAGAGGGCAGTTCGCCGGGCCACTCCAGGCTGGGAGATGCACAGCCCATCGACGCACGTGTTCTCCCTCGACAACGGAGCCGAAGCACTGAGCACGGCGTTCGACGATGTCGAGGTGATCCGACCGACGACCGGGCCGACAGTGGCGCTGACCGATGCAGCGATCGCCGCCGACTACGTCGCAAGCACCGCGGACCACTACGACGATGAGACCACCCGACCGTGGAGCGAAATCGTGGAGGATGTTCGCGCTTCGGTGCAGCGCGAGATCGACACGACCGGATCGTTCATCGTCAGCGGCGACACCGGCGCGTTCGTCTGCCGTTGACGCCGACTCGGAGACCACATCGCTCGCAATGGTTCAGACAGGAGGCAACTGGGGATTCACCCACTGCAAGGGTGGGGTCCACTGCACCCATGAGCGGTCCCACCATGGCCCATCCGATTGGAGTCGGTCGGTGAGCTGCTCGCCGTAGTCGCGGATCCACGCGACGAGTTCGGCCGAGTAGCGCCCCTCGGCCACGCGGTCGTCGAGCAGTTCGTCGTCCTTCACGATGTGACTGACGTCGGGGAAAACAAGGATGTCCAGTTCGAGATCCTGGGTTGCGTAGCCATCCGGAGAGCGCACGAACGCTGTCTGCAGGTTCAGGTACCAGCACACGAAGTCACGGTTGGGACCATCCCAGAAGTGCCAGACCGCATAGTGATCTTCGGGTCGCTGGACCATCAGGCATCCGTGCCCGGACCACGCTCCACCGCGATCGCTCCACGGATGCCGTCCGCCAGGCGTCGGCCACGACCCTTCCGGAAATCTGAGCCGCGCCCCTGGTGCGATGTAGCTGACCAGTTGCTCCGGCGTGTCCTCGACGATGAAGACGGGCGTCTCCAACCACACGCCGACGTTCGGCGTCCGCTCGGCGACCGCACCGGGCTGGAGCCCGAGCTCCTCGCGACGTGCGACGAGATCGCCGTGGGACCACCTGTCGTTCATCGCCCGATCGTATGCGGTGGGTCGAGCCCCATGGATCGCCACGCCGCTTCTACCTCGGTCAGCCCACCGCCGCGCCGATGCCGAGCGCAGCGAGCTTGTGCCAGGACCGTTCGACGATCAATGGATATGTCTCGAGGTAGTACGGCAGCGCCGCACACGCCTGGTTCACAGCTGCGCCTTTCGAGCGTCGGATCGTCGGGTCGTCGACGTCGAGGTCGTCGAGGAACACGCCCCGGGACTCGTGGGTGAACAGCGGTGACCACACCACCTGGACATCGACCGCCGGATCGCCGAGGCAGGCCGAGTTCCAGTCGACGATGCCGCACAACCGGCCGTCGCGCACGAGGCAGTTCCCCTCGAGGTCGGCCTGCACCCAGACCGCACGACCGCCGTACGGCGTCGCAGCGAGTGCGTCCTCCCAGACGGCGAGCGCAGCGTGGGAGTCGATCAGATGTGCGGCGCCCTCGATCGCTCGCCGAGTCGGTCCGTCGTAGGCGGCGAGCGGGCGGGCCCGGTGCCGTGGTGGTGGCGCCCCATCGGCCGGCATCGCTTGGAGCTCGCGCACGACCCGTGCCAGGTCGCGGGCGAACTCGACCGGATCGCGCATCAGTCCGAGTTGGGCGCCTTCCCCTTCGATCCACCGGTGCACCGCCCATCGATACGGGTACCCGAACGCGGGGTCACCGATCGCAACTGGCTCTGGCACGGCGATCGACAAGTGGGGCGCGATCCGAGGTAGCCAGGTGGCCTCCTTGTCGACTTGGCCCTGCGCGCCGTCGATCCGAGGCAGTCGCACCACGAGGTCGTCGCCGAGGCGCCAGACGGCGTTGTCGGTCCCCCACGGCTCGACGATCGCGAGCGCCATCGACGCAACGTCGGGCATCTGAGCTGCGAGGAGACGCCGCACGAGCGCTTCGTCGATCTCGGCCTCGTGGTCGTGCATGCGGATCGGCACGCTGGCAGTCTCGCCTGGGTTCAATCAGCGAACTTGGTGGATATACGGTGGACCGTGCCGAGCGTGCGCATGGTCATCTCGCCGAGCACCGCTTCGATCGCCTTGACCGGCAGTTGCGAGCCGCTGACACCCGCGACCGGCAGCCAGTACCAGTGGCGATCCGACACCACGACCCGGTCCTCGGGCGGCACGAGCGCTAGCGCCCGGTCGATCGTCGCGCTCGATGGCGCCTCACGCAGGAACGCCACCTGCAACTTCCCTGCGCTGGCGGCGAGTTCGTCGGCAGCGAACGGCGCTCCAGCAACGGTTCCGGCGACCTCGGCTTCAGACCGGATGAACGTCGGCGCTTCGAAGCCGTACGCATCGGCGAGTCTGGCCTCGATCCGCTCCTCTGCGACCGCCTCGGAATCGTTGCACCGGAACGTCACGTTCCCCGCCGCCTGATACGCGGCAACGTCAGTGAAATCGAGCTCGAGGAACGGGGCCAGCAGCTGCTCGTTGGTCAGGCGTCGGTTCCCCGTATTGATCGCCCGCAGGAACGCGAAGTACCGATCTCCACTCACCCCACCGACTCTGCCACACGAGCGATGAGTCTCCGCGCGACCTGTCCGCGCGGAAACTCACCGCAGGTTGCTTCACCGGCGTTCCGATGAGTTTCCGCGCGACCTGTCCGCGGCGAAACTCATCGCTTGGGATTTCTACGGCGCGATGCTGCCGGCGAGGCGGTTGATCGTGGGGCGCACGATCATCGTGTAGGTGTCGGCGATGGCCGGTTCGCGATTGGTCTTCTGTGCTTCCAACCGGGCGGGATCCATCACGACGGCCATGAACGCTGCCTTGCTCGGGAACGCATTGAATCGCACCTGATCCCACGTTCGCCCATCGCCGAGGATGGTTCCCTCGGCGGCGAACCAGCCGTCGATACGCACCCCGTGCGGGCCGGCGGTCTCGGCCGCCGCCCGGGAGTACGCGTCCATCTGCTCGGGCGTGACGGCCGCCTCCACTGCGTCGCGGTACTTCAGCACGTGGATCACCATCACGGCACCGTCGTCGTCCGTCGGTGGATGGGACACGTCGGCCCAGTCGGGTTGCGCCACACCGACCGGCCACATCGGCACGTCGAACGGCTGGCACCCGATCACGATCGTCTCGGCCATCCCCGCGTCCTTGTGAGCATGCTGGCGCTGGAAGTCGGGCCGTGATTGCATCTCGATGAACGATCGCCGCGTCGGATACTTCACGACTCCGACCCGATCCCACGTCGGCGAGTCACCGAGCAGTTGCTGGTCGACGTCACCGGCGAAAGCGATCTCGGCTCCGACAGCGGCGAGCGGACCGAGTGGCGTGTACAGATCGTCGGCCTCGCGACCGCTGATCGTCGACTCCCGACCGTCGGAGTAGTCGGCGACCTCGCGGTACTTCATCAGGTTGACCATCCACACAGGACCGTCGTCGTCCGGTGGCATCGTGGCGAGTCGCATGCCGTACTCCCGGTCGACGGTGCCGTAGCGGGGTGTGCGGGCGTCGGTCATGAGGTCGTGCCCTTCTCGAGGATCTGCATCATCTCCCGGGCCACCATCGGCCCGGCGTTCTGGTTCTGGCCGGTGACGAGATTGCCGTCGACCACCCAGTGGTTGGCGAGCGGATCACGGCGAGCCGATTCGCTCTCGAACACTGCGCCCGCAGCCCGCAGCTCGGTCTCGGGATGCTGCGGCGTCGACTCGATGCCCAGCTCGCGGACCTGCTTGTCGGTCACCGCCGAGATCCGACGCCCCTCCACCAGCGGCCGTCCATCGATGGCCGTCGCCTTCAACAGGCCGAGCGGACCGTGGCACACGCCGCCGATCACCTTGCCGAGCGCATTTGCCTCGGTGATCTTGTCGCCCAATGCGTCGGAGGTGCCGAGGTCGAACGCCGCACCCCATCCACCGGCGAGGAACACGATGTCGTACGAGGAGATGTCGACGTCGGCGATCGCCAACGAGTTGCCGACCTTCTCCCGCAGGTCGTCGTCGGCGAGGAACCGGTCGTCGTCGGCGCTGCGGATCACCGGCTTCACACTCTGCGGATCGACCGGGATCACTCCCCCGTTCGGGCTGGCGAGGTCGACGAACATGCCGGCGTCGAGGAATGCGTAGTACGGCACCGTCATCTCGCTCGCGAACACGCCAGTTGCCTTGCCGACGTCGAGCACACCGTGATTGGTGCACACGATCAGCGCCCGCTTGCCGAGCAACTCGAACTCGCGGGCGTCGGGGTCGTTCGGATGCATCCCGAGCTTCTGCAGCCCCTTGCGCAGCAGCCGCGCCGGTGGCGGCACACGCTTGGTGGCCGGAGCACTCGGGCGACGACGCACGTACGGCCAGGGCTCGTTGCGTTCCGGTACCGATCGGGCTCGTTCCTGCTTCAACACGGTCCGGAGATGATCGAACACAGCGCTGGTCGACTCGTCGTGCCAGTGATTCTCGTGCTCGATCGGATCGGCGGTGAGGTCGTAGAGCTCCCACTGATCGGCGAGCGGCTCGGTTCGGTACTCCTCGCCTCGCAGGCCGTTGGCCGCGAGGTGGCGAACCCCCGGTTCGGTCCACGTCGCCGGGTCGTCGAAGGTGCGCACGAGCTTCCACAGGTGGCCGCTACCGCCCGTCGCGTCGGCGTCGTCGACCCGTACGACGACACCCTCGAAGTTCGACCCGACGTGGGCGGGCACCTTGATCCGCAGCGGCGCCGGCGGCTTGACGGCCCGACCAATTCGGCGGGCGAACCCTGAAGCACCGGAGTCGCCCTCGAGCATGTTGTCCCTGGTCAGGACATACACCGGGCGGTTCCGGTCGGGCGCCAACGCGCCGTCGATGACGGGCATCAGGTTGCGGCCCGGAAGCGGATGCACCTCGGTGAACTCGGCCTTCAGCAACTCGGCCGTGGCCGCTTCGTCGATGCCCGCAGCGCCGAGCAACGTCGGCACCAGGTCGACGTGCGACGTCGGCGCATCGTCGATCACTCGTGGCCCGGTCGCATTCGCTCCGATGCGCACCACCTCGAACGGCACTCGTGTCGCCTCGTCGTACAGGTTGAACCACTTCTGGTGCAGCCCACCGTGGGCGCCGAGCAACTCACCGTGGTCGACGGTGCGCACGATCACGGCCTCGACGAACGCCCCCGCTTCGTGGCCTGCGGTGATCGCTCGGCGGACCTGGTCGATCGGTGCGTCGACGTCGGCGTGCAGCCGGTAGTAGAGGTCGCGGTACTCCTGGGCGTGGTCGCGGTACGACTTACCGACGAGCGCCACCGGCCCGTAGCCGGTCGGGTACGACTCGCGGTACGCGATCTGCGCTGCGGGCTTGGTGGCCAGGTCCTCGTCGTCGGTCGGCGACGGCGCGACATGCGGCGGATCCAGCGGACCCGGCTCGATTGGCATGCCCTGGCGGATCCAGGCCGGGAACAGCACGATGTCGTGCGGATTCACGAAGCTGGCCACCAGCAGGAACGGCGTGAGCGCCTCGGTGTCATGGGCGGCCCGCCTGGCGTAGCGGTCCTCGAGCCATGCGACGACCCGAGCAGCGATCAGCGGGTCGCGCCTCACGCCCGAGTTGGCGAGCGGTGCGCCGTGAGGCTCCGGCCCGACCCAGCCGGAAAAGCCGTACGGGCCAAGTGGGTCGGCGTCGAGATAGCGGCGCACAGCAGCGGGATCGACAACACCGTCGTCGTCATTGGTCGGGAGGATCTCGCCGGTCGCCGGGTCGGTGAG
>JBBQEU010000003.1:0-64835 GCA_038321235.1 Acidimicrobiales bacterium | reverse complement strand
AGATCCATCTCCATGCCGAAGGTCTGGCCCTCCTCGACGGTGATGACACCGTCCTTGCCGACCTTGTCGATCGCCTCGGCGATCATGTCGCCGATCTCCTGGTCGGCCGACGAGATCGCGGCGACCTGCGAGATCTGCTGTGTGGAGTCGACTTCGATCGAGTTCGCCTTGATCGACTCGACCGCAGCGATGACGCCGGCCTCGATGCCGCGCTTGAGACCCATCGGGTTCGCTCCGGCAGCGAGGTTGCGCAGGCCCTCACGGACCATCGTCCATGCGAGCACGGTGGCGGTGGTGGTGCCGTCACCGGCGACGTCGTCGGTCTTCTTGGCGACTTCCTTGACGAGTTCGGCACCGATGCGCTCGTAGGGGTCCTTGAGCTCGATGTCCTTGGCGATCGAAACGCCGTCGTTGGTGATCGTGGGGGCGCCCCACTTCTTGTCCAACACGACGTTGCGACCCTTGGGGCCGAGCGTGACGCGCACGGCGTCGGCCAACTGGTTCATGCCGGCCTCGAGGGCTCGGCGAGCCTCGGAGTCGAATGCGATCATCTTCGCCATCTTGTGTGTCCTCCGTTGGACGTGTTCGAAGCTTCGTGAGTGTTCGTTGCGCCGCCGGAAGGTCCCGGCAGACGCCAGTTAGCACTCTACGGCGTCGACTGCTAACCCCGCAACCGGGTCAGGCGGGGCGGCCATGGCGGCCGGCGCCCGAGGTGAAACGGGCTGCCCCCGCCTGGGTCTCGCCGGAGGCGATGGTGGCACGGCCGAGGCGGGTCTCGTGCGAGAGCGCGTCGCCGAGTCCGAGCGACCACTGGTCGAGACTCGACGCGCGGTCGGACCGGAGACAGACCTGCGGGAGCGCGGCGATCTCGCCGGCCAGTTCGACAGCGGCGTCCAACGCCTTGCCGGGCTCGACGAGCCGGTTCACCAGTCCGATCCGCTCGGCCTCCGTGCCGTCGACGCTGCGACCGGTGAGGATGAGATCCGCTGCCCGGCCCTGCCCGATCAGGCGCGGCAATCGGACGGTGCCGCCGTCGACGAGGGGCACACCCCAGCGCCGGCAGTACACGCCGAACGTCGCATGGGTGGCGGCGACGCGCAGGTCGGCCCAGCAGGCAAGTTCCAGGCCACCGGCCACGGCGTGACCCTCGACGGCGGCGATCACCGGCTTGGACAACTGCAAACGGGTCGGACCCATCGGGCCGAGCGACCCGACGATCTCACCCGGAGCGTCGTCGTGCACCGAGTTGCCACGCCCATCGGAGATCGCCATCAAGTCGGCGCCCGCGCAGAACGTGCCGTCGACGCCGGTGAGCACGGCCACCGAGAGCGAGTCGTCGCCGTCGAAGTCCACGAACGCGTCGTAGAGCAACTGCGCCGTCGGTCCATCGACGGCGTTACGTACCCCGGGTCGGTCGATCGTGACCAACCGCACCGGGCCACGATCCTCCACGCGCACCGTCATCGCCCAATCCTCGCGCGATCTTCCCATCACGTTCGTGTTGCATTCCCGGTGGACCGCCTCACCGAGAACCTCGCGCAAACGTGGTTGGTTGCTCGTCAGCCGCCAGCGACGGCGGGGATGATCGACACGGTGAGGCCGTCGTCGACCTTGGTGTCGAGCCCGTCGAGGTAGCGGACGTCGTCGTCGTCGACGAAGACGTTGACGAACTTACGCAGCGCTCCGTCTTCGTCGACCAACCGCTCACCCATGCCGGGATGCGCCGCCTCGAGCGCTGCCACGATGTCGCCGACGGTGCCCGGCTCGACCGGAACCTGCTTCTCGCCGCCCGTCAAGGGGCGCATGGTGGTGGGGATGCGAACGGTCACTGCCATGGCCGCGATACTACCCGTGCGATTCCCGACTCAGACGGTCGACAATCAGCGCAAACCGGCAGGCGGTGGTCGGGGGTATGGTCGCCGTCGTGCCCATCCGCCGCGTGGTCGCCGCCCCCGACAAGTTCAAGGGAACGCTCACGGCCGCCGAGGTCGCTGCGGCGATCGGCCATGCGTGTTGGGAACTCGGCATCGAATGCACCGAAATTCCCATGGCCGACGGCGGCGACGGGCTGCTCGAGGCGCTCGGCGGATCGAACCGCACCTCCACCGTCACCGGCCCCCTCGGCGACACGGTCAGCGCACCGTGGCGGCTCTCGAAGGGCACCGCCGTGATCGAGATGGCCAAGGCGAGCGGGCTCACCCTGGTCGGCGGCACCGCCGGCAACGACCCGTTGAACGCCACCACGACCGGCACCGGCGAATTGATCGACCACGCCCTCGATGCCGGCGCCCGGCGGATCATCGTCGGCCTCGGCGGATCAGCGACCACCGACGGAGGCTTCGGTGCCATCCGAGCGATCACCGCCATCGCCCGACTGAAACAGGTCGAATTGCTCGTGGCCTGTGACGTGACGACCACCTTCACGGACGCCGCCACTGTGTTCGGCCCCCAGAAGGGCGCCTCACGAGCAGAGGTCGCCATGCTCACCCGACGCCTCGAGCGGATGACCCAGATGTTCGCCGACGACTTCGGCGTCGATGTCACGTCGATCCCGGGGGGCGGTGCAGCGGGCGGCCTCGGTGGAGCGCTCGCTGCGCTCGGAGGCACGTTGCTGCCCGGCTTCGAACTGGTGGCCGACGAACTCGACCTCTACGACCACCTCGAAGGTGCCGACCTCGTGATCACCGGCGAGGGGTGCCTCGACGACACGAGTTCCGACGGCAAGGTCGTCGGCGGCATCGCATCGCTCGCGGCGGAACAGCGCATCGGTGTGCTCGCGATCGTCGGGTCGGACGAACGCACCGACCGATCGACCCCGGCCAGGATCGACGTGGTGTCCCTCGTTGCCGACTATGGCGAGGACGACGCGTTCGCCGAACCGAAACGCCTCATCGAGCACGCGGCTGCACGTTGGCTGGCCGCACGTCGCTGAAATGTGTTACTCGTGGTGTCTGACACCACGAGTAACGGTCAGCCGGTGGTATCGCCCGTCGTGTCGCCCGAAACGTCGGGGGCCGGGGCAGGGGTCGCGACCGGTGCGGTCATCTGGGCGATGGTCTTGTCGGCCTGGTCGGTGCCGAGCAGCACGAGCACGCCGGCACCGTTGAGCGAACCACCTTCGACCAGAGGCGGCGTCGCCACGGGCTCGACCGTGAGTCCGCCCATGCTGCGTGCCACCGACTCGGCCACGGCCTGCGCGGCTGCTTGGCTCGGGTCGTACTGCACGATGGATGCGGTGAGCCCCGACTGCGTGGAGTTGATCGCCGGCTCGACCATCTCGAAGGTCAGCGTCGCGAGTTCGGTGGTCATCCGCCCCGCTGATCCCGACACGCCGCTCGCGTTGGCGACGACGACCGTCGCTCCGGCGGTGACCATGGCGGGCTCGGTGGTGGTGGTCGTGGTGTCTGCGACGACGGAGTTGCCTGTGGTGTTCTCGGACGCCGAATCGACTGGCGTGCTCCCGATGTCATCTGCCGACGGACCGTCGCCGGTGATGTTGTTCAAGATGAGGAAGCCGACGATCACCGCGACGACCGCCAGAACGATGCTGATGGTGGAGCCCATCGGTGAGCCGCCGACACCCTGGCGGGGCGAACGTCGCGATGGAGTCGGTGTCACCGGTGCGTTGGGGTCTTCGTTGCTCATGCGTGCGCTCCCTCTCCTGCCGCAGCCGACGAACTGTCGAGGCGGGCCTTACGGGCCCGAAGGCGCAGCCGCTTGAGTCGACGTACCACGAGCGGGTCGTGGTCCATCGCAGCTGGGTCGTCGAGCACCTTGGTCATTTCCGCATGGTATTCCTCCGGCGAACACTGAAAGCGCGCGCGGATGACCTGGTCACGCGGGTCGTCGTTGTTCCACCAGGCACGTTCGAAGTCGAGCATGGCGGCAGAACGTTCGTCGAGCATCACGCACAGGTTGGCCGCAAACGGGCGCTCATTACAAGCACCCTGACAAGACGAGGTCGAACATCGTCGATTTCGGACCGGTGAGCCGATGGCAGCGCGAGGTCGAGACGCTTGTCGGGCGTGTCCTCGTAGCCGCCAGGCACGGCGGCGAGATTGCCGGCGGCCGGACGGTGCGCTTAGGGTTCCCGTCGTGTCTCGACGCCCCTTCATGATCGGCATCGCTGGCGGGAGCAGCTCGGGAAAGACGACCGTCACCGAGCGGCTGGTGTCGATGACCGGAGCCGATCACCTCTCGCTGATCGAGCTCGATTCGTACTACCTCGACCTCGGCGACACGCCCATCGATGAGCGACGAGCGGTCAACTACGACCATCCCGATGCCTTCGACTGGGCACTACTCAACGACCATCTCGCAGCGCTCGCCAACGGCGCTTCGGTTCCCGTTCCGGTCTACGACTACGCGCAGCACAACCGCAGCGAGCAGGTCCGCATGGTCGAACCGGCACGGATCGTGGTGGTCGATGGGATCCTCGTGTTGTGGGATCGTGCACTGCGCGAGCGGTTCGACCTCAAGATCTTCGTCGACACCGCCGCCGACATCCGGCTGATCCGGCGCCTACGACGCGACGTCGCCGAGCGAGGACGCACTCCTGAGTTCGTGATCGAGCAGTATCTGGAGACGGTTCGCCCGGCTCACGAGCGGTTCATCGAGCCGAGCAAGCGCCACGCCGACGTGATCATCCCCGAAGGCGGACTGAACCGCCCTGCGCTCGAAGTTCTCTTGGCTCGAGTGCGCGAGATCGCCGTCGGCGACTGACCGAGCGACGACCGCACCCTCGCGCGCCGGGTGCGGCTACACATGGGTCGGTGTCGACCGTCGTGTGGCTGATCGCGATGATTGCTGGCACCGCAGCGATCGTGTGGGGCGCAGAACGGTTCGCCGAGCACCTCGCTGACGCGTCGAGGCGGTTGGGTGTCACAGCGTTCGCCCTCGCGATCTTGCTCGCTGGAGCAGAACCCGAGGAGTTGGCAACAGTCGTGACTGCGTCGGCTCGCGATGTCGGTGGTATCGCGTTCGGTGACGTGATCGGAGCGAACGCCGCCATCGTGACGATCGCTCTGGGTGTCGGTGCGTGGATCGTGACGATTCCCTTCGGCCGCAGCATTCAGCGCTACGCGGTCGGCGGGCTGATCACCGGGATCCTCGCCACCGCCTTCATGTGGGACGGTTCGCTCGGCCGAACCGAGGGAGCGATCCTGGTGGCCACCTATGTCCTGTTCGTCGCCGTGATCTGGCTGAGCGAGCGCCGGCCCCCGTCGTTGGGCGAAGCCGGCGAGCTGGATGAGGCCGCAGACCCGGAGGGGCGCATCGGCAGCGATCTTGCGTGGGTGCTCGCCGGGCTGGTTGCGCTCACGGTGGGGTCGATCGTGTTGGTCGAGGGCGTGCGCCAGATCACCGACATCGAAGCGACCCAAACCCAGCTCGGTCTCACCGTGGTCGGCTTCGCCACGGCGTTCGAACTGGTGGTACTTGCGTTCTCGGCGCGTCGCCACGGGGTGACCGAGGCGGTGATTGCCGGTGTGATCGGCTCGTATGCCTACAACATGACGATGAGTCTGGGAGTAGGCGCGCTCGTGGCGCCGATCTCGATCACCGACGCCGGTCTGCTGCGTGCGCCATTGATCGTCATGCTCGCACTGCTTGCTGTTGCCACCGTGCTCGGCGTGCGCCGAGGCAGCCTCGGTCGCCGAGACGCTGTCGTGCTGTTCGCCGGGTACCCGGTGTTCGTGCTCGTCGCACTCTGGTGATCGCCTGGGGTCGACCTGCTCGTGGGCCATCCGTGGGCACCGGGACCCGTCGTGCTCTGTCGAAGGTTTGCGATGAGAATTCGGGGGTACTGAACGTCATGATCATTCTTGGACTCATCCTGCTCCTGCTCGGTTTCGTGCTCGGCGTCCCGCTGTTGTGGACGATCGGGATCATCGTGCTCATCATCGGGCTCGTGCTGCTGGTCGCCGGCCAGGCCGGGCGCCAGATCGGCGGGCGCTCCCACTATTGGTGACACGTTTCGTCAGCCACCCACCGCTGCTCGGCCATCTACGAATGGAACGACCAGATGGACATGGACATCCGATCGAGTCACTCAGAGAACGTCGACGAACGAGCACAGGCGACCATCACGACTCGAACCAGTAGTTTGCTGTTCCTCGGAATCATCGGTGGTGTAGTGGCGCTCGTCGCCGTGTTCCAGCCGTCCCTCGGTGAGGGCTCCCTCGCCATAGAGCGCACGTTCGCAGTGATCGCTGCAATCGTCATGGGAGCCCTCATCGTCACACACTGCTGCCGACCCTGACCCGCAGGAATGACAGACAGCGGACGAGCGACGTGACCTGAGCGATTTCGAGGACAACGGTCTCCACCCACTTGCATCGTCAGACGACGACTGCCCGTTGGAGCCCGAGACTTCACGATCCGCGCGGACTTCGGTCGGGGCAGACAGGAACCGCGAGGACCAACAGGGCGATGTCGTCCTTGCGGGAGTCGAAAGGAAGTATGAGTTGCAGCGCATCCTGGATGCGGCGCGCAATGTCGTCGGCCGTGCCACCTGGCTCGACTGCGGCGTTGACGAGATCCGCCCATTCGGTTTCGTCGAGGTCGTGCGGTGACGGCACGTCCGTCGCCCCGTCGGTGTGGAACACCACGACATCGCCGGCGGACAGTGTCACCTCGGTCGGACAGATGTCGATGTGGTTGAACGGTCCGAGCAGTGTGCCAGGCACCCCAAGGCTGGATGGCCCGTCCGGTCCGACATGAATCGCCAATGGGTGGCCGCCGTAGGAGACGGTGAGGTTGACCGCCTCGTGGGTTGTATCGATCGTGGCGTACACGCAGGTGAGGAACGTGTCGTTTTCGGATCGCCGAACGGCGCGATTCAGTGCAGCGAGCACGTCGGCGTCCGTGTCGCCGTGCCAGGCGCTGTCACGGATGGTGTGTCTCGCAAGGCCGGTGAGGGCCGCGGCGGCCGGACCGGTCCCGCAGACGTCGCCCAGGACCAGTGCGAAGCGTCCAGCCTCCTCGAGTGCGAACAGGTCATAGAAGTCACCGCCGACCTCGCTGGCCTGTCCGTGCGGCCAGTACCGCACCGCGATCTCGATGCCCGCCACCTCGGGCAAGGATGAGGGCAGCAGGCTGCGTTGCAGAGTGTGCGCGATCTCGCGCTCGCGTTCGTGGAGGCGCAGGTTCTCGATGCTCGACGCAACGCGACCGGCAACTGTTTCGGCCAACGCGACATCGTCGGCGGTATACCGCCGTGATGGGGTCGTCGCGATGAACTGGAGCGCGCCGACAATGGTTCCACGTTTGTTCATCGCCACGGTGATCGCCGAGCGAAGGTCGAGTTCGGCGACGAGTTCGCGGGCTTCGTCGACGAGGTCCATGGTTGCGATCACGTCGTCAGAGATCTCGGGGTAGAACTCGGTGACCCCACTGCGGATCACGGCAGGAACCCCCCTCGGCGCCTCCGGGTCGTATGGGTACCGATCCTGCAGTTCGCTCGCATACCTGACCATCGCTGGATCGACATGGGCAACCTCGACCTCGGGCGCGGAGCTGCCATCCTCGGCCAGCACGTGGATGGTGCACCAATCGCCGAGGCGTGGCACCGCTCGTCGGGTCACGTTCACCATCACCTCGCGGATGGACGACGAAGCGTTCAACGCTTCGTTGATCGAGGCCAGGAACTCGAGGCGCTCTCGCTGCAGACGCTCGCTGGCGGCCGCTTCTGTCGCGACGTCGGCGAGTCGCTGCCGGTCCAACTCTTGTTCGACGCGATCGGTGACATCCATCGTGCACCCGACCGTGCCGGTGACGGCACCATGCTCATCGAGGGTGACGCCGCCAGCCCCGGCAATCCAGTGGACCGATCCGTCGGGCCAGACCACTCGATGCTCGACGCGGTAGATCGACTTGGACTCGACAGCCTCTGAGACATTGCGCAGCACGTCCTCGCGGTCGTCCGGGTGCAACAGCGATACATAGCTGTCGAAACTGCCGTCGAAGCCGCCCGGTGGGAGTCCGAACAGCGACTCGAGCCGTTCGTCCCACACCGTGTCGCCCGATGCCATGTCCCACCGCCATGTGCCGAGCCCTCCGGCCTCCAGGGCCAAGCGGAAGTGGTCGAACAGGTCACGGGCCTTCTGGTCGGCCAGTCGCAATTCGCCGACGTCCTCGGACGACCCGACGATCGCAACGGTGTTTCCGATGTCGTCCACCATTGCTGCGGTGTAGGTGTTCACCCTCACCGCCTGACCATCGCGACGCTTCACGAGCCGATCGCCAGTCATCGCCGTTCCGCTCGCAACCGACTCGAGATCGTGACGGTTGCGGGCCAGGTCACCGACCGGCGCCAGTATCTCGAGGACCGACCTGCCCAGCACTTCATGCTCTGCCCACCCGTACAGGCCCTGCGACGCTCGGTTCCAGAGCACGATCCGTCCGTCCGCGTCGGTCACGACCACAGCGCGCGCCAGCGTGTCCAGCACCGCGCGCGAGTCCACGGTCGGGTTGCGACGATCGTCCGGAGATGTCATGAGCCCCCTCGAGTCATGCGCAGAAGCTACTGCGAGCGTCGGCCCCGATCGTCAGAGCAGAACGCGAATTGGTTTGACACGCGCGGTATGGAGGTAATCGCCGTGCCATGGCCTCACGTTCCGACCGGACGCGGACGTTCCCCTCGGAGTTTGCCTCCGTGAGGCTTGCACGGGAATTCGTGCGCAGCGCTCTGAATTTGCCCCCGCCGGTCCGACAGGATGGGGTCAGTGACGTCGAACTCGCAGTCAGCGAGCTGACGACGAACGGGGTCCGCCACGGATCAGGCGATCCGGTCACGGTCGAACTGGACCGCGATCTGCACCGGGTGATGATGTCGGTGACGTCCACGCTGGCGGCTGGCGCCCCCGACGACCCCGCAGCATGGGAGTCCGCAGACCCGAACGGGCCAACAGGCCACGGGATCGGCATCGTCAGGGCCGTGAGCACCGATCTCCGCTATCAGGTCACCGGCCGTTCAGTGGCGGCCTCGTGTCGCTTTCCGATCACCCTGTGAGAACATGGACGCCGCACAGCCCAGCCGAGAACGAATCGACGTTGCGCAGTTGCCGAACGGTTGGACGGTGGCAGGCCAGCTCGACGCCCTCACCGCCGGGCGGTTGAGCGACGCGTTCAAGGACGTACCTGCGGCCAACCCCGTCGAGGTCGACCTTGCACGTGTCACTTTCATCGATTCGAGTGGCCTCCGAGTCCTCCTCGGACTCGCCGACCGAGTCGCAGGAGCCGGCGGAACGGTCGTGATACGCAACGCGTCCAAGTCGGTGACCAGACTCCTTGCGATCACCAAACTGGAGTCGACATTCGGGTTGAGCGTGACCGATCCTGACGCACCAAGCGAATAGCGCGGACGCCGGCCGGCGAGCACGTTGCCAGCGACGGTGCGAACCATACGGTTCGCCGCTCAGGTCGCCAGCATCCAGATCGCGGTGAAGTGAAGCACGGCAGCAACGGCGGTGAACACGTGCCACACCTCATGGAACGAGAACACCGACGGTCGCAGCGTGGGCCAGTTCCGAGCGAAACACGCGGCACCGAACAGATAGATGAGTCCACCAGCGACGACGAGGAGAGCGGGACCCGCCCCGTACCGGACCCACAGGGACGGAACTGCGACCGCGCCCAGGGCACTGGCGACCGCATACATCACTGTTCCCGCCCAGTCCCCGCGCGACCAGCGAGCGAGCTTGAAGCCGGCTCCGATGACCGCAACCGACCAGATCGCGCTGACGAGCACGACGCCCGCGACACCCGGCATCGCCCACATGACGACCGGAGTCGCCGAACCAGCGATCGCGGCGAAGATCATGGCGTGGTCGGCTCGCCGCCACATCGATCTGGACCGCAAACCATGGACCCAACGGTGATAGATCACCGAAACCAACAGCATCGAGCACAAGCCGAGCGCATAGACAGCGATCCCGATCCGGAGCCATGCCGTTCCGTCGGTATACACGAGCAGCACGACCATCGCCGGCAACGCCACCGCCAGGGCGATGAGATGGACACGACCGCGCCACACCGGGCGCTGGACGTGCCCCATCTCCACGTCGTTGCCGTCCGCGCGGCTGTAACGAGCGTTCAACGCGCGACGCGACGTGCGAGCAGTTGCGGTGTGGCCGGGCGACGCGACTTCCCGCTCCCTGCACGAACCGATCTGATTCTCGGCGTTCATTCGTCTCCCTCGAGCTGTGCGGAGCAACATCTCGATGCTTCGAAGCTGATGGTTCGGTACCCATGAGCTGCGCCCGCGAAACGGATGGCAGCATGCTGTCCCGCTGACGCTGCGCGATCACGATCGACGTCGCCGCGACCTCATGGAACTGCCCGAAGTACATCACACCGCGCTACACCACCGCCCAGATCGACGCTGCTGTCCAGCCCCTCCGCGACCGCATCGCCGACCTCGAAGCCCAATTGGACGCGCTACGTCCAGCAACGACCTGAGCCTGAAGGCGTCGGCAACCCGGCAACGTCGCTGTGCAGCGTTGGCCCCGCCTGAGAGCTTGGCTCTGTTGGGACTGGCAAGGTCGAACAGAGTCGGTTGACTCCTCCGAGGAGTCGGGTTTCGCTGCGGTGTGATCGACGAAAGCGACGGCCGCTGCCCGTCGCTGCCACATCCCGGACGGAGCTGCCCGGCACCAGGTGTCGCCGAGGATCGTGAGCGAGCGCACTGCGTGCATGAACTGATCGGGAACGACGAAGCACGGATCGGATCGATACAGCGCACCGATGGACATCACGATGTCGAGTTCGCCTGCTGCACCGAGTGTGTCGTGATCGATGGGCGAATCGATGCCCTCGATCAGCTTGCGATGATCCGGGAGACGTCTCGGACTCGGATCGTCATCCGGACAGTCGGGTATTCAACGTTCGAGCGGTAGTGCAGGACCGGTGCAAGGCGGTCGCCATGGGTTCCGGTGATCCCTGTGGCGCTGATTGACATTGCACTGGGGTGATCTTGGAGCCGGGTGCGAGGATCGAACTCGCTACATCTGGTTTACAAAACCAGTGCTCTACCAAATGAGCTAACCCGGCATGGTTGCGGCACAGGATACGTGACGGTACGAGGATGCCGACAGACGCCGGGCGGTTCCGCTACGTCAGCCGACGTCGTCCCAGCGAACGAACGCGAACGTCGTGATCAACCGGTACTCGAGGCTGGTCGGCAAGCGGTTCGTCTTCGAACACGACACCAACGACACGGTTTCGCCACCGATCCGCCTCGTACCGGCGAGGATGTCGTTGGCGTACTTGCTCGTGATGTACTCAGCCACCATGCGGTAGGTATAGCGACGCTGGTCGGCGGTGGAAATGATCAGTTCGTCGCCACCTTGGATCAGATGCTGGTTGCGATATGGGCCGCCGGCTTCGGTACGGTGCCCGAAAATCACGGAGTTGGCGCCCTGGCCCACCAGGCCGGTACCGGACCAGTGCCACGTGTTGCCAGAATCGACGACTCGCTTCGCGTCACCGTCGAGGACTGCATGGGTGAGGCCGAGCCGGGGAATCTGCACGATCCACGGGATCGGCCCGCCGGGTGGTGGCGGGTTGACCGGCGGCCCGACCGCGGCCGATTCCGGAGTCCCGGTGTACCAGCCCATCACGTCGCAGATGATGTGCGCCGCACCGTAGGAGTAGCACGCGACCCCGACGTTGCTGATGCGACAGATCGCATGGTTGGCGACCGTCTGCCCCGACCCGGTGACGTTGAGGTTCGACACCTCACGCCGGGGGGTCTGGGCGGCGTACACCGTGAAGTAGCCGGCGTCGACGGTGCTGGTCACCGTGAGATTCATCGCGATGGCTTGTGCCCGCGTGTTGATCGGAGCCGGCAGGGCGAACTGCTTGGTGCCACCGTGCCAGGACCGCAGCTGCTCGCGTCGGGTATCGAGCATCCGGGTTGGCGTGATCGGAACGAACAGGCCGTCCGACGAACTCCTACTGCTCGGTCCGGTCATGTATCCGACGACGTCGAACAGGAGATGGGCGCCACAGAAGTTGTAGAGATCCACACCGACGGCCCCGCCGTCCGAGCCGAGCCTGGTGATCACCCCGACCGCTCGCGTCTCACCGGCGCCGACGTTCAGGTTCGACGTGTCGGGCACGCCGCTCCCTCTGGGAAACGCCGTGACGAAGCCTGGAACGCCAGCGGTCACCGCTGTCAACGTTCCCACCACGGCGGTCGCATCAGCAGGAACCAGGCCGTTGAGGTTGACCCGCGAGACCGAACCGACGCCAGGCTGGGGTCCCGACCGGGTGTCGAGCGCACGCACCGCCGACGGGAAGGCGAACAGACGCCCGGACTTGACCGGGGCGGCCGTCGGCCGGTACACGCCGATCAGGTCGACGATCAGATCGCAGCCCACGAACGAGATCAGATCGACCCCACCGCCACCCAGCTTGATCATGACCAGATTCGCAACCGCACCGTCGAACGCCGACATGTTGAGACTCGACGTGTCCGGCATCGGTTCGCCCGCCGGGAACACGGTGACGAAGTTCCACCCGGCGCCACGGCTCACGGCGGTGACGCTGAGAACTGCCGCAACTGCGTCGGTGGGAACACCGGGCTGGCTGGTGATGCCGACGCGGATCCACTTGTCGCCGAGGCGCTGGTAGCCGTACCCGTCAGGCGACCCAGGCCGACTGCGGGTGTCGCAGAGGCGTCGTTGCTCGACGACCTCGAAGAAGCTCGCGCCGGGCTCGACGGCGCTCGCAACGCCCGACAGCAGTGTGGCGCCCGCGACCGCGCCAGCGGTTCCCGCCAGGAACGCTCGACGTCCAAAGGCGCTCGACGCCCGTCCGTCCGAGAGCAGCGTGTCGGTGAGTGCAGTCGAACTCGCGTCGCCCATCTGGTCAACTTACGGCATTTCGCGGCGCAACCTTGAGACTTCGTACAACGAGATCGCAGTGGCGCTCGACACATTCAACGAGCTGATACGGCCAGCCATCGGGATGCTGACGATCGAATCGCACCGCTCCCTCACGAGACGCGAGAGTCCCGCGCCTTCCGCACCGAGCACCACGCAGATCGGCTCGGTCGCCAGGGCGCCGATCTCAAAGAGCGAACGATCGGCACCGTCATCGAGACCGACCACCCAGATGCCACGATCCGAGAGCTGTTTCAGTGCGCCGGGAAGCCCGGGAACGAGTGCTATCGGAACGTATTCCACGGCGCCCGCTGAGGCTTTGGCAACGGTGGGGGTGACGTGGACCGAGCGGTGCCGAGGAAGCAGCACCCCACTCACACCGGCGCCCTCACAGCTTCGAATGATCGCGCCGAGGTTGCCCGGATCGGTGACGCCATCGACGGCCACGAGGAACGGCGGCATTGCACCAGCGCCGCTACGCGGGGTCAACAACTCGCCGAGGTCGGCCTCGGGAAGCTCTGCAGCGTGCGCAAGCACGCCCTGCGGAGCCTCGCTGCGGGCTTCGCGCTCGAGTCGAGCGCGGGCCACGTGCAGCAACGGGATACGACGCGCCGCTGCAATCTCGACGATGTCGGCCACGCCTGCATCGCCCTCGAGTTCGGCGCTGATCCAGACCTCATGCACCTTGCGGCGCTCGGCCATCAGCAGCTCGCGCACCGCCTGGCGACCCTCGATCTGGCGACCACCGAGACCCTTGGCGCCACCGGCACCAGCGGGACCACCGGGACCACCTTGGCGTGCTGGCCCTCGCGCCGCGCCGCTCGGCGACCTGTTCGCCCCGGGTCGGCCAGACGACTTCGGTGCCGGCTTGCCGCCTCCCCGTTGCGGCTTGCCGCCCGGGGCGTTGCGTTGGCTCGAGCCGCGACGACCCGATGGCGGACGACCGCTCACGATCCCGACTCGTCCGACATTCGCTGCTCGCTGACAGACCGGTGGATCAACGCCGTGGCAAAGCACACGACGCCCTCGGAACGGCCGATGGCACCGAGTTGCTCGGCCCGGTTGCCCTTCACGGTGACCGGCGCGCCGACCGCTGCGGTGAGGTTGCGTTGCATCTCGTCACGGTACGGGGCGATTTTGGGTCGCTCGCACACGACGGCGCAATCGATGTTCGACACCCGCCATCCGTCCTCGGCGAGCATGGCGGCAACGTGCCGGAGCAACGCCATCGAGTCTGCGTTGCGCCAGCGTTCATCAGTGTCGGGGAAGTGCACCCCGATATCGCCCAGACCGGCCGCACCGAGCAACGCGTCCGCACAGGCGTGGGCCACGACGTCGGCATCGCTGTGCCCCTCCAAGCCGCCGACACCGTCGAAATGGCATCCGCCGAGCACCATCACCCTGGCGGGGTCGCTGCTGAACCGATGGACATCGAATCCCTGACCGACACGCAGATCGGGAACCGTCATGATCGTTCCTCCTCGAGTTGCCCGGCGATCTGACCGCGAGCCCAGTCGAGGTCGTGGGGCACGGTGATCTTGCGGTTCGTGATCTCGCCGTCGACGACGACGACGACGCCGCCGCGACCTTCGACGAGCGCTGCATCGTCGGTCGCGTCCCCACCGTGTGCATGTGCGTCGCGCAGGGCGCCAGCGCGGAACGCCTGCGGCGTCTGCACCGCAACGAGCGACGCTCGGTCGGGAGTCGAGACGACAATGCCGTCGGCGACCACCTTGATGGTGTCAGACACCGCGAGCGCCGGAATCGCTGCGTCGGCGCCAGCACTGACCGCTGCGATCGCTCGCCGGTAGAGATCGACACTCGCCAGCGGGCGCGCTGCGTCGTGCACACAGATGATCGTGGCCTCTGGGGGAACCGCGGCGAGACCGGCACGCACCGACTCACTGCGGGTGGCGCCACCGGCGACGGCTTCTTCCCGATCGGCGTCTTGGGGTGCCACGACGACGACCACGCCGTCGGACACCTGCCGGGCGGTGGCGACCGAACGATCGATCACCCGAAGGTTTCCGAGGGTCTCGTACTGCTTGGCGGTACCGAACCGGCGACCGCTGCCGCCGCCAACGACAATCGTCCATATCTGCTCGGCACCTGCCACATCGGCGCAGGGTAGTACCGTGACCGATGTCATGGCTCACGAAGAGACACTCGCCGGTACCGACTTCTTCGCGGATGCGTCACCGCATGCGCTGCAAGCGGTCGCCACCTCCGGCCATGAACTGAACCTGATTCGCGGTGATGTCCTGTTCAACGAGGGCGACCCACCGGAGGCATTGTTCCTCGTACTCCGTGGGCGGCTCGCCATTGCACTGGCCAACCCGATCGACCGACGAGAAAGCGTCGTCGCTCTGATGGAGAGCGGCGACCTGTTCGGCGAGATGGGAATGCTCGACGACGGGCCCCGTTCGGCGATGGCCCGGGCGCTCGAACCCACGACGGTGTTGTCGATTCCCTACTCGCAGGTGCTGTCGATGTTCGACGAGAACCCGAAGCTGCTGTGGAACGTCGCCCGCCTGCTCGCCCAACGCATCCGGGTCACCGACGAAGCACTGGCCGACTCGGTGTTCCTCGACGTCACCGGTCGTACAGCGAAGCGGCTGCTCGAACTCGCCGACGGCACCGACGAGTTCACGCTGCCGGTCACCCAGGAGGAGCTCGCCGGGATGGTCGGCGCCTCTCGCGAACGGGTGAACAAGGCGATTGCCAGCTTCATCCGCCTCGGCTGGCTCGAGCAGAACGACCGCACCTACCGCATCACCCAGCGCGACCGCCTCGAACTCCGCGCCCGCTGATTACAACAGGGGTCTGACCTGCGATGTAATCCCGCGGGATTACATCGCGGGTCAGACCCCTGTTGTAATCGTTACGTCGTCAGCCAGGTGTGGGCGCGCTGGAAGGCGTCGCTCGCGTCTGCAGGACGATGGGCGGGCCGCTCCGGAGCGTGGGCGAATCCGTGCTCGGCCTCCGGGTAGCGCACCACGTTGGCCCCCGCTGCTTCCAGCGCCACGACGTCGTCGGGCGGGGTGTAGGTGTCGAGTTCGCCGATGATCGCGAGGACCCGGTCGGGATGGCCTGCTGCGAGATGGTCGAGCGGCTCACCCTGCGCCGGCCCCTTCCACGCCTCGGGCAGCCTGATCATCCCGTAGAAGCTGGCGATCTTGGCGAAGCGATCGCTACGTGCGGCCTTGAAGCAGTACATGCCGCCCATACAGAAACCGAGCAGGCCGACGCGGTCGCAGCCGGTGGCGTCGGCGGCCTCGATCAGATCGCGCAGGAGGATGTCGTCGTCGAGCGTCGGCACCGCAGCGAACCGTTGCTCGACCTCCTCACCGAGATCGAGGCCCGGGAAGGGATCGACTGCAACCACGGTCATCGACCACACCGAGGCGAGCCGGGCGACCATGTCGTCGAACAGCGGGCGCAGTCCGAAGATGTCAGGTGCGATCACCAGACCCATCGACGACGTGTCGCCGGTCTCCATCGGCTCGGCAATCTCGGCCTCGGTCCCGGACGGCAAGGTGATTCGCATGACCGCAGACCCTAGGCAACGACGCCAACGCAAATGAACCCCCGAAGCGTCACATCGTGCCGGACCTGCATGACGCTCGAGTGTTACTCGTGGTGTCTGACACCACGAGTAACAGTCAGCGGGCGAAGGTGTCGATCATCAGGTGGACGTCGTCGGCGAGGGGATACAGGATCGGGCACGTGCAACCGGCAGCGACGTACTCGTCGACCTTGGCGCGCACCTCGTCGGGAGTGCCCGAGGCGGTGATCATCTGCACGATCTCGTCGGGCACCAGCTTGCTCGCCGCCACCACCTCGTCGTGGGTGGCCGGCCACGTGAGCACCTTGCCGATCTCGTCGAGCATGTCCTGAGGCACGCCGGACGCCTTCATGATGTGCGGCTGTTGACCGAGGTACTGGGTGACGAGCAGGCGGGCCCCGTCGAGGGCGGCCTGGCGGTCGTCGTCGACCGAACACACGACGAGTTGCGGGCGGTCGATGTCGTCCAGCGTGCGCCCGGCCTTGGCCGCACCTCGCTCCAGCGCTTCCAGCGCGCCGACGTTGTAGCTGGGCGACACCAGGTAGTTGAGCACGGCACCGTCGGCGATCTCACCGGTGAGCTCCATCATCTGCATCCCAGTCGCACCGATGTAGATCGGCACGTCCTTGGGTCGACGCTCCTGGTACACGTAGTCGAGCTCCACCCCGTCGAGCTGCACGTGGTACCCGTCGACCGACACGGTCTCGTTCGCGAGCAGACCTCGGGCCGCATCGACGACTTCGCGCATCACCTTCAGCGGACGACTGCGGTCGATACCCACCTTCGACGCCAGCGGATCCCACCACGCACCCAACCCGCAGATGATCCGGCCGGGAGCCAGATCGTCGAGCGTCGAGAAGGTCGAGGCGAGCCGCGCTGCGTTGCGGGTCCAGATGTCGATCACTCCCGAACCGATCTTGATGCGTTCGGTGTTCGCAGCGAATGCCGCCATCGGCACCACCGCGTCACGCACGAGGCGACTGTCGGCCTGCCAGACCGCGTCGAACCCCTTCGCCTCTGCGTACTGGGCGAGCTCGATGCCCTGGCGGATGTCGTTGGCGTCCTGGAGATACAGCGCAACCGGATACGTCATGGCCGCCAGCTTCCCACGGCGCCGCCGACGCCGCCAACGGGCGGCGCAGCGGCTGCTGCATCGGGCCCGACGGGCGGTTCTCGCAGACCGTCGCTAGCGTCCTGCGTCGAGGTCTCCCCGACGATGTTTCTCGCGTTCAAGGAAATGGCACGCGCCAAGGTGCGCTTCGCGTTGCTCGTCGCCGCCATCGCGTTGCTGGTCTTCCTCATCTTGTTCCAGCAGTCGTTGCAGAACGGATTGATCACCGGCTTCATCGGCGCCATCCGAGAACAGAGCGCCCCGGTACTCGTCTACAGCGTCGACGGCCAGCGGGTACTCCAAGCCAGCGTGATCACCCCGCCGATGGAGGAGCAGGTGCGCGCCGCTCCCGGCACCGGCGAGGTGGGCCGGATCGGACAGGGCACGTTCACCGGTCTGCCGAGCGGCAACGCCGACGGAGAGAGTTTCGACACCACGATCATCGGTTACGAACTCGGCCCTGATGGCAACGGCATCGGGGCGCCGACCGACGTGACCGACGGCCGCCTGCCGGTGGCCGACGACGAAGCGGTCGTCAGCGATGCCGACGTGCGCCTCGGCTACGACATCGGCGACACCGTCACGTTGTTGCCCGGCGGCAAGACGATCGAGATCGTCGGCATCGCCGCAAACGCACAGCTGAACGTGGCGCCCACCCTGTTCGCCTCGTACGACACCTACGTGGATGCCGTGGCCAGTGTGAACCCCGATGCGGGCACGCCGCTGCCCAACGTGCTCGGCGTGATACCCGCTGACGGTTTCACGCCGCGGGAGACCGTGGCGTCGATCAACGACCAGTCGCTCGACCTCGACGCGCTCACCCGAGAGGACGCCGCCGCCCAGACTCCCGGTGTTGCTCAGGTCCAGCAGTCGTTCAACATCATCTTCCTGCTGTACGGGCTGGTCGTGCCGTGCGTCACCGGGCTGTTCTTCCTGATCGTCACGTTCCAGAAAGCCAACTCGCTCACGCTGCTCCGCGCGATCGGCGCGCCGGCCGGACGGCTCGTGTCGTCGCTGTTGATCCAGGTGGTCGTGATCATCGGCGCCGGGCTGGTCATCGGCACAGTGCTGTACTACCCGTTGTCGCAAGGCGCGCTGGGCGGGATCGCACTCGACTTCGAGACCGGCGCGGTGATCTTCTGGTCGGTGCTGCTGCTCGGGCTCGGGCTGCTGAGTTCGCTCGTGGCCGCGCGGCGCGTGCTCGCGATCGATCCGATCGAGGCGACCACCGGACAGGGGGTGGGTTCGTGAAGCTCGCACTCACCGAACTGCGCCGTCGACCGGGACGCTTCTCGACGGCCGCGGTGATCCTCACGCTGATCGCCATCTTGCTGATGTTCCTCGGTGGGCTGCTCGACGGACTGATCGCATCGTCCACCGGCGCCATCCGGGCGCAGGACGCCGACGCCATCGTGTACTCCGACACCGCGCAGGCATCGTTCGTGCGCAGCCGAATCGAGCCGCAGACGCGGGCCGCGGTCGAGGCCGTCGACGGCGTCACCGAGGTCGGCGGTATCGGCATCGTGCAGCTCGGCGCTCGCATCCCCGGCAAGGGCCCGCGTGATCTCTCCGGCGTCGCCCTGTTCGGCTACGAGATCGCTCCGACGGGTGTGCCGGATGCGCCGCCGGCCGGCCAGGCCTGGGCCGACGACGTGCTCGAGGCCGACGGCGTCGAGGTCGGCATGATCATCGAAGTGGGTCCAGCCCGTTCACCGATCGAGATCGTCGGGTTCGTCAGCGACACCACGTTCAACGGACAGGCCAGCCTGTGGGCGTCGCCCGACACGTGGCGCGAGGTGCTCAGCGCCAATCGGCCCGACGCTCAGCTCGGCGCGGGTGTGTGGCAGGGCCTGATCGTGCGCGGCGACGGCACCGATCTGCCGGCCGCCATCGACGCAGTGACCGACGGGACGACCGAGTCGTTCACGGTCGACGAGGCGATCGACGCCATCCCTGGCATCTCGGAGCAGACCGCGACGTTCAACCAGATCATCGGTGTGACGATCGCGATCGCGCTCGTGGTGATCGGGCTGTTCTTCGCGTTGCTCACCGTGGAACGCACCAGCCTGTACGGCGTGTTGAAGGCGCTCGGCGCGAAGTCGTCGACGATCTTCGCCGGCCTCGTGGCGCAGGCGGTGGTGGTCACTGCCATCGCTTCGGTGATCGCCGGAGCCCTGGTGGTGTTGCTCGACGTGTTGTTGCCGCCGGGCTCGATCCCACTGTTGATCACTCCCGGTCGGATCATTCTCAGCACCGTGCTGCTGCTGGTGGCAGCGGTGCTCGGCTGTTCGTTCTCACTGCGACGCGTGCTGCGCGTCGACCCCGCCTCCGCGATCGGAACCACTTCATGACCGCTGCACCCACTGCCCCGGCCCCCACGGCGACCGCGCTGCAGCTCCACGACGTCCGCAAGGTGTACACGATGGGCGACGGCTCCGACGTCGTTGCCCTCGACCACGCCACCCTCACGCTCGCCAGCGACGAGATCATCGCGCTGGTCGGGCCGTCCGGGTCGGGCAAGACGACGCTGTGCTCGATCGCCGGCGGCATCCTCTCGGCCACCGAGGGCACCATCATCGTGGGCGGCGAGGACATCTCCGGCCACAACGCGAAGGAGCTCACGAAGTTCCGCCAGGACAAGGTCGGCTTCGTGTTCCAGTCGGTCAACCTGGTGCCGTTCCTCAATACCCGCGAGAACCTGCTCGTGGTCGACGAACTCGGCAAGCGCACCGGGGCTCCGGCCAAAGCGCGCGCTGACCAATTGTTGGAAGAACTCGGCCTTGCCGATCGTGCGAAGAACTTGCCGTCGCAGTTGTCGGGCGGCCAGCGCCAGCGCGTGGCCATCGGTCGGGCCCTGATGAACGACCCGGCACTGGTGTTGTTCGACGAGCCGACCTCGGCGCTCGACACCAAGCTCGGCGAGCAGGTGATGGAGCTGATCCGCAACGAGATGAAGACCCGGGGCACGGCTGCCATCGTCGTGACCCACGACGAGCGCATCACCCACTACTGCGACCGCAGCGTCCACATCATCGACGGCCGCCTCGACGCCTGACCCCAAGTCTCCGAGCGCGGGCGACACCTGTTACTCGTGGTGTCAGACACCACGAGTAACAGGTGGATGATCGGTCGGGTTGCGGCATCCTGGCTGCCATGGCTGCAGCGATCGAAGCACGAGCACTCCGACGAACCTTCGACGAGTTCGAGGCCGTCGCAGGGATCGACCTCGACGTCGAGTACGGCGAGATCTACGGGTTCCTCGGGCCGAACGGCGCCGGCAAGTCCACCACGGTGAAGATGCTGTGCACGCTGCTCGGAGTCACCTCCGGCACGGCCACGGTCGCCGGCTTCGACGTCGCCACACAGCCGAGCGACATCCGCCTGCGTATCGGTGTGGCGTTGCAGGACTCGTCGATCGACGGCAAACAGACCGGGCGCGAAATGCTCAACCTGCAGGGCCGCCTGTACGGGCTGAGCAAGGGCGACATTTCCCAGCGCATGGACGATGTGATCGGCCTCGTCGACATCGGCGACGCGATCGACAACCGGGTCGACTCGTACTCGGGCGGCATGAAGCGGCGTCTCGACCTCGCGATGTCATTGATCCACCGACCGCAGGTGCTGTTCCTCGACGAGCCGACCACCGGGCTCGACCCCGCCAGCAGGTCGTCGGTCTGGGCTGAGATCCAACGCCTCAATCGGGAAAACGGCATGACGATTTTACTCACGACGCAGTACCTCGAAGAGGCCGACGAGTTGGCCGGCCGTGTGGGCATCATCGCCAACGGACTGATCAAGGCCGAGGGCGCTCCGGCTGCACTCAAGCGCGAGATCGGCACCGACCTGATCCAGGCCGAGGTCGACGGCAACCCCGAGATTGCCGCCGACGCGCTCCGGGCCATCGACGGCATCGACGAGGTCCAGATCCACAACAACGAAGTCGCCTTGGTGAGCACGAACGGTGCCGCGGTGATCGCACAGGTCGCCATTGCGCTCGACGGCTGCGGCGTCAGCGTTCGTTCGCTCACCTTGCGCACCCCGACACTCGACGACGTGTACCTGCACGTCACCGGCACCCACTTCGCCGGCGACGAGACCGTGGCCGACAACTCCCAGAACCTGGAGACCGCATCATGACCACCACGACCGACACGGCCGTCGAAACCTCTGCGGCACCGGGCGAGTATCAACCCTTGGCCCGGCGAGCCTCGGCGTTCCACGACTTCGCCACCATCGCCAGGCGGTCGATCCGCGGGATCTTCCGTGAGCCCGAGTTCTTCATCCCCGCGTTCATCGTTCCGGTGTTCTTCTTCGCCGTGAACGTCGGCGCCTTGCAGGATTTCGCCCAGCAGTCCGGCGCGGTCGTCGACTTCAAGGCGTTCCAGTTGCCCGTGGCGATCATCTTCGCGGTCACCGGCATTTCGCGGGCGAGTGCGTTGGTCACCGACATCCAGAGCGGCTATTTCGACCGGCTGTTGCTCACGCCGATCCGTCGGCCGATGCTGCTCCTCGGGTTGATGGCCGCTGACATCGTCTCGATCATCATGCTCACGATCCCCGTGCTGATCCTCGGCCTGGTGCTCGGTGTCAGCTTCCAGACCGGCCTCCTCGGGATGATCGTCTTCATCATGTACGGCGCGTTCTGGGGTCTGGCGTTCGCTGGCTTCCCGTATGCGATCGCCTTGAAGACCGGCAATCCGGCCGCCGTGAACTCGAGCTTCATTCTGTTCTTCCCGTTCGCGTTCCTCACCACGTCGTTCCTGCCGAAGGAGGCGCTCACCGGCTGGTTGTCGACGGTGGCCACCTACAACCCGGTCACCTACGTGCTCGAAGGACTGCGAAGCCTGATCAGCGAAGGCTGGGAGTGGGACGTGATGGCCCGGGGCATGGCGTTCACGCTGGGTTTGATGGCGTTCAGCTTCGGACTGGCGAGCCTCGCGATGCGGGGACGGGTCCGCCGCGGCTGAGCATCGCGTCCCATTTACGTCCGACTTATCTGGATCATTCGGGACTTCTCGGATGAAGTCCGTGGAATGGTCCCCGACTACGACCTCGCACCCAGCGTCGAGGCCGACACTCCCGAACAGCTCAAGGCACTCGCCCACCCACTGCGCAGCCTGATCCTCGACCTCGTCCTGGAGCGAGCGGCAACCGTCACCGAACTGTCGATCGCGCTCGACCGACCGAAGTCGTCGGTTGCGTACCACGTCGACGTCCTCGTTGACACCGGCCTCCTGGCCGTCGTACGCACCCGCCAGGTGCGCGCCATCGAGGAACGCCTCTACGGACGTACCGGGCGGACCATCGTCGTCGGCGACACCGCTATGCCCGAAGGTGTGGTGCGACAGAATTTTCTCGCTGAGGCACAAGCAGAAGCCGCCGTCACCGAACCAGGACACATGCGTTCCACGATGCGCCACGCCCGGATCTCCGAGGGTCGGGCCGAGGAGTTCTTCGCCCGTGTCGTCGAACTCGCACAGGACTTCACCGCCCTGCCCCGCGAGGGCGACGTCGTGTTCGGCTTCGTCGCCGCGGTCTACCCGACCGATCACCCCGTGCTGCCGGAGCCGTCGCGCCGGCCAACGCTCGTGCCGGACTCGATCCCGAGCGGCTCGGCCCGAACTACGTCAAGTTGTTCTGGGCGAGCACGATCTCGAACCTCGGCGACGGGATCGGGCTCATCGCGTACCCCTGGCTGGCGTCAGCGATCACCCGCAACCCGCTGCTGATCTCGCTCGTCGTCGTCGTGCAACGCCTCCCGTGGTTGGTGTTCAGCCTGCCCGCCGGAGTGATCACCGACCGCTACGACCGCAAACGTCTGATGGTCACTTCCAACACGACCCGAGCGGTCGTGACGGTCGGGATCGCCACGATCGTCATGGGTCGCCAGGGCGCACTGCCCGCACCCGACGTCGTTGCAGACGCCGCCAGGGCGATCTCCACCGACACGGGCTTGTACCTGCTGATCCTCCTCGCCACGCTGCTGCTCGGAATCGCAGAGGTGCTGTACGACAACTCGGCGCAGACGTTCCTGCCGTCGATCGTCCACACCGATAACTTGGAGAAGGCGAATGGCCGCATGTGGAGTGGCGAGCTCGTCGCGAACACCTTCGCCGGCCCGCCGCTGGCAGCGCTCCTCATCGCCTTAGCGTTCGCGTTGCCGTTCTATGTCGACGCTGCGACCTTCGCCGCTTCCGCCCTGCTGATCGCGTTCATCCACCCGTCGAGTCGGACACGGCCGAGCGCCGCATCGCCCTCGCGCTCGCCGACAACATCATGGCGCATCGAACTCGCGGAGGGGTTCCGGTGGCTCTGGGGCCACGACCTACTCCGCACGCTCGCCGTCACGCTCGGGCTGCTCAACCTGATCGGGACGCTGTCGACCGCGACGATCGTGCTGTACGGACAAGAGGTGCTCGACACGAGCCCGACCGAGTTCGCCATTCTCGGCACTGGGGGTGCCGTCGGCGGGATCATCGGCGGCTGGACGGCCTCGAGCGTTGCGAAGCGGATTGGTGCCGGACCGTCGCTGGCCCTGACCCTCGTCGGCGGTGGCGTCGTCTCGATCCTGATCGGGCTGATGGACTGGTGGCCGGCAGTCTGGGCGCTGCTGGTCGTGTTCATGTTCGCCGCGACGCTCTGGAACGTGATCACCGTGAGCTTCCGACAGTCCGTGATCCCGGACGAGCTCCTCGGACGCGTCAACAGCGTCTACCGCTTCTTCGGCTGGGGCATGATGCCGATCGGAGCGGCGCTCGGTGGCCTGATCGTCGTGATCGTCGATCAGTTCGCGTCGCGTGACATGGCATTGCGCGTCCCGTGGCTCGTCGCCGGCGTGATGTCCCTGCTGCTGTTCATCGGGGCGGGGCCTCGCCTGACCACGGCCAAGTTCGCTGCAGCCCGAGCTGCGGCGGCGGGCAGGCACATCAGCGACGACGGGCGCGACGGCGTTGTCCGACGGGAACACGGGCCGCGCTGAGGGCGTTGTGACCCACATGGATCTCCCCGACGCCCTGGACTTCGCCCGCGACAAGCGCAACGGCATGCTGATCGCTCTCAAATCCGATGGCAGGCCTCAGTCATCGAACATCGCGTTCGCCATCGGCGACGACGACATCATCCGCATCTCGGTCACCGATGGTCGGGCGAAGACGGCGAACCTGCGACGCGATCCTCGGACATCGTTGCACGTGAACCGCGACGACTTCTGGGCCTACGTCGTGATCGAAGCCGACGTGACGATGCTGCCGGTCGCTTCGTCACCCGGCGACGCCACGGTCGACGCATTGGTCGAGTACTACCGAACGGTGGCCGGCGAGCACGACAACTGGGCCGAGTACCGACAGGCGATGGTCGACGACCGCCGCCTGCTCCTCGAACTCCACCCCACCCACGCCTACGGCATGCTCAACCGTTGACATGAATCCGAGGGGTCAGGGCCAAACCCCCCTCGGATTTCCGGTCAGGCGTTCTTGGGGAGCTCGCTGAAGGGGACGACCTTGTCCTGGTTCGGTTCCTTCGGCAGCCCGAGGACGCGTTCGCCGATGATGTTCTTCTGCACCTGATCGGTGCCGCCGTAGATCGGCGGGGCCTGCGCGAACAGTGCCATCTCGGTGACGAAGCCGAGGAACGGATTGCCGGTCGCTTCGTCGAGCACCTTTCGGCTCTCGGAATCGTAGGCGTGCAACATCCCCTGCGGGCCGACGATGCGCAGGCCGAGATCGCGCTGGAGACGCACCATGTCGCTCATCGACAGCTTGGCGATGTTGCCCATCCCGGCGATCTCCTCGCCCTTGGCCTTGGCCGCCTTCACCCGCAGGTTGTTGATCCGGCCGAGCTGGCTCATCGTGTACAGCCGGACGAGATCCTGGCGGATCGTCGGATCGCTGGCCACGCCGGCTCCCTGGGCGAGGTTGATCATCATCTTGGATGTGTCGCGGAAGTTCGCACCGCCGCCACCGGTCGACGGCGTGCCGGGTGACCGCACGTAGTCGCCTGCACGCGTGCCGAGCTGGCCGCCGACCGTGCCCGGGATCGCGGCGCTCGCCGAGCTGCTGCCGCCGCCTGCGCCGAGACCGGCACGCTCGTGAGCGAGCGTGGTGTTCGCCACTGCCCAGCCGTTGTTGAGTCCGCCGATCATCGCGTCGGCCGGCACGCGGGCGTCGGTCATGAACACCTCGTTGAACAGCGCCCGCCCGGTGAGCTCACGCAATGGACGCACGTCGACGCCCTCTTGGTGCATGTCGAGGGCGAAGTAGGTGATGCCCTGGTGCTTGGGCACGTCGGAGTTGGTACGGGCGATCAACATGCCGAGATCGGCGTAGTGGCCGCCCGAGGTCCACACCTTCTGGCCGTTGACGATGTACTCCTCGCCGTCGAGCATCGCCTTGGCCTGCAAACCGGCAAGGTCCGAGCCGGCACCCGGCTCGCTGAAGAGCTGACACCACGCTTGCTGGCCGGTGACGATGTCGCGGACGTACCGTTCGATCTGCTCGGGGGTGCCGTGGGTGGCGATCGTCGGGGCAGCGAGCAACAGGCCGAGGCCGCCCGGTGCACCCAGCGCTCCGAACTCGGCGATCGTGTTCGCTGCGAGTACGGCGTCACCGCGTGACAGGCCGCGGCCATAGGCGTTCTCGGGCAGCGTGGGTGCAGACCAGCCGGCGAGGCCGAGGCGTTCCCACCACTGCGCGACCGTGAGGTCGGGATCCCAGTTCTCCTCGAGCCAGGCGCGCACTTCGTCGACGACGTCGTTGCTGGTCGGTGCGGGGCGTTCAGCGGTGTCCGTCATCCGAACAGCATCGCCGATGGCGCCCGCTGATCACGCACCGAACCACCCCATTCGTGCTGGATTCTCGGTGGGGCGGCTCGCCGGGGATGCAACGCAAACGTGAACGGGGCAGAACCGAACGACGACTGATCAGTCGCGCTGCGTTCGGCCGTTGAGGAAGTCGATCGACCGTTCGACCGTCGCTGCAACGAAACGCTCCAACTTGGGTGCGGCGAGGAATCGAGCGGCGGCATCCAGCGGCAGCGACGACCCTGCGCGGGCGGCCTCGATCGATGCCGCCCGACTGGTCTTGACGGCGTGGGCATGCACGATGAACGCCGAGGTGCCGTCGAGGAGCGATTGCCGCTGCAGTTCCTCGCCGTAGGTCGCGAGGTCGGGGGCCAGTGGGTGGACCTCCTCGCGCTCGCCAACCGACGTGTGCCACTCGTGGCGACCGGTCCACTGCGCGAGGAACGCCGTGAACAGCGTGAGCCGAACCAGGTCGGCCGTGACGCCGCCGCCATGGTCGATGGCCTGGCGGCAATGCCAACGAACGGCATTCGCATAGGTCAGACCATGGGTGATGTCGAGCCAGCCGAAGTCGTCGGCGAAGTCGAACTCACCGCTGGTGTCGTAGCGAAGCATGCGTTCGCTGACCGCCTGCACCACTACGTCGAGCACGCCGTCGATCCCGGCGCCGCTTCGCAGCGCCGTTGCGACCGCATCGACCAAGCCCGCTCGGTCGTCGCCGAGCAGCGCACCGAGAAGTCGCCCGTCGTCGTGCCAGGAGATGTCGACGTGCACATCCGCCAGCGACGCGAGGTCGGTCGCGCCCAGTGCCTTCGTGAACGGCCGCATGTACGGGAGCTTGTCCTCGCGAGTGCCGAACACGAGCGTCGGCACCAGGTGCGGGAGCACCGTCGCCGCACGATCCCAGCCGATCATGTCCAGGAGTTCGAATGCCTTCTGCGAGTAGATCGCCCCGTGCCCGTACGAGAGGTGGTGGTCGGACACGACCGCACTGAACCAGGGCCGGAGATCGCGTGGGCCATCACCGCGTTCGATCGCCGCGAGCACGTACGCCTGGGCCTCTACCAGCTGCTCCGTTTCGACGGCTGCCCGAAAGGCGTCCTCGGAGGCGCTCTTCGGATCCGCCGGGTCGGGCAGAGCGTTCACATGGCGACCGCGCTCGCTCTCGGCAATCCCCATGAGGCCCTGCACGATCGGCAACGCCCGCTGGTCACCCGCGTACAGGTCGACCATTGCGAGGCAGTCGGTCGCCGAGGCCACCGAGTGGCCCCAACCGAACTCGGCGCGAGGAGCGCCGTAGGCGATCGCCTCCCAGATCAGCTGGCCCGGGTCGGAGCTCGCCTTCAGGAGTCGCACGACATCGCGGGCGACCTGGCCGGTGTACTGGTTCTCGATCCCGCTGCGCAGGCTGGTGATCAGTCGGGGGCGTCGGAGTTCCGGATCGCTACGGGTGACGGTCACCCGCACGTTGCCGGCGGCGGTCACGTCGACGGGATGGCTCTGGACACCCTCCTCCCCTTGCACACATGCGCCGTCGGTCACCCGGAACTTCCAGTTGTGCCAGGCGCATGTGAGGAGGTCGCCGTCGAGCTCGCCCTGGGTCAACCCGTAGCCCTCGTGCGGGCAGGCGTGGTCGACCGCATGGAACCCGTCGGCGGTCCGGACCAGGCAGATCCGATGTCCATCGACCTTGAGCATCCGCATGGCACCGATGGGAATGTCGGCTGCCAGGAGCCCGGTGTCGTGGCTCGGGTCGGGGGGTGCAGCGGACGGTGCGGAGGGGGGTGCAGCGGTGGTTGCGTTTGGGGTTGCGCTCATGGCGCCATACCGTAAAACTTCAACAATGGTTGAAGTCAAGAGCATCCGGACGTTTTCTGTCGGAGAGATCGCTGCCCGTGCCGGTGTCGCCACCTCCGCGCTCCGGTTCTACGAGGCCAACGGGCTGATCAGGAGCGATCGCACCGATGCGGGGCATCGTCGGTATCACGCTGACGTGCTGAGGCGGGTCGGGTTCATCAAGGTGGCCCAGCGCGTCGGGCTGAGCCTCGACGAGATCCGGACGGCACTGGATTCGCTGCCGAACGGCCGGACACCGAACCGGCGCGACTGGGGGAAGCTGGCGGCATCGTGGCAACCGATCCTCGACGAACGCATCGCCCTGCTCGAAGCGATGAAGCAGAAGCTGGATGGCTGCATCGGTTGCGGTTGCCTCAGCCTCGACACGTGTGCGTTGTACAACCCAGCGGACGTAGCCGCTGAACGCGGCGCGGGCCCGAGGTTCCTCCTCGGCGACCAGCCCACTACTCCCACCTGAACGCACCGCCCTTCAACACGTTCGTGCTGCATTCCGGGTGGGCCGGGCCACCCAGATCCTCACGCAAACGTGGGTTTTTCAGGGGGTGGGGCGGCGCATGGGGAGCGTGTTGCGCCACTGGCCGTCGGCTGCGTGGAGGGCTGCAGCGACTGCCGGCGCGGTGGGCACGAGGCCGATCTCGCCGACACCTTTGATCCCGAACGGCGAGCGAGGCTGGGGCACCTCGACCAACTGCACCTCGATCTCGGGCACGTCCTTGGCGCGCAGGATGCCGAGCGACCGCAGCGTCATGTTGGTCGGAAAGCCCGTCTCCGGGTCGGTCGGGAAGTCCTCGGTCAGCGCGTAGCCGAGGCCCATGTGCACCGAACCCTCGACCTGACCCTCGACCAGCGTGGGGTTGACCGCCTTGCCGACGTCGTGGACCGCGACGACCTTCTCGATGTCGCCGGTCTCCGGGTCGGCGATCACCATCTGCGCCGCGAAGCTGAACACGGCGTGGATCGTCGGGTTGGCGACACCGGGGTCGCCGAGCTTCTGCGTCCAGTCGACGACGTACTCGCCCTCGTAGTCGACGTCGACATCACACCCGCTGGCGAGCGCCGCAGCTGCGGCCGAGCTGACCGAGCCCGCCACCATCAACGTGCCGCGCGATCCGGTGGTCTGGCCGAAGCCGAGTTCGCGTGTCGTGTCGACGATCACATCGATGCGCTCCGGGTCGACCCCCAACTCCTGCGCGGCCACCTGCAACGCGACGGTGTGGACTCCCTGGCCCATCTCGGTCCAGCCGTGGCGCACCTCGATCCGGCCAGGCGCTTCGCCGATGGCAGGAACGAACCGAACGACCGCTTTCGACACCTCACGGAATCCGTTGCCGAGCCCCGAGTTCTTCAATCCGAGCCCGAGACCGACCGCCTTGCCCGACGCGACCGCGGCCTCGTAGGCGGGACGGATCTGGTCGAGGCAGGCCTCCGCTCCGCCGGCGCCGTCGTCCATGATCTGGCCAGGTCCCCACTCGTCGCCGGGGCGGATCACGTTGCGCTTGCGGATCTCCCAGCCGGAGATGCCGACCTGCTCGGCCAACCGGTCGAGCACACCTTCCATCGCGAACTGTGCCTGGTTGGCGCCGAAGCCACGGAACGCTCCGCACACCAGATTGTTGGTGCGAACGGCGATCGTCTCGATGTCGAGCGCCTGCCACCGATACGGCCCGCAGGCGTGCCCGGCAGCGCGTTCCAACACCTTCATCCCGACGCTCGCATACGCACCGGAGTCGCCGATGCCGCGCACCTTCAGCGCGGTGAGACGCCCTTCGGGGTCGCAGCCGGCCCAATACTCGAGCTCGATCGGATGTCGCTTGGCATGCATCCGCAAGCTCTCCTCACGCGACAGCGTGCACTTCACCGGCACGCCGAGCTTCCACGCCGCCAGTGCTGTCTGCGCCTGGTTGCTCATGTCTTCCTTGCCACCGAACGCCCCACCGTTCGACACCAGCTCGACGGTGACCCGCGCCTGGTCGACATCGAGCACGGCGGCGATGTCGTTACGGTCGTCCCACACGCCCTGGCCACCGGAATACACGTGCAACGTGCGGCCGTCTTCGCCGTCGGTCGGTACCGCGACGGTCGACTCGGGTTCGAGGAACGCGTGCTCGATGCGTTGCGTGTGGAACGTCTCGTGCACGGTGAACGCGCTCGCCGTGAACGCCGAGTCGAACTCGTCGCCACGGATGTACGCACTGGTCGACAGCACGTTCGACTCGGTGCCCCACACCGACAACGGCGCCGTGTCCGCGAGCGCGGCTCGGGCATTGGTGTTCGGCGTGAACACGTCGTAGGTCACCTCGACCAGTTCGGCGGCGGCCCGAGCGTGGTCGCGGGTGTCGGCAACGACGACGGCGATCACGTCGCCGGCGTACGACGTGCGGCCGCCGACGGGGATCAGCACCGGCCAGTCCTTGTGGATCAGCCCGACGCGCAACTCGCCGGGGAGATCGTCGGCGGTGAACACCGCCTCGACCCCTGGTGCGGCGAGCGCTGCGGCGGTGTCGATGGCAACGACGTCGGCGCGGGCGTGGTCGGTGAGATGCAGTGCCGCATGGAGCATTCCGGGGATGCGGATGTCGTCGATGTAGCCGCGGTCGCCGAGCGTGAGCTGTGCCGCCTCGTACTTCGCCCCCCCACCGCCGATCTCGGCCGACAGCGCCGGCGTGCACACGACGCCCTGCGCGACCGCTTCGATTGCGTCGAGGATTTTCACGTACCCGGTGCATCGGCACAGATGCGCGCCGAGATGCGGCGCCATCCCCTGTCGGGTGAGCGACGATCCCTTCTTGTCGATCTGCGACTTGGCGCGCATCACGATGCCGGGGATGCAGAACCCGCACTGCAGTCCACCGCACGCGGCGAACGCGTCGGCGAACGTCTGGCGTTCGGCTTCGTCGACACCTTCGAGCGTGACCACCGACTTGCCTTCGACCTTCGCGAGGTCGTACTGACAGGCGACCGTGGCCTTGCCGTCCACGAACACCGTGCAACACCCGCACTGTCCCGACGGCGAACAGCCGTCCTTCGGCGAGGTGATGTCGAGTTCCTCGCGCAGCGCGGCGAGCAGGTGCGGATGCGAGCCCCGCACGGTCACCGGCGTTCCGTTCACCTCGAACGCGATGCGAGGGTCATCGCCTGCTGCAGAGGTGGCGGGTGCGTCAGCGAGTTCGGTCACGCTTTACAGTTTGTCAAAGCCGGGCGCCGACCGAAAGCCCCACCCCGTGAACGCCGGATTACATCAGGGGTCAGACCCGCGATGTAATCATTACAACGCGGGTCTGACCCCTGATGTTATGCAGGCGGGGCAGCGGACGGAGAGGGCGAAGTGGCCGAGTTCCAGATGCAGGCCATACCGGTGCTCGAGACGTTCGGCGAGCGCATCGAGTTCGTCAGATGGGATGTCGGTGACGGCGCCGCAACCGTCGCACACCGCGGCGATCGTAGGTGTGCCAGCCCATCGATAGGCCGCAGGGCCGTGGCCGAGGTGGACGTGTTCGATCACACCGACCTCCTCGAAGTGCGACAGCGACCGGTACACGGTGGCGAGATCGATGTCGTCGTGCCGCTCGGCGAGTTCCTCGGCAGTCACCCGCCCGCTCGTGGCCGACAGGTCGTCGAGCAGCGTGCGTCGCGCCCGGGTGAGGCGTCCTCCCCCGGCGCGCACCCGCTCGAGTGCTTCGTCGAACGCCGGGCTGGTCACGCCGTCCACCGTACGCGCCGCCGTACTCGCCACCGCAGGCAGGGCAGGCTTCAGTCGTGCGGTTCGGTGATCGGGCCATACAGCTCGGGTCGGCGGTACTTCGCGAAGTCGAACAACGTGGCGGTGTACTGCTTGCACCAGTCGAGATCGCATTCGGCCACGATCACCTCGTCGCCGTTCGTGGCGGCCTTGGCCAGCAACTCACCGGACGGAGCGAAGATCGACGACTCGGCGAGCGAGTCGACGCCCTCTTCGACGCCGCCCTTGGCCACGCCGACCACGAACGTGCCGTTCTGGTACGCCCCCGATGACATCACCAGCCCGTTGTGGAACCCTTGCAACGGGTCCTGCGTCGGGTCGGGCGCATAGTGCAGCGGCGTGTTGTAGCCGCACAGGATCAACTCCACGCCTTGCAACCCCATCAGCCGGTACGACTCGGGCCAGCGCCGGTCGTTGCAGATCATCATCCCGACCCGTCCGCCGAACGCGTCCCACACCCCGAACCCATCGGGCGACGGCTCGAAGTAGTACCGCTCGGCGTGCTGGAACGGCCGGTCCGGTTCGTTGCCGGCATGGCCCGGGATGTGGACCTTCTTGAACGTGGCGACGATGCGTCCGTCGCGCTCGACCAACGTCTGGACGTTCCAGCGATGCATCGGGCCGTCGAACGATTCGTCGAGCAGCGCGTAGCCGAGGCTGAAGCCGATCTCCAGGCGCTTCGCTTCGTCGAACAGCGGCTGCGTTGCCTCACTCGGCAGCACGCGTTCGTAGAAGTGGTCGACGGTGGTGATGTCGTCGACGAACCAGCGCGGAAAGAACGTGGTGAGCGCCAGCTCGGGGAACACGACGAGGTCACTGCCCTGACTCGCCGCCTCCTGCAACAGCACGATCATGCGCTCGACCACGTCGGCTCGGTCGTCGGCGAGTTGGACCGGGCCGAGCTGCGCTCCGGCGACAGTGACGATGCGGGTCATGGAGGCATTCTGGCAGCGACCTGCACGAGCCGGTGGCCGCCTTGGTCGATGATCCACGCGAGACCTGGCCGCGGCGTGATCGGGGGACGTCGCGGCAAGGTCGCTCCGAGCAGTTCGCCGTCGACGTCACCCATCGACGTCATGATCAGCCCACATCGGGTTCTGGCAACCTCGCGGGTCCAGTGCCCGTAGGCGACACGAACTGCTTCGAGTCGGACGGCGACGGCAAACGTCACACCGGGCTGTGCGACGAGCAGGCGGAGACGGCCGTCGTGATCATCGATTCGTTCGGCGTCGTCGAGGACGACCAGCACGGGCGGGGTGCCGGGATCGCCGACGGGGACCTCGGCAACAACCGACTGATGACGTTCGATACGGATCACCCGCCCATCGGGGTGGGCTCGACACCATGCGGCTTCGACCTGACGCAACGCGGTCGACCGACCGGTCCGTGCGGCGCCGCCGATGAAGACGTGGTCGCCGACGGGCACTCGCAGCACCGCGGGTTCGAGATCGTCCGCACCGAGCCCGACCACCAGCCCGACCGGCTGACCCGACGGCGGCTCCGACGGGATCAACGCGATTGACGATTGGGCATCGAGATGATCGGCGTCGACCATCTCCGGCAAGACCAGCACCGGCATCGGGCCACCCCGTGGTTCATCATCAGAGTTGTCTGTGTCCACGGCGGGGTCTCGGGCTGCGTCGCGGAGCGGGTCGGGGTCGAACACGACCTGTGCCTCGAGTCCGGACTCGACCACTCGCAGACGCCCCGGCACACCTGGCCCCACCACCGGCGATCGCAGCCCCACCGTGCGGGCGATGCCCTGGTCGCCGACGTGGAACACCCACGTCGCCGACCGAGGCACGCCAAGGCCCTTCGACGACGAGCCATCGGTGGTGATCACTGCGAAGATCCCCACCCCGGGACCGTCACGAAGCAGTCGATCGAGGCGGAGCGCGGACTCGCCGTGGGCGACGTCGCCGAGCGCATCGCGGACGGCCGCGAATCCGTCGAAGGCGACGACGATCGTCGGTTCGCGCCGACCATCGGTCGCTCGATGGTCCATCTCGCGGGCGAGGCGCGCGAGCAGCCGTGTGAGGCGTTCGATCTCCGAGACCCGCACCACGGCACCGCAGTGCGCGATCGCTCCGACGGCGGTCCACGCGGCTTCGCCCTGTGCGTCCACGACGTACAGGTGCATCCGATCCGGGGGCGATGTCCGAACGCACGCGGCAACCACCCCCAACGCGGCCGTCGTCGTGCCGGCGCCGACCGAGCCGACCAGCAGCAGGTTGCCGACGCTCGGCACCCAGATCAGCGGACGCCGGCATTGGTCGGCGGGATCGTCGAGCAAACCGACCGATCGGTGGTCCTCGGCGCGACACTCGGCGATGTCTCGAGGGTGGACCACTGCGGGTAGGGCGTCGATCCACGGCCGGTGCGGGCTCGCGCTCCCGACCATCGTGGCCGCCGCACAGATCGATTCGACCAGGAACTCGAGCACGGTCGGCCCGACGGCGAGTGGCACGCCTCCAGACCGGTCACCGCCCCGAGCGCCGCTGACCGGCTCGATGCGGAGGCGTTCGGTCCGCAGCGGCAGCGGCCCGGCGGTACTCGCAGTCTGGAACACCACCCGTTCGTCCGGACCCAGTCGCAGCATCGCCAGCCCGGGTGCACCGACGGGGAATCGCGCTGGCGAGTCGTCGCCGACGATGTCGTCGGCGTCGGTGCGATCCTGCAATCGAAGCGCGATGCGCAGGTTGGTGTTCGCGCGGATGTCGTCGGTGACCACCCCCGCCGGACGCTGCGTCGCCAGCAGCAGATGGATGCCCAGACTCCGGCCACGTTGGGCAATCGCCACGAGCGCCCCCAGGAAGTCGGGCAGCTCCTTGGCGAGTGACGCGAACTCGTCGATCACCACCACGAGCCGTGGCAACGGATCGTCGACCGCCCGGCGATAGCTCGTGATGTCGTCGACTCGCACTGCTCGCAGCAGGCGTTCGCGGCGCCGCACCTCGGCATCGAGACTGACGAGTACCCGTTCGGCCAGACCGTCGTCGAGGTCAGTCACCACCCCGACGGTGTGCGGCAGCCGTGCGCAGGCGTCGAACGTCGAGCCACCCTTGAAGTCGACCAGGATCATGGTGAGGTGGTCGGGGCTGGCCCGGGCGGCGAGCGACACCACCAGCGTGCGCAGGAGCTCGCTCTTGCCTGCTCCCGTCGTGCCGGCGACCAGACCGTGAGGTCCATCGCGCGCGAGGTCGACATCGACGATGCCATCGCCCGACAGCCCGAGCCGAGCGATCGGGGCGGGGTCACGTCCTGCTTGCATCCAGCGGCGAGCGATCACCGTCGAGGCGTCGTCGGCCACCGGTTCGAGGTCGGCCAACGACACGTTCGCCGGCACGCCGTCTGCGCTGTCGCGGTCCTCGGGGTCGATCAGCGGCGCCAACCGCCGTACTGCGGCCTCCGCGGTCGGCGCCGACAACCCGGCAACGACGATCTCACGGTCGACCGACGTCCAGGTCGGTCCGTCGGTCTCGATCCACCTCGCTGCGCCGGTGTCGCCCAACTCGAGGATCCGATCGACGACCGCAGGCACCGACGCATCGGCTGCCACGATCACCAGGCAGGTGACGTCACCGCGTTCCAGCCGCCGGCGGACCGGTCCGGTTCGGGCGCTGAGCAGTGACGGAACGTCGAGCACGATCACCGCTCGTCGCCCACCGTCGACACCACCATCGCCACCACCCGCGGTTCGTTCCATCGCATCGACCAACGAGGCACTGTCGGAGGCGTCGATCACGCAGGGCCGACCACGGGTGTGCGGCAGCCAGCTGACCCAACTCCAACGGTTCGGGTCGCTGGTCACCACGTGCAGTTCCCAGTCGGCCGGCCCGTATGTCGCCGCCAACTGCACGAGCACCGACCGACCCAGCGCGGCGCCGATCGCAGGCGGACCGTGGAATGCGATGACCGAGGCGGGTTCGAGAGCGATCGGCACTGCGACGTCGACGAGGCGTTCGCACCGCTCCAGCGTGACGAGCAGCTCGGCGTCGAGTCGCCCGCTGGTGTCGCCGACGATCGGCGGCGTCCATCGACACGTTCCTCGTCCGATCGTGGCCCAGAGCGCTTCGGCGCCCTGCAGCCTGCGTGACCAGATGCCCGAACCGTCGGCGTGGATCAACTCGAGCGAGTCGACGACGCTGCGATGGCGAGCCCGGTGATCACGTTCGGCGGCGACGTGCGCTGCGAGCAGCGTCTGCTCGAAGTCGGCCAGCGCGGTGCGGTGGAGCACCTCGGCGCGACGACGATCGCGGCGGGCGACGAGCGCGCCGGCCGCCCACGTCCCGAGCGACGCGATCGCACCCACGGCGGCGAACACGGCGAACAGCGCCTGACCGAGAACGGCCGCCAGCAGGCCCGCACCGGCCGCGGCGATCCCCGCACCGATCAGCGAGGTGAGCGGCGGCGCCCGGTGTGTCGCAGGTGGATCGGGAACCGTGATCACGCCTCCGGCCTGCCCGACGGGCGGCGACGGGCCCCGCCGGACGACGCTGCGCCACGGGTCTCGATCAGCAGGCACGATGCTGCCTCCGGCGATCGGTGGCACGGACGGTTCGCCACCGTGCCGGCGCAACACCAAGCGGCTCGCACCGAGCGTGAGGACGCCAGCGGGGGTGACCGGATGGCTGGGGCCGCAGGCGATTCCGTCGAAGGTCACCGGGAACGCACCGGTGAGTTGGGTGAACGTCACCGAACCGTCGGCGCCGACGTCGAGCACTCCGTGGTGCAACTCGACCGCTGGATCGTCGACGCGAACTGCGGCTGATGCTGCTCGGCCCACGGTGTGGCGGCCCTCGGCCAGCAAGATCCCGCGCTCGCACGCCGGTCCGACCACGACCGCGACGGCGAGGCCGTGGGGGAACCGATCGGGCTGCGACGACGCTCCGACCGCAACCTCGAGGGCCTGGACGGTGACCGCAGATCCCACGCGGAGCCCTGTTGCGAGCAACCGGTCGTGAGCTGCAACGGGCCGATCGTCGATCGCCAGCGGAGTGGTCGTCGGGAGGTCGAGCGCCCGAGCGAGATCGCTCACGGAATCGGATTCTGCATGGGGGTGGATGACGAGGCGCGAGCCGTCTGGTCCCGTTGCCTCGCACGGCGGAATGGTCGAGTGGTCCATGCCGCCACAGTGGGCGGTCACGTCACCGATGGGGAATCCTCACCTCCCATGCCACGGAAAAGGGCTGCTGAGCTGGTGCTGTGAGGCCACGACGAGCGCCGTGGCCGACGCTGTGATGGGTCGAATTCGTGGAATTCTCCGGACGATGACGCCAGCAGTGAGTACTGCAGTGAAGGTGCTTCGTCACGGTGGCCTCCATGACACCGACAACTTGGATCCCGTCCCATCAATCGACTCGCACGTACGTCGAGTCCGATCATGGGCGTTCGTTCCTGCTCGCTCGCCTCGACGCAGAGTGGGCCCACTTGCGGACCTCGCGCCGAGCAATTCGTACCGCTCGGACCTGGGCCGACCGCTACCCCGACCATCCGTTGGCACACCTCGTCGCCGATCTCTCCGACCTCGATCAACTCCGGCGCGCGACACAACGCAGCGACGGTGCGGAGCGAACCGACGATGCGATCCTGCTCGCGCTGGTCGAGCTGTCACACTTCGACGAACTGGCCGGTCGGATCGTGCTGCAGCATCTCCTGCCGGCGCTGATCGTGCAGGCGACCCGGTATCGCTCGTTCACCGAGCGGACCGACCCCATCGCGCAGGTCGTCCCGGCCGCCTGGCTCGCCATCCGGTCCTTCGATGTGCAGCGCCGCCGGCACCACGTCGCCTCGTCGTTGGTCTCCGATGCCGTGTTCCAGGCGTTCCGTCGGCCACTGCGCAGGCGCAACACCGAGGAGTTGTGTGCGCCCAGTGCGTTCGCCGCCACACCATGCCACGACGGACCGGCGACGGCGCTCGACGAATTCGTGACCGTGCTGCGCGAGGCGGACCGTGCGGGCGTGCCGTCGGGCGACCTCGACCTCCTCCGCCAACTGGTGCGCGTCGGCTCGCCCGGCCTCGTGGCCCGGCAACGCAACGTGACACCGCGCACCGTTCGCAACCATCGCGATCGCGCCGTCGACCATGTGCGCACGGCGTTGGCCGTGGCCGCCTGACGTGTCAGGCGCGTTGGTTGAAGTTCGGATGCCGTTTCTCGAGGAATGCCGTGAAGCCTTCCTGGGCGTCGCCGAGCATCGCCGCCGATGCCATCTCCTCCACCGCGAGCGCATAGGCGCCGCCCTGGTCGAGCCCGACTTGTGCATAGAACGCCCGCTTGCCGAGCGCCTTGGACAGCGCACTGCCACGGGTCGCTCGACCGACGAGCTCGGCGACGGCGGCGTCGAGTTCTGCGTCGGGAACGACGCGGTTGATCAGACCCCAGTCGGCGGCGGTGGCTGCGTCGATCGGGTCGCCGGTGAGCGCCATCTCGAGTGCACGTTTTCGGCCGATGTTGCGAGCGACCGCGACGAGTGGTGTATGGCAGAACAGCCCGCCCTTGCCACCGGGAATCGCGAATGCGGCGGACTCAGCGGCGATCGCGAGGTCGCACGTGGCGACGAGCTGGCACCCCGCCGCAGTCGCCAAGGCGTGCACCCGAGCGACCACCGGCTGCGGCAGTGCCTGCACGGTGTCCATCATCTCGGTGCACACGGCGAAGAGATGCCGGGCCGCGTCGAGGTCGGCGCCGGCCATGTCGCCGAAGTTGTGTCCGGCGGAGAAGACCGGGCCGTTGGCTGCCAGGATCACGCCGAGGGCGTCGGAGGCGCCGACGTCGCGGAGCGCGCCGGTCAGTTCGACCATCACGTCGAGTGCAAGCGCATTGCGCTTCTCCGGACGGTTCAGCGTGATCGTGATGATGTCGCCATCGCGGTCGACCAGCAGGTGCTCGTACGTCATCTGGCCAGTCTCGCGCCGCCGCAGTGCTGCGGTCCCGCTCGGCTGACGACGTTCGTCAGGAGCCGCTCAGCTGACCCGAGAGCGCAACCGTGCGCGAATCGCGAACACCGGGACTGCGAGAAACGGCAGTCCCATCGCGATCAGCAGGACGGGGAGACCCAGCGAGCGGCTGTAGGCAGTGTCGCCCCGTACCGTTGCGGCGACCGTCCTGCCGACGTCGGACTCACCGTTGCCGCCCGTGAACGACCCGATCACCACCCGACCGTCGATCTCCCACTCGGCGATGCACTCCGTGCGATAGGTCGACGCTCCGCGGATGATCGCCCCCGACGTGTCGCACTCGAGCACCGTCGCCGCGACGGGTGTCCCGACTGCGCGCTGATACATCAGGAACCCTCCACCCCCGACCAGCGCCACCGGGATCGCAAGGAGGATCACCCACACGACGATGTTTCCGATCACCTTCCCCGCAGTGCGTGGCGGAGTCCGCGGCGGGGGTCGGCGGTCGACCGCCCGCTCGACCAGCAGCGGGATGCCCTTCGTGCGCCACCACCCCACATCCACCGAACCGCCGGACATCCCCCCGTGGTCGAGGTGCGCCCGGTGGACGACCTGCTCGTCGGTGTCGTCGACGTCGACGTCGGCCACCCGGCGCAGCGCATCGACGTATGCCGCCCGTACCGCCTCGCGATCGGTTGGCGTGGGTGTGGTCGCAACGAGTTCGCGCATTGCCTGCCAGGCGTGCATGTCGCCGCGTAGACCCCACTGACGCAGGTTGACGTCGAACCCGTCACCGAGCACCCCATCACCGGGTTCGTCGGTGCGGTGTCGGCATGTCGGGCACTGCAGAACGCCGGGCACCCCGGCCAGAGGCTCGAGCCGCCCCCCATCGGCAGCGCACGTCTCCCCCACCATCTGTTGACCGTCACTCTCGGCGACACCATCCACCTCGCGAAGCTACTCGCGTGCTCAGACGGGCGATTCGGATCGAGCGCGGTGGAGACCGAGTGGGCGGTCACGTCTAGGGTCGCCGGCATGAAGTTCGGCATCATGTTCGCCAACACCGGCCACGGTTCGTCACCCGAGGGCGCCACCGCCGTGGCGACCGCCGCCGAGGCCGGCGGGTTCGAAGCGATCTGGACCGTCGAGCACGTGGTCGTGCCATCGGGCTACGAGTCGAAATACCCGTACGACCCGAGCGGCAAAATGGCCGGTGGCGCCGAGGAGTTCGACCTGCCCGACCCGCTGATCTGGCTGACGTGGGTGGCGGCGCACACCACCCGGATCAAGCTGGCGACCGGCATCCTGATCCTGCCCCAGCGCAACCCGGTGATCACCGCCAAGGAGTTGGCCTCGTTGGACCATTTGTCCGGCGGGCGAATGGTGCTCGGTGTCGGCGCTGGTTGGCTCGCCGAGGAATTCGCTGCACTGAACGTGCCGTTCGGCGACCGGGGCAAGCGTCTCGACGAGTACATCGCGGTGATGCGTGCGTTGTGGTCGGGTGAGAAGACGACGTTCTCGGGCGACTTCTTCGACTTCGAGAACTGCATCTCGCTGCCCCGCCCGGCCAAGGGCACGATCCCGGTGATCGTCGGCGGGCACAGTCCTGCGGCGGCCAGGCGTGCCGGCCGGCTCGGCGACGGGTTCTTCCCCGGCAGTGCATCGGCCACCGAGATCGGCGAATTGATCGCGTTGGTCCGTCAGACCGCGGAAGACCACGACCGCGACCCTGATTCGATCGAGATGATCGCCAGTGCCGGCGCTCCTCCTGGGCCGAAACTCGATGCCCGCGTCGAACAGCTCGCCGAGATCGGTGTGACCCACGCGATCGTGCCGACGTTCCGACCCGACGCGCTGGCCGAGATCGGCGAGTCGTTGAACGCGTCGTACGGCACCGCCTGAGAATCGAGTCGCGGGACACGAATCCGCACCACCGTTCGACCTCCGTGCATCACGCCGGTACGGTGCGCACATGGCCAGCGACATCATTCCTGCCCGCCGCGAACGTGCCGAGCTCTGTGAGTTGTTCGCCGACCTCGGCCCCGATCAGCCGACGTTGTGCGGTGATTGGACCACCCGTGATCTTGCGGCGCACCTGGTGGTGCGTGAGCGTCGTCCCGATGCGGCGATCGGCATCGTGGTGTCGAAACTGGCCGCCTACACCGACAAGGTGCAAGCGGGCGTTGCCGACGATGACTGGGGCGACCTCGTCGACACCGTCCGTTCCGGCCCGCCGTTCTGGTCGCCGGCGAGGATCGCCAAGGTTGACGAGCTGACGAACACCGTCGAGTTCTTCGTGCATCTCGAGGATGTCCGTCGTGCCCAGCCGACCTGGGAACCCCGACGCCTCGACGCCGACCTGATCGAGGCGCTCTACGGGGTGCTCGGCAAGATGGCCAAACAGCTGGTCAAGAGCTCGCCGGTCGGCATCGTGCTCGAACCCGACGACGATCACGGGCCGATCATCGCCAAGCAGGCCGAACCGTCGGTGACCGTGCGGGGCCCTGTCGGCGAACTGATGATGTTCGTCTACGGCCGCCAGGCGCACAGCCGGGTCGAGCTGTTCGGCGACGATGCCTCGGTAGCGGCAGCGAATGCCGCCGAGTTCGGGATCTGAAGGAGTCGCCGTGGCTTCGCGTGACTTGAACGGTGCGGTCGTCGCGGTGGTCGGCGCAACCGGTGGGCTGGGTCGGGAGATCGTCACGACGCTGGCGGTGCGGGGCGCCACAGTGGTGCGCTGCAATCGCTCGGGAGGACCCGACAGCGACCTCGCCATCGACCTCCGCGATTCGCGGGCAGGCGATCTGCTCGTCGAGCACGTGACCGCTACGCATGGGCGACTCGACGGGGTGGTGATCGCGGCAGGCATCGTGGCGTTCGGTGACCTGGTCGACACCGACGACGTCGTGATCGAGGAGCTGTTCCTCACCAACACCATGGGACCGATGTGGCTCGCCAAGCGGGTAGCACCGGCATTGCAGGCGACCAGCGGGTTCTTCGTGAACGTGTCCGGTGTGGTTGCCGAGGCCCCGATGCCCGGGATGGCGGCCTACTCGGCGTCGAAGGCCGCTGCTGCTGCGGCAACCGAGGCGATCCGGCGCGAGTTCCGGCGCATGAAGGTGTCGGTCATCGACGCCCGACCGCCGCACACGGAGACCGGGCTGGCGACTCGCCCGATCCACGGGGAGGCACCGAAGATGCCAGTCGGTCTCGAACCGGCCACGGTCGCCGAACGGATCGTCACCGCGATCGAACAAGGCGACTCCGCCGTGGCGTCGACGGACTTCACCGCCTGAGCACCGCCCAACCGCCGTGCGATGAGTTTCCGCGCGGACAGGTCGCGCGGAAACTCATCGCTTCAGCGTGCGTCGGTGGCCGCGAGATGTGCTCGGACGTGGCGAGTGAGGACGATGGCGAGTGCCTTGTCGGACATCTCGTCATTCTGCGCCAGATAGTCGAGCGCCTCGAACTGGAACATGGTGTCGAGCGCAGCGAGCACCACCTTGCGCTCGGTGGCAGGAATCGCATCGAGTTCGGGCTGGAATTGCTGTGCCAACTGCTCGCGTAGGTACTCGCGCACACGGTCGTATCCCTCGGCGACAGCAGGTTCGTTGGCCCGACGTCGCACAGCGCTGCGCGTCAATGGAGCAAGTTTGCGGTAGGCGCCGAGACGGACCGTGATCAGCCGGTGGATGCGGTCGTCGAGTGAGCCCTGGCCCAGCTTCTCGAGGTCGAAGATCGGCCACATGTCGCCCATCACACGGGTGATGGCCGACAACATCAGCTCGGTGCGGTCATCGAAGTAGCGGTACACCGAGCGGTACGACACACCCGCCCGTTCGGCGATGGCTTCGATGGGGGGCTCGTCGTTGCCCTCGGCGGCCAGCTCGATCATTGCGTCGAGGACGGCGTCCTTGTTGCGGTTGCGTCGGGCGGTTCGCCCGTCGATGGCGTCGATCGCGTTCACTTGACAAATTGTACAAGCAACAGGTCGCTCGGCAAGATCACCGTGCCTCCCCAGGGGCTCGAACCCTGAACCAATGGATTAAAAGTCCACTGCTCTACCATTGAGCTAGAGAGGCGGGACCGGCGCGATTCGCGGGAGAAAACCCCGTTGGTGACTCGATGCCGGATTGCGATTGGCCATCGTAGGGCCGCTGAGCCGGAGCGCCGACTTCCAATCCAGGTGACCGGCTCAGGATCCTCATCCGGGTCGATCTGATCGCGCGAGGCAGGGGGCCCATCGGGGCCGGCGTTTGCCCGGCTGTGCCTGCGGGAAGGCCACCCGCGATGACCAATCGCAACCACCGAGGCAGCGACGCCGGTCGGCGCAATCGAACGATGAGTCCATCAGGGTGAGCATCGACGTCTGGCTCGCGGTCGTGCTGGTCGGCGCGGTCTCCGGCGTGCTCGCAGCTGGGCTGCACGCCGTGTCGTCGTCACCCGACCTCGACGACCCACATGTCCGACCGGGCACGATCCATCGCTTCGTCGCCGACCACCCACTCGCACGGCGCATCGCCCGTGCCATCCCGAAGCGGACCGATGCAGCCCTCGCCGAGGCCATTGCCGTTGCTGCCATCGTCGTCACCGCCGCCGCAGTGGCCGTCGGCGTCGCACTCATCATGATCAGGACCAATGGCGGCCTGGCCCGTGTCGACACTCCCCTCGCCGAGTGGGCCGCGGAGGGTGCGACCGATCGATCCAGCGCGATCATGCGCCGACTCAGCGAGTTCGGGGGCACGGCCTACATCGTCATCGGCGCCGTGGCCATCGCGGTGTACTCGTGGTTCCGAGACCGTCGCTGGACCGTCGTGGCGTTCGTCGTCCTCGTCATGATCGGTCAATTCCTCGTCTCGAACTCGATCAAGTGGTCGACCGACCGGGCGCGCCCGACCCTGTCGAACCTCACCGGGTTCTCCGGTACGTCGTTCCCGTCCGGACACGCCGTCGCAGGCGCTGCGGCCTGGGCGTGCGTGGCGTTCCTGCTCGGCCGAGGCAGATCGCTCCGCGTTCGTGCCGTGCTGTTCGGGCTTGCCGTGGCCCTCGGTGTGGTCGTCGCAGGAACCCGGGTCGCCTTGGGGGTCCATTGGACCACCGATGTCATCACCGGACTCGTGATCGGCTGGACGTGGTTCGCTGTGTGCGCCCTATTGTTCGACGGACGTCGCCTCCGAGCGGCCCAGCCGCTCGAGATCGCTCGCTCAGTCGCCCGCAGACCCCGAGCCGAACATCGTCGGGCGGGGTGGAATGAGCCATGATGTTCCCCGGTTGATCCAGCCGCATCTCACCCCTTCATGTCCACTCACACTCCCCCCTCCAGGCGAGCCGGCGCGTCCGCCCCCGACCGCATCGTCGTGAACGGAGCGGGGTCGTGGCTGCGGTGACCCGATGAGCGCTCCCTCTACACGATGCCTCATCGCGCTCGGCTCGAACCTGGGCGATCGGCTCGAGAACCTGCGGGCGGGGATGGACGAGTTGGCGTCAACCGACGGTGTCGCCATCGATGCCGTGTCGAAGCTGTACGAGACGGCGCCGGTCGGCGGGCCCGACGAACAGGGTCCGTACCTCAACGCGGCACTTGCCGCGACGACGACACTCGGTGCCGCCGAGCTGCTGGCGAACATGCATCGGATCGAGACGATCCGCGAGCGTGAGCGCACCATCCACTGGGGTCCGCGCACGCTCGATCTCGACCTGCTGATCTACGGCGACCTCGTGTCGGACGCTCCGTCGCTCCAGGTGCCGCACCAGCGACAGCACGAGCGGCGATTCGTGCTCGTCCCGGTGTGCGACGTCGCTCCCGACCTCGTCCACCCACTGCTCGGTCGCACGATGAGCCAACTGCTGACCGAACTCTCCGTGGAGCCCGGCGACCTGACGGCGATCGCCGACCACTGGCTTCACTCGCAGGAGTTCTCATCATGATCACACCCGATGTCCTGCTCCCGCTGTGGGAGGCGCACCGAGCGGCGCTCGACCATCCGGTTCGCACCCTCGAGTTCCCGGCGTACGGCCGGGTGTTCGATGATCGCCCGTACCAGCTCGGGGTGATCAATCTGTCGCGCGAGTCGTCGTACCGCGAGAGCATCGTCCACAACGTCGACGCGGCGCTCTATCGGGCCCGCCGCATGACGATCGAGGGGGCAGCGATGGTCGACATCGGCGCCGAGTCGACCGGCACGAACGCCGACATCGTCGACGTCGACGGACAGCTCTCGGCGCTGCTGCCCGTCGTTCGGGCACTCGTCGACGAGTGCATCCTCGTGTCGGTCGAGACGTACCACACCGACGTCGCGGTGCCCGCGCTCGAAGCCGGCGCCGGCGTCGTCAACCTGACCGGGAGGGTCGACGACCCGGCCCTGTACGAGGCGATCGCCCGTCACGATGCCGGGCTGATCCTCTGCTACACCCCGGGCGAGACCGCTCGATCCGGCGACGACGTGCCGTCGGCCGACGAGATGATCGACGCGCAGATGGCCTTCTTCCGCGAGCGGCTCGAGCTGGTGACGTCGGCGGGTGTCGACAAGATCTGGATCGACCCCGGCTTCGGGTTCGCCCTGAACCTGCCGGATGGGCCCGAGCGGATCCGATATCAGACCGACAACATGCTGCAGTCGTTCCGGTTCCGCGAGCTGGGCTGGCCGGTCTGCGTCACCATGGCATCGTCGGTGTACCTGTTCCACGACGAGGCGAGATCAGCAGAGACCGGGATGGCCGTGCTCGCCCTCCTCGCGAAGGCCAACCTCCTGCGCACCCACGAGGTCGCCCGAGTCCAGCCCATCCTCGACCTGCTCGACTACTTCCGCTGACGATCGCCCGGGCCACCAAACCCGCCGCCGCTGTCGATCACATCGTGGATGTGATCGAGCGGACGAACGAGAAGCGGATGCGTTCCTGTTCGAGGCGCACCGAGGGGCCGTGACGATGCTCGATCAGGTCGCGATACAGCGCGTGCTCGGCATCGGTCAGATGGGTGAGGGCTCCGGTGGTCTGGGACGGCTCGATCACCACGTGGTCACGGTGGGCGAGGAGCGTGTCGAGGTCCATCAGCGTCGATCGGGTCTGGGGGAATCGCTCGCGGAGTCGGTCGAGGATGGCGAAGCCGTGCGTGTCGATGTCGCCCCAGTAGACGATCTCACGGTCGTGCAGCCAGGTGAGCGGATCGAGCGCGCTCACCTGGAAGCCGCCACCGAAGATGACCAAGGCGTCGTCGACGTCAGGGAAGGCGAGAAAGCTCGCCCGGTTCTCGACGATGAAGACCGTCCGCACGGACAGTTCGAGCTGCGCGAGTTCGGTGGTGCGCACTTCGAGTTCGGTGAGCAACGACGGAAGCTCGGGCACGGGATGCAGGAGCCGGAAGCGCGTGTACGAGGGTCGAGCACGGAATCCCAGGCGTCCAGCGATGCCACGCCTGGTCGGGTCGGCCGACGCTGGTCGGACCTCGTCGAGCAGCCGTCCGAGGATGCGGCGGTGTCGTTCGACGAATTTGGTGTCGACGCCGGGGACGTCGAGGTGGCGGACGTCGAGGTCGGAGATGTCGCGATCGGCAATCCAGCGAACCACGAGCAGGATCCCTGTCCAATCGGCGCGGTGCTCGAGCACGAGCATCGGGTGCACCGCAATCCACTCGTCGAGTTCGGGCACGTCGAGCTGAGACTCCGCTCGGAGCCGATCGAACGTGGCGACGTCGTCGGCCGTGCCGAGGAACGCGCACAGCTCGGTGAACGTGTCGATGCGTAGGCGTCCGGGCACGTCGTTGGCGCCGAACGATCGGCTCTTGATCGTGCGCGACTCGACGATGAAGCGGTGCTCGCCGCCACGGGTGCGGGCGTCGCTCTCGAACCGCTGAGCCCACGCACGAACGTCGTCGAGTTGCTCGACGAGATCGGCGACGACGGGCCCGTCGATCTTGAGTCGCACCGGCGTGAACTCGTTCCCCGCGGCGTGCTCCTTCAGGAACGCACCGCGATCCCAACGCCGTTGCAGGCGGGCGCGCAGGTCACCGACCTGCGTCCACGCTCGGGCGTCACTCATCGGCGCTGGAGGTGGGATCGGCCCGTCGGCGGCGATGCTCCTCGATGGTCAACCGCTGCAGCCGGGAGTAGTTGCCGTCGAGGTTGTCGACGAAGCCGACGCACGACACGTGCGGTTCGATCACGTGGATCTTCTGCAGCGGGGTGACGATCAGTAGCTGCAACCCGAGGTTGGTGAACAAGCTGAGCGCGTAGCGGGTCGAGTCGTCGGAACCGCGCCCGAATGCCTCGTCGATGACCACGAACCGGAACGCGTCGTTGCGTTCCTCGTCGAGCTTGAACTGATACGCCAGCGAGGCAGCGAGGATCGTGTAGGCGAGCTTCTCCTTCTGCCCACCCGACTTGCCGGCCGAGTCGGCGTAGCTCTCGTGCTCGCGATCGTCGGCGCGCCACCGCTCGGAGGCGGAGAACACGAACCATTGGCGCACGTCGGTGACCCGCCGGGTCCACGTGCGGTCCTGATCGGTGGAGCCCTCGCGGCCCTTGAAGCGGTCGATGATCTCCTTCACCTGGAGGAACCTGGCTTCGGAGTACTGGTCGTCGGCCTGGACAATGTTGCTGGTGCACGCCCGCAGCTCTTCGCGGAACGCTCGGATCTCGGTGTTCGGGGTCGCTTCGGGGACCAGGTGGATGTAGCGGTCTGGGTTGTAGTCGATCGCCCGAAGCGACTCGTTGATCCGCCCGATGCGCTCGCGGATCGTGTGTTCCTGCTCGTTGAGCACCGCGGAGAGCATGGCGACTTCACGGATCGCGTTCTCGTTGAGCAGCCGCTTGAACTCGTCGTTGAATCTGGGCAGGTCGTCAACGGCGACGCGGCGGTGAAGTTCGCGGTACTCGTCGCCGGATTCGAGCGAGTCGTCGAGTTCGCTCACCTCCTGTGGGTAGGCGTGGCGGAATCCCTGCATTGCCTTGACGACGCGGGTCTCGATCGTGTGCTGAGCGTTGGTGACGCGCTCGCGTTCGCTGGCGATCAGTTCGGATGCGGCGCGCTGGGCGTCGGCGGTGGTGTCGAGCTGGTCGAGTAGGCGGCGCACCGGTGCAGGCAGCCAACGGTCGAGTTCGTCGAATTCCGGCTGAAGAGCAGCGGGGTCGATGGTACGCAGCACGGCCTCGACGCGTGCCGTGCGGGCGGTGATGCCGTCGCGTTCGTTGGCGAGACCTCCGAGCGCGGAGTTCGCCTTCCCAATGGCGCCATCGACGTCGGTCAGCAGGCCCGCCACGTCGTCGAGTTCTGCGGTGAGCGACGCGAGGACATCGGATGACTGACGGATGGTGTCGGCTTCGGTGCGGTAGCCATCGATCGTGCGCACCACCGACTGCCAGTCGAGGTCGTCCCACCGGTCCTGGTTGGCAATGATGCCGAGGTCGCGCCGGGTGTCGTCGAGGGAGCGCTGCCGGGTGTGGAGTTCGTGAATTCGCGCCGTGACGGGGGCGAGCGCGCCGGCGAGGCGTTGCGCCTCGGCGACGAGGGCGTCGATCTTCGCCTGGTTCGACCAGCCGAGCACGTACTGGCGGCGGTCGCCGATGCGGTGGCGGTCGTCCTTCTCGTGGCGATCACGCGACTTGACCGTGCCGTCGCGAGTGACCGCTTTCGCCTCGGCGCGCAGTTCGGCGATCGAAGCGACGCAGGCGTGGTCGGCTCGTCGTTGCAACTCGTCACGGATCCACGGTTCGAACGCCGAGTCCGCGCGGACATCGACCATGTCGAGCAGCAGAGGATGAGTCGTCGTACGGCGCAAGTCGCCGGGCGAGCTGCGCGCAGGCACCCGGAAGTAGACGAGCCGGGTGCCGAGGTGGTGTTCGTCGATCCAACGGGCGATGCGTTCGTAGTGCTGGTCGGGCACGAGCAGCGACAGCGCAAACCCGCGCAACACGCGCTCGGCCGCGCCCTCCCATTCCCGTGCGTCGTCGCGCACCTGGATCAGCTCGCCGGCGAACGGGAGCTCATCGGTATCGAGACCGATGTCGTCGCAGAGCTGCGTACGCAACGCCAGGCTGGCGCTCGGAAGGTTGTTCGCCCGGTTCGCCAAGCTGTGCAGCTCGGCGTTGACGGCGGCGCTCTCGTCGATGACCTGCTGTTCGACGAGTTGCTCGGAGCGCAGGGCATCGGCGAGCGCGGTGCGGTCGGCGTCGATGACGGCGTCGCGGTCGGCAAGTCGGCGGTGGACGTCGACGAACTGCAGGTGCTCGGCGACCGAGTCGAGCCCGACGCCGACGAGCAAAGCATTGAAGTTCTCGAGTCGTTGTCGACGTTGCGGCCATTCGGCATCGAGGCGGGCGATGTCCGCGTCGAGTTCGGCGAGTCGATGACCACCGTGCCCGGCGATGTCGAGGTTGATGCGCGTCTGGCGGTCGTGCAGTTCGCCGCGACGAGCGGATGCGTCGCGCAGCTGCTCTTCGACCACGGCGAGTTGTGCGACGAGGCGGTCGGACTCGGCGGCGAGCAGGCGACGAGAGTGCTGGGCGACATACACGTCGAGGGCGTCGCGACGTGCTTCCAGGATGGCCAGCTCGGCGCTGAGCTCGTCGTGGCGGTCGAGCCCATCGACGAGTGGCGCGAGCAGGTCGAGCTGCTGACGCGCCCGCAAGACCGCCTGGTGCGCTCGGGTGAGGTCGTCGAAGTGGTCGACGAGTGACGCAATGCGCTCGGTCATGTCGAACGGTTCGAGCATGTGCATGCGCACGAAGTCGTTGAGGTTGTCGACGGCCTTCATCGACACGGTCTGGTGGAACAGGTCGAGGGCCTGTTCTGAGTCGATGCCGAGCTTGCGGCGGAAGTCGCGCCCGTAGTCGGGGAATGCGTCGTAGGTGGTGGCGCCGTGGTCGCGTAGGCGGCGCTTGAGGTTCCCGAGCGTTTCGCCGACGTCGCTGAAGTGCTTCTCGATCGACAGGTCGGTGTCGGCGACCACGAAGAACCGTTCGGGTTGGCTGTTGTCCTCGCGGGCGCGGAACACCTGGGCGAGCGTGGCAACACGACCGGCGCCGCTGGCGAACACGCCGAGGATGACGCTGTAGTTGGCCGGGGTACGCAGGGCCACGGGCCGGGTGGTGCCGGTGGTCTCGACGCGCTCTGACTTGTAGTGGCCGAGCACGTACGAGCGTAGGTCGCGCTCGCGGGTGTCGGCTCCCGCGGCCTTGTTGTACGAGATGCGATGCGCCGGCAGCAGCAGCGTGGTGACGGCGTCGACGATGGTCGACTTGCCCGAGCCGATGTCGCCGGTGAGCAGCGCGTTGCGGCCGTCGAGTTCGAACGTCCACACCTTCTGATGGAACGTGCCCCAGTTGTAGAGCTCGAGGCGTTGGAGGCGGCAGCCGACAGCGTCCGGCGGGGTGATCGAGTCGAAGAGGGTTGCGGTCATGTCGTGGCCCTCATGTCGTGGCTGGTCGTTGCTCGGTGATCTCGGCGATGTACTCGTCGAGATGCCGGTCGAGGTCGCCGAGCCATTGCCCGTCGACGAAGGCGCGCAGGATGCGGCGCACCTCGTACTGGTCGGCGTCGCCTTGGAGGCGCCGGATGAAGCCGAGGTCGTCGATGCGCTTGATGTGGCCGTCGATCGCCCGGGCGGTCTTGACCTCGTCGGTGCTGTCGGGCAGGTAGATGCGAAGCATCTCGATGATCTGGTCGCGGCTGACGATGAGCCGGGCGTCGGAGCTGGTTGCGTCGAATTCCGCGAGGAGTTTGCGCAGCAGAGCGAGTAGCAGGCTGACGTGGAACGACAGCGAATGTCGGCTCACGAGGCGTGGCAGGCCGGACTCGTCGTCGCCTTCGGGCTTGGTGCGCAAGAAGGCGTAGCCGTCGCTCTCGTCGACGTCGAGCTGCAACCCGAGCACGGCGACATGGTCGACGATGGCGGCGCGCCGGTTGAGCATCGGCTGCCAGAGCCGCTCGTGGGCATCGCGGTACAGCGGGCCCTTGAACAGTTGGATCAGTACCAGCGACTGCTCGTTGGTGCGGTCGGTGTCGCTCATGCGGTGACGTCTTCGGTCAGCGGCTCGGGTCGGCGGTCGCGGACGAACGTGACACGGGGGACATCGGCAACGCGTTCGATGTGGTCGTCTTCGGTGTCGGTCCAGCTGACGTGGGCGCGGCCGTCGTCGTCGAACACGATCTCGAGGCCGGGCTCGCGTAGCGAGAGGTAGGTGACGAGTTCGGCGAGGCCGTGTTCGAGTGGCGCAGTGGCGATGACGTCGTCGAGCGCGACGCGTCCGCGTGGCCCGAGTGTGGTGAGCACGTGGCGGAGCAGGTCGTCGCGGTTCACGACGGACAGTTCGTTGAGGATCGACGAGTCGAAATCGGTGTCGCCGCGCTCGATCGATTCGTTGGCGAGCGCGGTGGTGCGGGTGCGGCGGTAGAGCGGACGTTCGACGGGCAGCGTGAGTTGCGGCCGATTGTCGTCGATGGTCATGTCGATCGTGGGCGACTCGTCGCGCAGCGTGAGCGCTTTGGATTCGATGCCGCGCAGCAGGTCGAAGACTCGCCGGTTCTCGAGCCACACCTGGTCGTCGAGGAATCGGCGGAGCTGTTCGGACAGCAGGCGTACGGTGTTCTGGGTGCGGTCGCTGGCGGCGAGCCAGTCGTAGTGGATGCGGTCGAGGCGACCGTCGCGTTCGGTGAGGGCATCGATGTCCTTGAGGCGGTCGAGTAGTTCGCTCAACTCGCGTTGGCGTTCGGCGGAGAGCAGCACTTCGTAGAAGGCGCGGAAGCTGCGGCCCTGGTCGGATTCGGCGATGCTGGTGCGGTCGCCGAGCACCTCGTCGAGCAGTTCGCCCTTCGAGCCGCTCCAGCCGGCGATCTGTTCGCGTAGCTGGCGATCGAGCTGGCGGAAGTTGTCCTCCACCTGGCGGAAATCGGCCAGCAGTTCACGGGCCGTGCGGGCGAATTGCTGATAGCGGTCGCGCTGGCCGACGGGGTCGAGCAGGTCGACGTGGCCGGCTTCGACGCGGGCGATCTCGGCGTCGATGTCGCGACGGCGTTGGTGGAGTTCGACAAGGCGCTGTTCAGGGTCGGCGTCGGCGCCGTGGACCATCTGGCGCAGCAGGTCGAAGATCGTGTTGAGGCGTGATTCGGTGCCGATGAACGTGCGGGCTTCGAGGTCGCCGACCCAGGCGATCGCCCGTTCGACGGCGGGGGTGAGGTCGTAGTGGGGTTCGTCGGCGCCCGGTGGGTAGTAGCGGCGCAGCCATGCCCGTGACGGATTCGACCAGTCGTCGAGGTAGTCCTTGGCCGCCCGCGGGAACGTGCCGTCGCCGAGGCGTCGGTTGAGGGCGTAGAGCTCGTCGTCGAGTTCGCGGATGAGGCGCGACGCCGCGACGTTGCTCTCACCGCCCTCGACGAATACCCGTGACAAGAAGCTCAGGATGAACGCCACGTTCTGCGCGCGCAGCAGCGCCCAGGCGGCGTGACGTTCGCGGAGCTGTTCGATCTCGTCGTAGTTCATGGTGCGACTCGTTCCCGATCGTACGAGATGGGTGTCGCAGTGTTGGCGGCCACTACAGCTGCAGGTGGACTCGGAGTGCGTTGTCCAGCGCGTCGATCAGTTGGGTATCGAGCGAGGCGATCAGGTCGCCCACACGTTCGACGGCCACGGATCGAACCTGCTCGGCCTGAGCCTTCGAGTCGCGATCGAGTCCGGTGGAGTCTGAACCGAGCAGTACCTGGAACGGATACACCCGCCGGGCGTTCGACGTGACAGGCACCACGGTGACGACGCCTCGCCCCAGCCGTGACGCCATCGAGTTCGCGCCGTCGTTGCTGACGATCACAGCGGCTCGACACTTGTTCGCTTCGCTCCCGCCCGTCGGTTCGAAGTCGACCCATCTGACTTCGCCGCGACGCATCAGGACAACCCATCGGCGACAGCAGATTCCCAAACGTCTGCTCCACCGTCGTCGGACCACTCGGCCCAGGCGTCCTCATAGGCCGCACCCAGTTCCGATGCCCGGAGGATCTGGACGGCCTTCTGAACCGTTGCCGAACGAGAACCGATCTTGCGGTCCGACGCGTAGCGGTCGAGGAATGCGACGTCTTCGTCCGGAAGGCTCACACTGATTTTCATACTCTGATGCTACCGACGGTACGCACACCGGTACGACTGTCAGCGGTCCAGTCGGCGCCAGCGTTCGATGATGTCGTCGACGTCGAAGCGATCGAGCCGGTCCGCCTCGATCAGATCGAGATTCGCGTGGTCGATCGCCTCGTTCGCCTCCGCCACGCTCGCGCGCAGGGTCTCGAGGTCGCCGCAGCGCCAGAACCCGGCGCGGGCGACGGCTGCGTTCTTCTCTGCTGCGGCGCGTCGATCGTTGCTTCGCTCGCGGGCGACGAACTGGTCGGCCCACCATCCGGGTGCACGGGGCCGGTCGAGGTCGGCGATCGGCTTGCCCTTGAGCCGGTCGGGGGCATCCAACTCGCCGTTGGCTGCCGCTTGCGCAAGGCGTTCCTCGGCGGCGCGTGACCACGTCATGAGCGAACGGTAGTCCTCAGCCGGCGAAGGTGCCGCTCGCCGGCAGGCCGGACTCACGCAGCGAGAGCTCGCCGAGCGCACCGAGGTCCTCGTCAGCCACGCAGGTAGCGGTCGAGGATGTTGGCGGTCACCTGCGACACAGCGGGATCGTCGGCGAGGCCGAACACCCAGTCGGTGGTGCCGACCACGAGGACCTCGCCCCCACCCGGCTCGTACGGACGGTTGACCATCATCACCGAGTTGCCGTAGCGGCAGCGGGCGAGCGTGTCGTGGGTGACCTCGCCGAACATGCGTGAGGCGATGAACTCGATGTCGCCCTGGTCGCTGAGTGCCGAGATCGACGCCGGGTATTCGCCGACTCCGATGTTGCTCGCCGGGGTGAACGCGACGATCTCGGCGGAGCCGTGCGCGCCGTCGATCGGTCGGGGGATCGGGAGCTGGTACTCGTCGAAGTCGATCGGGCGACCGACGGTTTCGTAGCCGACGACGCCATGGGTCGCGCCGAGCAGGTCGCCGTAGCGCAGGTCGGTGCCGTGGAGCAACCAGTGGTCGTATCGGTACACGGTGAACGCACCGGAGCCGCGCGGCGTCGCCTGACCGAATCGGCTGTAGAGGCCCCAGCGCGACCCGGCGCCGAGCAACGACCACTCGGGCAACCCCACCAGTGGGTCGGCCCACATGCCGGTCATCCGTTCGGGTTCGCCGCTCGCCACGACCGGGTCGGTGTCGTGGGCGGTGTACTTGTGGCACACCATCACGTCACCGCGCACGTCACCGCGCACACGACCGGGCCCGGCGCCGTCTTCGAGGCGGACCTGCCAGAAACAGGTGTTGCCCGACATGCTCGCCAGGTTCCCGCCGCCGCGGACGTGCTCCTCGATCGTGGCTCGCTGGCCGGCCGACCAGTATTCGTCGTGGCCGACGTCGACGATCAGGTCATAGCCCTCAGCGATGGACGGGTCGTCGTCGAGGTCGCTCGAGATGCAGTAGTCCAATCGATAGCCGGCCGCCTCGGCCCATTCCACGAAGCGACGTTCGTGGCTGAACCATCCACTCGACCCGATCGCCGCCGGATAGCCCTGCTCGGCCCGGTACTCCTGGAATCGGTCGCCGTTGACGTCTGGTTCCTCGCCCCATCGGGTCGGGCGGGCCTTGCGGTCGTCACGTTCGACCTCGGATCGGCACAGCATCCCGCGGGCGAACGGGCGCCGGAAGCTGACCTGCCTGCCACCGGTGTAGAGGCTGCACCCGCCCCACGCGTTGTAGGCGTTCCAGGTGTTGGTGGCGAGCACGAGAAGGGCGTCGGAGCGGTTCGCCACATCAGCGGTGACGACGAAGCAGGCATGCGCGACGTTTCGGCCGGAGGTACCGTCGGCAGCGGTGACCGTGACGAGATGGAAGCCCGAGCGCCACCCATCGCCGATCGGGATCTCGACCGTCACCGGCCACCGGCATCCCACACTGTCGGCGTCGTCGGGCGGCGGCGTGTACATGGCCGGCACATCAGCCGCGCTCCACACCGTTTCGCGTTCGGCTCCCCACCGCTCGACCACGACATCGACCTGAGCGTGACGCGTCGACACGTGGAGCTGCGCCACTCCCCCGGGCCGGTGACTGAGTTTGGCGCAGTACGCCTCGATCTCGTCGTAGAACGTCAGGTCGTCGTGCATGCCCGACCGTAGGTCAGGCGGACCCGGCGTCACGGGAAGCGAGCAGCGCCCTTGCCGCTGGATCGTCGGCCGGCAGTCGCTGAGCGGTCGGTGTCGACGCCTACGTCGAGCGTCTCGGTCCGAGCCATCGAACTGCGAGGAGCGATCCGATCAGCCCGCCGGTCGACGACAGGAACAAGTCACCGATGGTGTCCTCGTAGGTGAGCGCCAGGGCACCGGCACCACCGAATCCGTCCTCGGACACGGCCCATTCCATGATCTCCCACCACACGATCGCGATCGCACCGAAGCCGTATCCGAGCAGCACCGCGTCGCGTCGATCGTCGACGTTGCGGAACCGGAACGCATGGAACGCTCCCACGAGGAGCACCCAGTTGATCGCGTGCAACACATCGTCGGTGCGGGGGAACTCGTCGTACACGCCGGTCAGATTGCCGAGCGTGTCGAGGAGGAACGGTGTGGCCAGCAACGCGTCAGCGGTGTGCGGATACGGCTCCCAGCGTCGCAACCGGGCGACGATCGGGACGATCACGACGGGAGCCAGGAACAGCGGGGCGCGAAATCCCATCGCCTTGCCCTCGACGGTGTCCGGCGACAGCCCGATTGCCACCGCGAAGCTGGCGACGAGTGCCACCTTGACCGCCAGGTTCACCCATCGCGTCGCCGCAAGCCGATCGACGTCGAACACATGCGAACGAGGGCTCGGCGGCAGCTGGACGTCGGAGACCACGGCGGCACCGTACTCCGACGCTCGCTCCGCCGACGTGGTCACTGGTCGAAGTTGGCGGCGCCACCTTCACGCATGTTGCGTTCGAAGTCGCTCGGATCGAAGGCCTCCGGATCGAACGGGTGGCCGAGCCACTCGACCCGTTCGCGGTGCTCCTCGTGGGTCGGGTCGGACAGGATGTCCAGCAGCTCCTGGTAACCCCAGGGGCCACCGCAGTCCTCGGGCGGACAGGCCCGCCGCCCACCGATGCAGGCCGGCACGGTGAGACCGGCCGCCGGCAAGATCTTCTCGACGAGGGCCCTGTGGGTCCAGCCGTCGCCGAAGTCGTAGGTGTAGTCGAACGTCGCGTCTTCGGTGGCGAGCGTGTCGAGCGGAGTGAATTGTCCGTCGCGTATCGGCATTCCCCAGTCGTCGTCGGGATCGGGCACCCCGTAGCGGATGCCGTCGAACTCGAATTCGTGGAGGTGGTAGTTCCACCATCCGAACGCGGCCTGGATCACGAGGTGGACCTGATCGAGTGTGCTGGAGCCGTCGACGAGCACCCGCCGCCACACCCGCGGCTTGATGTTCTGGAGCGTGATCTTCAGTTGGTAGACGCCCCCGAACGTGCGCTCGCGTTTCGCTGGTGACCGGCTCACGTCGGGCCGATACGAGCCGGGGAACGCAATCACATTCGACGGCGTCGGCGTGCTGTCTGCGATGTCGAGCAGGGCGGCGAGTTCACGATCGGGCGATCCCTCCCGTTTCATGAGCGGGCCGACGATGAGGCGGGACACCCTCATCGACAGTTCCTCCAGGTCGACCACTCCGTCGCGGAAGCACCGCTCACCGAAGTCCGTGAACTCGTTCATGACGCCGACGACGCTGCGATTGTTCGTCGGCGCGAGTCGGATCTCGTTCATCGCCGACAGTTCGGAAGCGACAACGGCATCGGAGACCCCGTGGCGCCGGAGCACCGAGGCGATCGCCGAAGGCGCCCGCTCGAACAGCGTCGCGGCCGGAGCGAGCGGCACGAACACCGGCAACAGCGTGCGTTCGTTGACGAACATCGCCGCCTGCGGCCGCCAGAAGACAGCGGTTGCGAACCAGTCGCCGAGCGCAGTGGTCGACTCGTCACGTTCGCCGGCGGGCGGTGCCCCGGCGCGATCTCGCAGCTTCTTGGTTCCCCGAACGATCAGCACGCCACCAGTTTCGCAGGATTGGCGGCTCCGTCCGCGACGGCGTCAGCGGGCGACCGGTTGCGGCCAGGTACCGGCGCGGAATGCCTGCCAGGCTCCCGTCGCGTAGAGCGCCCAGATCACGAGCACCGGCTGGAAGAAGAGCCGGACGAATCGCTTTGCGTCGGTGTCGAGCCCGAATGCGTCGGCGCTCTCGGTCCATTGGGCGATGTTGCCGGGGAAGATGACGACGAGGAACGCAGCCACGATCGTTCCGACGATGACCCGGTGGCGGGACATCGCGATGAGTGCCGCACCGAGCGCCAACTCGACGATGCCGGATGCGATCACGACGAAGTCCTCGTCGATCGGCAACCACTCGGGCACCTGTGCCTGGAAGTCGGAACGATGGGTGCTGAGGTGGGCGACTCCAGCGAAGATCAGGGCGCCGCCGAGGAGCCAGCGCAGAACCAGGCGCAGCCAGCCGACACCGTCGAGTTCTGGTTCGGTGCCTGACACGGTTGCGGTCAGGTGCTCGACCGGCTGGACACGCACATCGGGAGGGTGCACTCGAGCGACCTGCATGGCCGACGGGCCCGATGCCGGCGGGCACGTTCCTGGGCAAAGGCGTCGATGCACTCCCGGTTCGGGCAGGTCTCGAGTCCGCAGGTCAGTCCGGCTCGGTGTCGCTCGGCCTGTCGACGAAGCGACTCGCCGGCATCATCCCTCGGCTCGTCAGCGTGTTGCACCACTGGGCCGGCGGTCGCAGCGTCGGCGTGTCGCGCGGTGACGCAGACCGGGACCGGACAGTTGCTCCTGCCGCACGGCTCGCCCTTCGCGTGGAGTTGGGCTTGCGCGTCGGCCTTTCGTTGCGCCTTCTTCAGACGTCGGCTCTCGCGTCGCGGTGCGCAGATCTCACAGCCCCGCAACTTGCAGATGCGCCCTCGTGAGTGGGCGAGCGCCTGCTGTTGCTTCGGCGTGAGCGCCGGTTCGTCGGCGACCACCTTCGCGGATCGATTCGGCTGCTCGTTCTGTGGTGCTCGCGGAACCGGATGCTGAACCATGGTGCGTTCGAGTATCGCCGCGTTCGTCCGCAGACCCACGCGATGCGGAGTTCGTCGGGCCGCCGGCTCGCCCAATCTGTGCGCGATCTGTTGCGGTTTCCGGGACTCCTGGGGCACTGATCGGAGTCCGGCGACCCGGGTTCAGGCGAGGGCGAGGAGACGCGCGATGCGGGGATCGTCAGGGCCGAGGTAGTGCACGAGCACACCGGCGACGGCCTCGACGTCGAGGGTGCCGGCCATCTGCATTTCCTCCAGGTCGGCCCAGTCCTTCGTCCGGTCGAAGAATGCCTTGAACACGGCGAGATCTCGGCAGGCGAGGAACGGGACGTCGTGTCCGGCGAAGGGCTCCCATCTGATGCGCTCGCCGACGGCGGCATGGAAAGGTGTGGTGTCGAGGAACACGTCGACCGGTGTGCTCGCCCACCACAGGCGGGTCTGACCGTCGGTTTCGAGCTGCTCGACCGCAGCGTCGGTGGCGGAGATCTCGGGGGGCAGGGCGGCGAGGAGGTCGCCGGTGCGAGGAGGAGGGACGAACACGTTGACGTCGATGTCGATCGTGCCGCGGGCGCGCTGCGTGCACCAGGCAAGCGCCAGCGCCCCACCGAATGCATGAGGCAGCTGTGCCGCATCGAGCGCCTGGTGGATGGCGACGATCTTGCCTGCCAGGGAGGGCCCATCGGTCATGCGACCGCACCGAATTTGGGGACGGTGAGCGTGCGGGTGTGGCGCACCGGGAACATCTCCGCCAATTCGAGCACCTCGACGAGTTCACGTCCTCGAGCGACCGGATCGGCGGCGACGTCGGTCGGCCGCACCGTCAGCGTGACGTCCACGCTGAACCCGGCCGCAACGAGGATCCGGTCGAGGGTGTCGACGTTGGGTGTCTTGCGACCCTGCTCGTAGGCCGCCAGGGTCGAGTGCGAGGTGCGCGCCCGTCGAGCGAGTTCGCGCAACGTGAGGCCTGTGCGCCGCCGCGCCGTTCGGATCAACCGTGCCGCATCCACACCGGCAGCGTAGTCGACTGGTATCCGAATGAATACCATACGTGGAATCCACAGATGGATCAGCGACGCCGGGCTCGGGTTCGGATGACGTCGATCTGCTCGGGCGTCTGTGGTGCGGCCCGGTGCGCTTTGCGGGTGCCGGAGCGTCGACGGCCGATGTCGGCGAGTGCCGCGTCGGCGTCGAGGCCCCCCGCTACGAGGAGGCAGCCGACGACGGTGGAGGTGCGTCCGATACCGCCCCAGCAGTGGATGTACACACCGCCGCGCTCGCGGGCGGCGTCGATCGTGGCGAGGATGGCGTCGTACGCGTCGACGTCGATCACCCCCATGTCGGGGATCGGTTGGGAGACACGACGGATGTCGAGACCGCGTCCCGAGCCAGCCGCTGCAACATGGGGTTCGTACGGTTCGAGTCGGTCGTCGGCGGTGGTGAGGTCGACGAAGGTGCGGATGCCGTGGTCGACGAGCAGGTTCACCTTGGCCGCCGCCCGGTCCGGGTCGACGTTGCCGGGATACTCGCCGGCGAGCACAGCGCCCGGTTCGATCCACCAGCCGTGGACGAACTCGTCGTGCGGCCACGGCTCTTCGTGTGAGGCGCGGATCGCCTCGTCGTGGAGCCGTCCGGCGATGGCAGCGATGCGTTCACCCGCGACGATCTGCTTCCGCCACGACGCCGGGATGCCCGACCATCCCCACCGTGCGCCGGCGAGCTGGCCGGCGATGGCCGCTGTCGTGTCGGCGTCGTCGCCGAGGTTCGCGGCGCGCAGGATCGTGTCACGGCAGTCGACCGCTCCCCCGACCGCCCACAGCGCGGCCTCCAATGCGGCGACGCTGTAGCCGGTCCCTCGGATCTCGGGCGGTTCCTTGCCCCGCCACGACCCCCGGGCGACAGCCTCGACCGCTGGGTGGAGGGAGCCGTAGCTCCAGAAGTCGTCGGCGAGCACCTGACCGGCGGGCACTCCCTGGATCAGCGCGGCGACCATCGCTCCCATGACTCGGCAGGCGTCGACGGGGCGGGCGGCGGGGTGTGTGGTGCGGCTCGATTCGCCCGAGCGGGCAGCGGCCTCGCCGATGTCGGTGTGCCAGCGAACCGGAACCGCTGCGAGTCGCATCAGTGATCCGTTGGCAGCCGATTCCCGGTCGGGTTCGACGTCGGTGACCGTGCCGTACCGCTCGAACCGTGACAGGGCCTGGCTCGTGGTGGTCCCGATGTCGAAGCAGCTCCCGGTCGACGACCAGTACCCGTCCCGCCACCAGTTGACGTAGCGCCGGAGCTGATCGGCCGGATCGAGCGAGCCAGTGTCGAGGATCGACTCGGCGAGGCACATCGCCATCGAGGCGTCGTCGGTCCAGGACCCGACCGGCAGGCGGAACGGTCCGCCACCGACCATGTCGGTGATCGGTGCGAACGAGCCAGGTGGCTCGAACTCGAGCGTCGTACCCACGGCGTCGCCGACGGCGAGCCCGACCAGCGCGCCGATCGCTCGATCACGCGTGCCGAGACCGCCAACCGCCACGTCGCTCACCTGCCCGTCCCGACATCCACGAGCTGACCGTCACGGCCGTACGAGGTTGCGCCGCACTCGCAACGGAACACCCGCTCGTCGATGCAGCAGCCGCCGATGTGCCATTTGCCCATGCCGTCAGTTCTACACCGGGGCTGTCTTCTGAGCCGCCCGTTCATCGGTCAACTGACCTGCGACGAACTTCAGTGGTTGACGAGAGCACAGGGTTGCGGGGACCGTCTCCTCGACTCCCGCGTCAGGTGGCGCCGAGCGATTCGAGCACGTCGTCATCCGAGCGAGATGCCGGCGGTTCCCCGGCGAGCGCCATCTGCGCAGCGATCTCCTGCAGTGCCCGATTGGCGGGGGTCGGCACGCCGTGCAGCCGCCCGAGCAGCACGATCTCGCCGGTCAGCTGGTCGGTCTCGATCGTCCCGGTGCCGCGCTGCAGGCTCTGCCACGACGATCCTCCCGACCGATGCGGTTCGTTGCCGACCGGCTGGATCTTCAGTGCGTCACCGCGGCGGGCAAGGTCGTCCTCGGCGCTGACCACCGTGATCCCGGCCGCAGCGAGCACCGCGTCGCCCTCGGCGCGCACCATCTCGCCGAGGCGTCCGCGGCTCGCCTCTCCACCGCAGACGGCCTCGATGGCGTTGCCGAGGTTCATCAGTAACTTGCGGTACTTCCAGCTCATGATGTCGTGACGAGGGAGCGAGCCGAACGTCGCCGCTTCGAGTGTCGCCGCGAGCTGGACGCACACGTCGTCGACGCCGTGGGGGTACCGGCCGAGGTCGAGGAGCCCGGAGCTCGGTGAGGTCCACACGCGAACGACACCCGGGGCGAGATGATCGGCCGGGAGCATCACGCACATCCCGTACACGTTCGGGAACAGACGCAGCGTCTGGCGCTCGTTGTCGACGCCGTTCTGCATGCACACGATGGGTTGGTCGGTGACGCCGGCCGAGCGCAGGTCGTTCAGCACGCCGGCGGTGTCCTGACCCTTGACGCCGAGCATGATCACATCGTCGGCGGCGACGTCGACCTCGGCCACCGATGTCGCCACCGGGAGCTCGACGACCTGCGTGCCCGCGGGCGACTCGTAGCGAAGCCCCGACTGTCGCATCGCTCGGGCATGTTCGCCTCGGGCGACGGCGACGACCGGCGTGCCCGCCAGTGCGAGGTTCGAGGCGACGACCCCGCCGACTGCACCGGCACCGACGACAACGATCCGCATGGGATCGACCTTATGGACCGAGTCCTTCGACAACCCAGACCCGCTGGCCGGCACGGCGACGTTGCCCGGTGCGGCTGCAAGGTCGGGGTTGCCCCGAAGTGCGGCGAACACCCGAACCTCGACGGACGAATGCCGTTCTGATTTCAGGCGAACAGGTCGGGGTCGAGGAGCACTTCTCGGGCGAACTCGCGGATCGCATCCGGGCTGGATCCCTCGGGCCACAGGTCGTCGCGAACCAGCATCGTCCGGTTCACCATCTCGACGAACGGGTCGCGAGTCAAGCCCGAGTCCTTTGCCCGTGCATCGACGACTGCCTGCCGCAGCGACGTCGCATCAGCGAGCGACGAAAGATCGACGAGGTCACGAGGTTCTCGACGGCCGAACGCTGCAAGCATCTTGTTGGCTGCCAGTTCGCGGATCGACAACATCGGGCCGAGGACGTTGCCAACCGCCGCGAACAGCTGGAAGTCCCGCCCGAGTTCGACCACCGTCATCGTCCGCCGGTACTTGCCGGTCGACACCGTCATCCGGGCGAACGCTGCGTCGCTGCGATGCACGTCGACGAGGTAGCCCGAGCCACGCAATCGCTCGACGAGTCGATCGGCGACGAGACCCACGTCGTCGCACGTCGGTGAGAACGCATCCAGATCTCGCGTCGGCCGACTGCTCACTCCGGCGGCGATCAGGGCGACGCCACCTGCGATCACGAATCCGTCGGACTCGACGACGGCCATCACGTCGGCCACGATGCGCCGCTGTGACCGACTCAGCGCTTCAGGCACGGCTCGGCACTGCGTCGAGCCGCTCGATCAGCCGGGCGACCGCCGGTCGCATACGTCGTGAGACATCGAGTTCACTCGACCACTGCACCAACTCATCCGGCTCGATGAACGCTTGGATGTCGAGTGCGTCGCCGACGTCGAGCACGATCCGGTAGAGCTCACGCCGGTGCACCTCGTCGGCATAGTCCCAACCCGACGCCTGCCTCGGCGACCAGTCGAGACGAGTCGGCAACGAGATGATGCCGACGTCGCCGGCCTCGATCACCCTGGTCCACGGGTGCGCTGGCATGGTCGTGTGTCGCCCGTCGATCGTCTCGGTCACCACGTCGGACCCGATCGCCGTTTCGAGGCGGTCGTAGAATGCCGCGGTCCGGCCACCCGGGGTGCGGGCTCCGGACTCGAACTGCGACACCGCCGCCTGCGAGACACCGAGGATCGAGGCGAACTCGGACTGCGTCATCGACAGCCGGTGGCGCAACATCTCGCACCGCTCCCGGGTTCCCAGTTCGTTCATGTCGTTTAGTATAACCAGAGGGTCCTGACGCTGGGGTCCAGTCGAGGGCCAGCCGCGCAGCGAGCGCAGTTGCCTCCGACGAGTGGCTGCCACCAGCGGCGACGCGACCAGAAGGCTGCGCCATGACGCCCGCACATCCCCATCCGATCGCCCGGATCGTTCCGATGGAGCCCTGGCCGAGCGGCGAGTACGGAGGCGGCCGACCTCATCCGCAGGGACGTGAGCTGGCTCGCTCCGCCACGCCCGACGCCCCGTCGAGGCCGGTGCCCTACGGTGAGGTCCATGACGACGAACTCCGACGGCCGACCCGACGAGCAACCCGGCACGCCACACCCGGACTCGATCGAGACGCGTGCGGTGTGGGCCGGCGAGGAGCGCTACCTCCTCGATCGGGCCACCCAGGTCCCCGTCGTGCACAGCGTCGGCTTCGGGTACGAGAACGTCGACGAGTGGCTCGACGTTGCCACCGGTGCAGCGCCCGGTCACATCTACGGCCGCAACACCAACCCGACCGTGGCCGTGTTCGAGGAGAAGCTGCGGATGCTCGAAGGCGCAGAGGCGGCCACGTCGGCGTCGACGGGCATGGCCGCGATCTCCAACATGCTCTATGCCCTCCTCGAGCCGGGCCAGCGGGTCGTGTCGGTGAAGGACACCTACGGCGGCACGAGCATGCTGTTCACCAAGTACCTCCCGCGCGTCGGGGTGGAGGTCGAGCTGGTCGACACGACCGACGCCGACGGTGTCGAGCAGGCAATGGACCGTGGCTGCGACCTGCTGTACCTCGAGACGCCCACCAACCCCACGTTGAAGATCATCGACCTGCCCCGGCTCCTCGCCGCCGGTCGTGACCGCGGGGCCGTCACCGTGGTCGACAACACGTTCGCCACGCCGGTCCTCCAGCAACCGCTGGCGCTGGGCGCCGACCTCGTCGTGCACAGCGCCACCAAGTTCCTCGGGGGTCATGCCGATGCCCTCGGCGGCGCGGTCGCCGGACGTCGCGATCTGGTCGAGGCGGTCTTCCGCTACCGGGAGATCAACGGCGCCACCCTGCATCCGGAGGCCGCCTATCTCCTCCTGCGGGGGATGAAGACGCTCCATCTCCGCGTCGAGCGCCAGTCGGCCAACGCGATGGCGGTCGCCGAGTTCCTCGAGGCCCATCCGCTGGTCACCACGGTGAACTATCCGGGTCTGGCGAGCCACCCCGGCCACGAGATCGCGAAGCGGCAGATGTCCGGCTGGGGAGGGATGCTGAGTTTCGCGCTCGACGGAGATCTCGATGCCGTGAAGAAGTTCCTTCCCCATCTGCGTCTCGCTCACCGTGCGGCGAATCTGGGAGCCGTGGAAACAACCGTCGGGCCGCCGGCCACGACCAGTCATGTCGAGTGCACGCCGGAGGAGCGCGCGGCGCTCGGCATCCCCGAGGGTCTGGTGCGGTATTCGGCGGGGATCGAGAACGTCGACGACCTGATCGCGGATCTCGACCAGGCACTCGCAGCGATCTGATGACCGACCACCTCGCACGACGGGCGCTCGCGTTGGTCGCCGCACCGTCGGAGACGGGACACGAGCATCCGGCGATCGAGCTGATCGCGTCGTGGTTGGAGCCCGTGGCCGACGACGTCGACCGGTGGGTCACACCGATGTCGGAACTCGAGAACGATCCGGCGTATCCGGGTCGCGAGGTCGAGCGCGACGAGGTCCCGGTGGTGGCGGCCCGCGTCGCCGGCACCCGACCGGGACCCACCGTGGTGCTCACCGGACACGTCGACGTCGTGCCGGTCGGCGACAGGGCGAAGTGGACGCGCGATCCCGCCGGCGAACTCGACGGTGACG
>JBBQEU010000002.1:0-76442 GCA_038321235.1 Acidimicrobiales bacterium | reverse complement strand
AGCCACAGCCACGGCGGCATGGCCCCACCGACCTGGTTGCAGTAGGGGTGGTGCGACCACCTTCGAGCAGCTGGACGACGCGGCATGCCCGTGGTCAATCCCCTGGATCCGTGAACGTCGGGACGTCGCGGCGCTACAGGTCGGCGATGAGTTTGAACACTTCGGCGGCGTTCATGTCGAACGGCCGTCCGAGGTCGACGAGACGGTTGCGGATCCGCTGTTCGAACGCCGCCAGCTGATCGTCGTCGAGCGCCTTCATCGTCGATTCGAATTGGCTCTCGTGAGCGGCCAGCGCGTCGAGCTTCGTGTTGACGAACCCGCTGACGTCCTCGGCGTGATCGGGCGCGTCGGCCTCCCACAACAGCAGGGCGTCGGGCCGATGGTGGGCGACCCCGTGTTCGCGGAAGAAGTGGGGATCGCGGGCGGCCACGATGCCCTCGCAGGCGAGGAGGCCGGCGTGGCGGTGATCGGGATGGAGGCGGTAGCGCTTCCACGGATCGTGGCCCAGCACCACCTGCGGTCGCAGCTCGCGAATGATGCGGGCGACCTCGCCACGTGTCGCGAGATCGCTGTCGAGTTCTCCGTCGACTCTCCGGAGGAACCTGACCTCGCCGGCGTTCGTTCCGGCCAGACGCCTGGCCGCATCTCGCTGTTCGTCCTGGCGGCGGATGGCGAGTGCTGTCACGTCGACGTCGGGATCCCACGTGCCCTTCGAGCCGTCGGTGCACACCAGGTGGTGGACGAGGCATCCGTCGGCGGCCCACTTGGCGAGCAGGCCGCCGCATCCGAACTCGACGTCATCGGGGTGGGCGCCGATGGCGAGCGCTTAGGTCGGTGTGGCCAGATCGGTGGTTGCGGGAGTTGCCAGCGCGGTCGAGTTCAGCGGGCTGGGTTGGCCGGGTTCGTTGGCAGCCATGAGGGGAGCACCTTCGCGATCAGGGGGTGGGCGAGATCTCGCGCGGTGTCGAGATCGAGGGACAGATAGGGGTCGGCACGCACCTCGACCGGCACGGATCCGACGGCGAGCGCCTGCTCGAGATGTCGTGTGAACGAGCCGCCACCGTAGGCCGCACGCAGTGGGTGCGCCGCGGGGAACGACATCACGTTGGTGCCGTCGTGGCGGCGGTCGGGGACCAGCGTGATGCAGCCTTCGCGTGCGACGTCGAGCAGGGTGCCGGGCAGGGCCAGGTCGGCATGGCTGACGAGCACGTGGTCGTAGTCGCACGCCACGATGTGGTCGACCCCGTCGTCGACAGCGCCGTTGAGGCCGAGGCCGGCTCCCCAGATCACCTGGGCACCCATCCGGCTCGCCCACTCCGCAACCTGGTGGTCATCGCAGGCCACGAATGTCGGGATCTCGGCGACGATGTCCAGTACGCCGCTCGCCAACCACTCGGCGAGACGGGCCCGGTCGCCATCGGCGAGCACGTCGGTGAGGCGACCTTTGGCCGCTGTGAATCGTTTGACCGGGACCAGGACGGCGAGACGCACTGGAGACCACTGTAGAAGGGCACCGGCCCGAGCGGCGAGGCCGCAGTACAGTGTCGTGGGCGTCGCAGGCTGCGGCCGAGTTCGACCGGGGGGACGTACATGAGTGCATCAACGATCAATGTGGCAGTCATCGGCGCCGGATCGTGGGGAACCACGGTGGCGGCCCTCGCTGCGGTCAACACGCCGACCGTGCTGTGGGCTCGGCGCGGCGACCTCGCGAAGGAGATCAACGGGGCGCGCGTGAACCCCGAGTACCTGCCGAACTTCACGCTGCCCGAGGAACTTCGTGCCACTGACTCGCTCGCCGACGCCGTGTCGCACGCCGATGTCGTCGTGATGGCGGTGCCGTCGCACGGCTACCGCGATGTTGCTGTCGAGGCTGCCGATTCGATCCGGCCGTGGGTACCGGTCGTGTCGCTGTCGAAAGGGCTCGAGCGCACCACGCTCAAGCGGATGAGCGAAGTCACCGCCGATGCGATGCCCGGCCATCCGGTGGCGGTACTCACCGGTCCGAATCTCGCCAAGGAGATCCTCAGCGGTCAACCGGCCGCCAGCGTGGTCGCGATCGACGACGCCACCATCGCCAACGAACTGCAGCGCATCTTCAGCCGGCCGAGCCTTCGGGTGTACACCAACTCCGACGTGGTCGGCTGCGAGGTGGCCGGTGTCGTCAAGAACGTCATCGCGATCGCCGCCGGCATGGCCGAGGGCATGGGATTCGGCGACAACACGCGGGCGACGCTGATCACACGCGGCCTCGCCGAGATGACCCGCCTCGGCGTGGCCATGGGCGGGCACCCGGAGACTTTTGCCGGTCTGGCGGGGATGGGCGACCTGATCGCGACGTGTTCGTCGAAGCAGAGCCGCAACAACCAGGTCGGCCTGCAGCTCGGCGAGGGCAAGACGATCGAGGAAATCTTGGCCGCCACCAACATGGTGGCAGAAGGTGTGAAGTCGTCGCCGAGCGTGCTCGACCTCGCCCGCCGGTACGGTATCGAGATGCCGATCACCGAACAGGTCGTCGCCGTCTGTCACGAGCACCGACCCGCCCCGGACGCGCTCGCGGCGCTCATGCAGCGCAGCAGCAAGGGCGAATTCGAGGCGTGAGCGCCACCGATCTCGGTGCCGCCGACATCGAACTGTCCAGTGATGCCACGTTGATCGGTGCCACCGGGTCGCCGTGTCGAGCCCTGGTGACATCGTGCGGCGACGTCGTTCCGTGGCGCGACTCCGACGACAGCAGCACCCTGCAGTGGTTCGTCGCAGCGGAGGACCGCTGGCACGTGCCTGCACAAGAGGCTGCCGTCCGGCAACGCCGCATCGAGGGCACGCCGGTCGTCGAGACCCGGTTGAAGGTGCCAGAGGGTGACGCGATCCAGCGCGCGTGGTCGGTGCCCGACGCCGGTGGCTTGACGGTGATCGAGGTCGAGAACGCTTCCGCGCTGCCGTTCGCCGTCGCGTTCGCTGGCACACGGGTGCTCACCGAGCGTCCGCCGGCCGACGTGCCGATCCGCGGAATCGACCTGCCAGAGGGGGCGATCGTGTTGCCGGTGGCGCACAAGGCATCGATCCGGGTCGCGATCCCGCACGACCCGAGCCGCTTCACCACGTGGTCGTTGCCCACGCTGGCGCCGGCCATGGCGATCGTGCGGGGGTGGGAGACGATCGTGCACCGGGCGAGCCGACTGGTGCTTCCCGATCCGGGCCTCGGTGAGGCGGTCACCGCCGCTCGCAGCGATCTGCTGCTCGCCGGACCCATCGCAGTGGGCGGCGACGTGGTCGGATTCCTGCTCGACGTTGCCGAACTCGGTCGCCTCGGCGACGACGCCGACGCCTGGATGCCTGAAATCGTCGAACCGATCGCCTCGATCGCCCGTTCCGACGATGCCGAGGTCGACCTGGCACTGCGGGCCTGCGAACGGCTGGCGTTGTCGGCGAACGACGAACGTGCCGCCGGCGACATCGCCAGGATCCGCGAGCGACGGATCCGCGACGGCCGCGTCCGCGCATCGGCGCCGAGCAAGCCCTCGTCTTTCTCGGATCTTCGGCGGGGCGGGTCAGTGGGACGCTTCGTTGCCCACGTCGAGCAGCGCATCGCCGACGAGGGACGGTTGTTGCCGCTCGGCATCCCGCGCCGGTGGCTGGGGTCGAACTTCGAAGTGCACGGCGTGCCCACCGGGCCGCGCTCCACCGTCGGGTTCGCCGTGCGGTGGCACGGCGATCGTCCGGCAGTCCTGTGGGAGCAGCACGGTCCTGCGCAGTTGCTCTCGGCTCCCGCGGTCGACGTCGGCTGGTCGAGCGACGCCATCTCGGGCGAGGCGCTGTGGTCGGCGCCGCCCCAACCGACGCGCATCGGCGTCAGCATCGACCTCGGCGATCGCTGACGGGGTGCCGGTGAGCCGGGTCGCTGCCCGCCCGAAGCAGTCCAAGAAGCGTGCCCCCACACGCGCCATCGAGAAGGAGATGTGGGAGCGCGGTCACGACGTGGTCGTCGGGATCGACGAGGTCGGCCGTGGTGCGTGGGCGGGGCCTCTGTCGGTGGGCGCAGCGATCTTGCCGCGCGACACGCGGGTGAATGGCGTGCGCGACTCCAAGCTGCTCACCGAGCGCCAACGCGAGGCGCTCTTCGACAAACTGACCGATTGGTGTGTCGCGTGGTCGGTCGGTTCGGTGAGCCAAGAGGAATGCGACCATCTCGGTATGTCGGCGGCGCAGAAGCTGGCCGCGCGCCGAGCGATCGAGAGGCTCGGCGTGCAGCCCGACGTCGCCGTCACCGACGGGAAGTGGGACTTCGTCTCGCCGTCGGTGCCGGCGGTGGAACTGGCGGTGAAGGCCGACCTGCGGTGCCTGAGCGTTGCGACCGCCAGCATCCTCGCCAAGGTGGTGCGCGACCGCGAAATGCGTGCGCATGCCGAGAGTTATCCGCACTGGTCGTTCGACACCAACAAGGGCTCCCCCGGCCCGGTGCACATGGCGGCGCTGCTCGGCTACGGCCCCTCCGCGATCCATCGCCGCACGTGGGTGTTCATGGACCACTACGTCCCCTGGACCGCCATCCGCCGCACCCCGCCCGCCGGCCAGACGTCGCTCTTCTGAGCTTGCGCCGCAGTTGCGATGAGTTTCCGCGCGGACAGGTCGCGCGGAAACTCATCGCTGGGCGGCGAAGGCGTGCAGCCAGGCGAGGACGGCGTCGGGGTCGGGGAGGCGATGCGGAGCGATCGTGTCGGCGTCGCCGACCTTGATGGCGATGTCGGTGGGCGAGAGCCGGGCGAAGGCGTCCTCGTCGGTCACGTCGTCGCCGACGAACACCGTCGTCGCCGCGCTGAGGCGCCGGCCGTGTTCCACCAACGCCGTGCCCTTGTCGGCGTGGCGGGCGAACGCTTCGAGCACGTCGCTGCCGGCCTTGGAGGTGGCGCCCATGATTGACGCGATCGCGTCGGTGAGTGCGGAGATCGCCGACGATCCCTCATCGTCGTCGGCCTGACGGACGTGCAGCACGACGCTGGCCGGCTTTCGTTCGATCCACGCGCCATGCCCCGCTCGTTCAGCGGCAGCGACGACGGCCGCATCGAGCGTGTCGAGCAGCGCCTGCTCGTCATCGCTGAGCGGCGCCATCGCACGATTTCGGGCCTCCATGCCGTGGCTCCCGATCACGTGGACATGGTTGCCGAACCCGAACTGTTCCAGCCCGGCGACGGAGCGCCCGGACACGACTGCGACGTGGACGTCTGCGAGGTCCGCCACAGCGTCGACGGCCTCGCCCATGCCCGCGAGCAGCACAGCATCGTCGGCGTGATCGACGAGCGGCGCAAGGACGCCATCGACGTCGAGCCCGACGAGTAGCGGTCGAGGTCGGCCGGCCACGAGACGAGCGATGTCGACAGGTTCGTCGTAGTGAGTCACGACGTCAGTCTGCTCAGTCGGAGGGCGGCGGAGGCGGACCGGCAGCCGCGAGCTGTGACAGGTACCGATCGGCCCAGCCCTGCACGTCGCTCTTGCGGATCTGATCGCGCAAGCCCGCCATGCGGCTGTGTCGTTCGTGGCGGTGCATCTCGACCGCGGTGACGATCGCTCGTTGCAGTGCGTGGTCGTCGTGCGGGTTGACGAGCACGGCATCGGTCAACTCGTCAGCGGCGCCTGCGAACTCGGACAGCACGAGCACGCCGTCGCCGTCGATGTGCGACGCTGCGTACTCCTTGGCCACCAGGTTCATCCCATCGCGGAATGGGGTGACCAGCATGACGTCGCCCGCGCGATACAGGGCGATCAGTTCGTCGAACGGCAGCGTCTGGTACAGGTAGTGGACGACCGGCAGGCCGATGCGGCTGTAGCGGCCGTTGATCTCGCCCACCAGTCGCTCGACCTCGTGGCGTTCGTCCTGGTAGTGCTCGACGGCCTCGCGGGTGGGCGTGGCGATCTGGACGAGCACGTGGCGGCTCGGATCCAGTTCGCCGGATTCGAGCAGTGCGGCGAACGCCTTGAGACGCAGACCGATGCCCTTGGTGTAGTCGAGGCGGTCGACGCCCAGCAGGATCACCTCGGGGTCGCCCAATCGGGCGCGGATCTGGCTCATTCGCTGGCGCGTCGAGCGGCCGGCTGCCACTTCCTCGACCTCGCCGACGTCGATCGAGATCGGGAAGGCGCCGACGAGCGTGCGACCAGCGGGGTGCTGGATCGCGCTGTGGTGTGCCTCGATGTCCACCAGCTCGGCTGCGGCAGCGACGAAGTTCGTCGCGTCCTTGGGTCGTTGGAATCCGATGAGGTCGCATCCGAGCAGCCCTTGGACCACCTCGGTGCGCCACGGCAGCCGGGAGAACAGTTCGTACGGTGGGAACGGGATGTGGAGGAAGAAGCCGATCGTGACGTCACTGCGTCGCTCACGCAGGAGCTTGGGGACCAACTGGAGCTGGTAGTCGTGGATCCACACGATGGCGTTCGGCGGAGCGATGTTCGCCAGCGTCACGGCGAAGTGCTCGTTGACGGCCATGTAGGCGTCCCACTGTTCGCTCGAGTAGGTCGACTCACGCAAGGCGTCGTGGTACAGCGGCCACAACGCATCGTTGGAGAAGCCCTCGTAGTAGAGCTCGATCTCCTCGGCGCTGATCGGGACGGGATGCAGCTCGACTCCCTCGACTTCGAACGGGTCGGTGCGGTCGTCGGAATTGCCGATCCAACCCACCCAGTTGCCACCCGTGTCGCGCAGCATCGGCAGGAGTGCCCGGACCAGGCCTCCCGGACTGGTGGTCCAGCCGTCGTCGGTGCGCATCACGGGCAGGCGGTTGGCGGCGACCACGATCGGCCGTTCCGGTTGAGGGGCCTCGCGGGCGATGGGGAAGTCGGGCGGCAGGCTCATCAGATGCGGTCGAGGGCCTGTTCGAGGTCCGCTATCAGATCAGCGGCGTCCTCGATACCGACCGAGAGCCGCACCAGGTTGTCGGGAACTTCGAGCGGCGAGCCGGCGGCAGACGCGTGCGTCATGGCCGCCGGATGCTCGATCAGGCTTTCGACGGCGCCGAGCGATTCGGCGAGGGTGAACACTTCGGTGGAGTCGGCGACGGTCATCGCAGCGTTCATTCCCGCTTTCACGGTGAACGACACCATGCCCCCGAAGTCCCGCATTTGCTTGGCCGCTGCGGCGTGGCCAGGGTGGTCGGGAAGCTGCGGATAGAGCACGCGGTCGACGGCCGGGTGGCCGACGAGGAGATCGACGACGGCTCGGGCGTTCTCGCAATGGCGGTCCATTCGCACGGCGAGCGTCTTGACGCCACGCAGCACCAGGTAGCAGTCGAACGGTGCGGGCACGGCGCCAGCGGCGTTCTGCGTGAAGCGCAGTCGTTCGGCGAGATCATCGTCGTTCACGGCCGCAAAGCCCCCGATCACGTCGCTGTGGCCGCCCAGATACTTGGTGGCCGAGTGCACCACGACGTCGGCGCCGAGCATCAGCGGCTGCTGGAGGTACGGGGTGGCGAAGGTGCTGTCGACGACCACGATCGCCCCTCGGGAGCGGCCGATTTCGGCGATCGCCTCGATGTCGAAGCAGGTGAGCAGCGGGTTCGTCGGTGTTTCGAGCCAGACCATGCCGACGTCGTCGGGCCAGTCGGCGCGGAGCGCGTCGAGGTCGGTGAGGTCGACTGCGGTCCACGGAAACCCGAGCGGCGCCCAGACCTTGGAGATCAGCCGGAACGTGCCGCCGTAGGCATCGTTGCCCAGCAGGATGCGCTGGCCGGGCCGCAGCAGGCGCAGGATGTTGTCCTCGGCCGCGAGACCGCTGGCAAATGCGAGTCCGTGGCTGGCCTCTTCGAGCGAGGCGACCTGGGCCTCGAGTGCCGAGCGGGTGGGGTTGCCCGAACGTGAGTACTCGAAGCCCTTGTGGCCACCCACGCCGTCCTGGGCGAACGTGGTCGACAACGAGATCGGCGTGACCACCGCCCCTGTGGTGGGCTCGGGCTCCTGGCCGGCATGGATCGCCCGGGTGGAGAACCCCTGGTGTGCGGTCGTGTCGTCGAGATCACCCATCGCCGTCCACGGTACCGGAGCCGCCCTCGAGGGCAGCCTCGGCAACGGCGGTGAAGTAGGCGAGCACGTCGGTGCGGGTGAGGACGCTGAGCGGACGGCCACCCGACAACACGAGCAGCGCTGGGGCCGTCTCCAGCATCGCAACGGCCAGTTCGACGTTCTGGCCGACCCCGATCGTGGGGAGCTTCGGGCCCATCACCTTCTCGACGGGGGTCGACATCACGCCGGGATCTCGGTGGATGACCTCCATCAGTTCGAGTTCATCGATCGAACCGGACACTTCGGCTGCCGCGAACGGCGGGGTGTTCTTGCACACGGGGAGCTGGCTGACACCGGTGGAGCGCATCAGTTCGATCGCCTCGGACACGAGTTGCTGCGGGTTGACGTACAGCAGATTCTCGATCGACGCGTTGCGGGTGTCGAGCACGGCGCCGACGCACTGGTCGCATTCGCGCAGGAACCCGAAGTTCGCCATCCAGGCGTCGTCGAAGACCCGTGACAGGTACCCACGACCAGAGTCGGGATTGAACACCACGACGACGTCGTCCGGTCCGGCGGCCTTGGCAACCTTGATCGCAGCGGCAACCGCCATCCCGCCGGAGCCGCCGATCAGGATTCCCTCGCGCTGGCTGACGTACCGGGCGGTGAGGAAGCTCTCCTCGTCGCTGATGGGAATGATGTCGTCGAGCAGGTCCGGCTCCCACGCCGCAGGGAAGAAGTCTTCGCCCACACCCTCCACCAGGTACGGGCGCCCCGAGCCGCCGGAGAACACCGAGCCCTCGGGGTCGGCGGCGATGATCTTGATGTCGGGATTCATCGACTTGAGGTACCGGGCCACACCAGTGATGGATCCGCACGTGCCGGCGCCGGCGATGAAGTGGGTGATGCGACCGCCCGTCTGACGCCAGATCTCCGGGCCAGTGGTCTTCACGTGGGCGTCGGGATTGTGGGGGTTCTGGTACTGGTTGGGCCGGAACGCACCGAGCTCGTTCGTGAGGCGTTCGGCGACGCTGTAGTAGCTCTGCGGATCGGTGGGCTCGACCGCTACCGGGCACACGACCACCTCGGCGCCGTACGCCTTCAGCAGCGAGATCTTCTCGGGGGCGACCTTGTCGGTCATCACGAACACACACTGGTAGCCGCGTTGCGCTGCGACGATTGCGAGGCCGACGCCGGTGTTGCCGCTGGTCGGCTCGACGATCGTACCGCCCGGCTGCAACAGCCCGTCGTGCTCGGCGGCGAGGATCATCTCGAGGGCCGGTCGATCCTTGGCGGAGCCGCCGGGATTGGTCGCTTCGTTCTTCATGGCGAACACACACTCGATGCCTTCGAGTTCGCTCAGCCGCTTCAAGCGGATCATCGGCGTGTTGCCGATGGTGTCGATCACCGAGTCGACGATGTCGGTACCGGCGAGTCGAGGGTCGGATTGTTGGTCGGGACCGTCGTCGCTCATGAACGCGACCGTAGTCGTGACGTCGGGCTGAGGAAACGAGGGCTGGTCGTCACCCGAAGACCCTGCCGGCGAGTCGGTTGGCGATTCCTGGTTCCGGCGGCTCGAATCCCTCGGGCAGCAGGTCAGGGTGGTGCACGCTGAGGTACGCCACGAGTTCGCCGGCCGACGGATTCACGAAGCCTCGGTCGCCGATCACGATGGTCGGCACCGTCTCGTTGCCGTTGGCGTGGTGGCGCACGATCGCCGCGTCGCTCGAGTCGTCCCAGATGTTGTGCTCGACCCGGTCGATGCCGAGCTTGTCCAGCTTGCGTTGCAGCATCGAGCAGAACCCGCAACCGGGGCGCCAGTACAGGTCGAGGTGAACGGGGGCAGCGTCGGGTGAAGCGGGTTCGTCGGCCATGCCTGATGCAACGATCGCCGTGGTGTTCTATTCCCCGCGAGAGCCCTGTGGAAGACTCAGGGAACCGAAGTGGTCCGGTCGGCGTCCAAGCTCAGAGGGAGCCGACGAGGCGACCGCGACGAGAGAGTCGAGAGGGGACCCCATGACCATCGAGTTCGACGAGTTGGAACACGCCGACGGTAGCGACGAACGACGGGGGAAACGCCGGATCGTCGGCGGCGTCGCCGCTGCGATGTTGATCGTCGCGGCGGGTGGCGTGGGCTATGGCATCGGCCGCGGTGTCGACCGCGATGCCGCGACGATCGGCACCGGCAGCGCGGATGCTGCTCGCGACGAGCCATCGAACGAGCCGGACACCACCGGAGCGCCGTCCACCACGCTGGCGTCGACGTCCGACGATATGGCGGCCGAGGCAGCCGACGGTGACGTGTACGTCGACGCTCCGATGCGATCGTCGGGCGGGCAGGGCTACGCAGCGTTCGGAACGCAGCCGATGGACACGATTTTTGAACGTATCACTGCGAGCGGGTTCGAGGTCCGTGTCCAGCTCGGCCAGGTGTGGGAAGGCGAAGACCAGGACAACTGGGGCGCCGGCGATTGGCGGCCCGCCCCGTGGTGTTACGAGTCGGGTCAGCTCCGGGTCTCGATGTCGGGCAACGGCCTCGTCGATGTCGGCGGCGTCCCGTGGTACGCCGAGCCGTTCAAGGGACGATCGGTGTCGTGGCTTCTCCTCGGCGGCAACGACGGTGCCCCGCAGTGGGTGGTGGTCGCGCAAACACCGGCGGACGCCACCAACGTCCGCGTGGTGTTTGCCGACGGATCGATCGACGAGGCGGTGCCGCAGGGAGGTGTCGCCGTGCTGACCGCTCGCGGCGAGCCGTCGACGGCGGTGACCGAGGACGGCTACACGTACTTCATGGAGCCGACCCCGAGGTTCGAGGTGACGTTCGAGGGTGGGGTCGAGCCGGTCACGATCGATTCCGCCGGCGTGGGCACCTGGGACGATCCCGAGTTCCGCGAGTCGTGTACACCGCCTCCGCCAGCGCTCCCGGATGCGGGTGAGCAACCCACCGACCCTGAGTCGGCCGAGGCCGAGATCCGTACGGCGATGACGACCCTGTACGGCATCGTCGGTACCGGCGACGTCGGCAGCGATCTGATCGACGACCCGACCGGCGTGGCGGACGCACGCGAGCAGGTCCAGGCCGGCGGCTACGCCGACGATGCAGCGAGCGCCACGGCCACGATCGACGAACTCGTCTTCACGGCGCCCGCCGAGGCGTGGTTCCGGTATTCGATCAACACCGACGGCAACGACTTCGGCAATCGCTACGGCATCGCCGTGCTGGTCGACGGTGCCTGGAAGATCACCCGAGCCACCGTCTGTCAGGACCTGTCGCTCGCCGGCGGCGACTGTGGCGGCAACTGGCAGCCGATCTCCCCGCCCGGCGCCTACCCCGACGGGCAGTACATCGACGACGGGTACCCGGTCCCAGCGACCACCGTCCTCCTCGATTGAGCCCACACCACGTTGGTTTGCGTTTTCGGTTGGACGGGTCACCGAAATCCAGCCAAACGTGGTCGGTGCCAGGTGGGAGCTGAGCAGGCGCCTGACTCGGGGTGCTGGCAGACTGAGACGATGAGTTCGCCGAGCGTCGATCCGTCCGTGTACCTCGATCGGCTCCGTCGTGTCCGTGCAGCGATGGCCGAGCGTGACGTCGACACCTTGCTGTTGTCGGTCGGGCACGATTTGCCGTACCTCACCGGCTACACGGCGATGCCGCTCGAACGCCTCACGATGTTGGTGGTGCCTCGCGACGCCGACGCCACGATGTTGATCCCGGCGCTCGAAGCTCCGAGGGTGAGCGAGGTGCCGGGTGTGTTCGACCTACTGCCGTGGGGCGAGACGCAAGACCCGACATCGATCGTCGCCCGGCTGGCGTCGGGCTCCCGTCGCCTCGCGGTGGGTGACCAGATGTGGGCGCGGTTCCTCGTCGAACTGCTGCCGCAGCTGCCTGACGCTGAGTACACGCGAGCCGTCGACGTGGTCGGCCCGTTGCGGATGGCGAAGGACCGCGCCGAGATCGACGCGCTCACAGCTGCGGCCGCAGCGGTCGATCGGATCGCAGGTGAGTTGCAGCGCGGCGAGATTCCCCTTGTCGGGCGCACGGAAGCCCAGGTGTCCGCACATCTCGGACGGCGGATCATCGACGAGGGTCACGACAAGGTCAACTTCGCGATCGTCGCAGCGGGCGAGAACGCGGCCAGCCCGCACCATCACGCAGGCTCGCGGGTGATCCGTGAGAACGAGATCGTGTTGTGCGACTTCGGTGGCACGATGGCCGGTTACTGCTCCGACACCACCCGTTGCGTGTTCACCGGCGACGTCGCGGCCGATGTCGCCGAGGCCTACGAGGTGCTCCACGAAGCGCAGCGGGTGGGAGCCGAAGCAGGTGTGGTCGGCACGCCCTGTGAGGACGTGGATCGGGCAACCCGCCAAGTGATCGCCGACGCCGGCTTCGGCGACTACTTCATCCACCGCACCGGACACGGCATCGGGATGGAAGAGCACGAGGACCCCTACATCGTCGAGGGGAATTCCCTCCCGCTCGAGGCGGGCCACGCCTACAGCGTCGAGCCGGGCATCTACGTACCGGGCAAGTGGGGCATGCGCCTCGAAGACATCGTGATCGCCACCGACGACGGGCCCCGTCGCCTCAACAACTCCGAACACGGGTTGATCAGCGTCACCGCTTGATTCCCCTCGCTGCACGACGTCAGCTGGTGGCGAACTTCGACTCGTCGGGGGTGGGGTTCAGTGCGATCAGCTCGATGAGAACGTCGTTGCCGTCGTAGCGGGCGAGCGGGCCGGCATCGAGCGCGCAGTACACCTTCGTACCACCCGACACCGGGACATCGGCGCACGTGGCGGGCTGTCCGCCGATCGTTTCGGTGTAGCCGCGTGCTGGCGACAAGCTGCGCCCGGCGTCGACGCGTAGGCGACGGGCGAAGCTCGACCCGTAGAAGTCGTGCGTGATCTGGACGTCGCTGACGCGGGCGTCGTTGATGACCGCTTCGCACTCGGCGGTCGTCAGGTTGCAGGTGGCCACGGTGCCGGAACCGTCGAGGAAGCGGACGTCGTTGATCGTGATCGAGCGTCGACTGTTGTCGGCTTGGACCACCGTGGCGGTCGACTCCCTGCCACCGAGGCGGGTCAGGACCGTGTAGTCGGCGGTGAACTGTTCGATACCCACTCGGTCGAGACGTTCCAGCACGGCGTCGATCGCCGGGTCGCCGGTTGCCTGTTGCATGGGCTCGTCGGCGTCGAAGCTCGGACGCAGTCCGGTTGCGCACGAGGCGAGCGTGAACGCAGCCACGGCGGTGACGGCGAGGGTTCGAGCTCTGTGGAAGTCGGCAGGTCGACGGTGGCGGGGGGAGGCCATGGCGCCGCCAGGCTACGGCGTTACCGTTGGTGAACGTGATCAGCCTCGACGCCGCCACCGTGCTGTTGCAATGGGCCACCGGCGGCATGTTGTTCTGCTGGTTCACCACTCGCCGTCGCATCGCCAGCCTCGGCTACGGCTGGTTGCTGCGTGGCGTCTACTTCGTGTTCGCCGCCGGCTCGCTGGCCGCTGGGCTCTCGTTCGGCCTGGTCCCCGTCCGCGAAGCGGCGTCGGTGGGCGTGATGATCGCCTGTGCAGTGGCGCTCGGGGTGTCGGTGCGGCGCAAGGCGGCCGGGGTCAGCGGTGCCCGTGCGGAGTACGACCGTCGCAGCGAACGGGTCGCCGCCATGACCGGGATCGATCGTACCGTCGAGGAGCCGACCGGGGAGGAGCCCGATCGCACCGTCGGCCCCGAGTTCCCACCGGCGCTCGACCTCGTACCGGTCTTCATCGGCTCGATCGGACTGATTGCTGCTGCGCTCGATGCGGGCGGCAACCCGGCGGTGGCGCTCGCTCGCACGCTGGTCGGAGCAGCATTCATCGGAGCGATCTCCGACGCCATGCTGCTCGGGCACTGGTACCTCACCCAGCCGGGTCTGCCGCGTCGACTCCTCAACGAGATGGTGGCGGCTCTGAAGTGGATCTGGCCCGCCGAGGTGATCGTGATGTTGCTGCCGACCGGCATGATCGCCGTACTGACCGGATCGGTCGACGACGGCTGGGGCGGCATGCTCGGCTGGATGTGGCTGATGTGTGCGATCACCACCATCATCCTGATCTTCGTCACCGAGGCAGCGCTGAAGGAGAGGGCGTATTCCGCGGTGATGGCGGCGACTGGCCTGCTCTACCTCGCGATCCTCACCGGCTTCGGTATGGACATCGTCCCCCGCGCCGTCCTCGCCGCCTGAAACAAACCGCGGGGTCGTGCCGCTGAGTTTCATCTGTGACTCGATGTGGTTGACTCTTGGCATGGCACGGCCGGTGTGGAGTGGGACGATCTCGTTCGGGTTGGTGGCGATCCCCGTGAAGCTGTTCCATGCGGTGCGTCGCCAGAGCGTGTCGTTCAACCAGCTGGATGAACGCAACATGGCGCGCATCCGCTATCGCAAGGTGAACGCCGAGACCGGTGAAGAGGTCGGCGACGACCACATCGTGAAGGGCTACGAGATCTCCAAGGGCCGCTACGTGTTGGTCGATCCCGACGACCTCGAACCGTTCATGCCGGTGGCCACCAAGTCGGTCGATCTCGAGGAGTTCGTCGACCTGGCCGACATCGACCCCGTCTACTTCGACACGGCCTACCACCTCGCGCCAGACGGCCCACCGAAGCCGTACGTGCTGCTCGCCCGGGCAATGGAGGCCAGCGGCAAAGTGGCGATCGGGCGGTTCGTGATGCGCAACAAGCAGTACACCGCAGCGATCCGCGCCGAGGACGGACGGCTGGTCATGTCGACGCTCGCCTACGCCGATGAGGTGCTCGATCCCGCCGACATCGAGGAGTTGCAGGGGCTGGAGTCCGTCGAGGTCAACGACCGGGAAGTGGCGATGGCCGAAGCGCTCGTGGCGTCACTCGAAGCCGATTTCGAGCCGGAGAAGTACCGCGACGAGTACCGCGACGAGGTCATGGCCCTCATCCAGATGAAGGCTGACGGCGAGGAGTTCGAGGTGCCCGAAGCCGCCGCCGAGAAGCCCAAGGTGGTCGACATCATGGCCGCGCTCGAAGCCAGCGTCGCGGCAGCGAAGGACGCTCGCACGCGTCACCCCGCCAAGAAATCCGCGGCGAAGAAGAAGTCGGCCTGACCGAGCGGGCCTGATCTCAGATGGCCGCGCCGATCGAGGTCGACATCGACGGCCGCACCGTGCGGCTGACCAACCTCGACAAGGTGCTGTACCCGTCGGGTTTCACCAAGGCCGAGGTGGTCGACTACCACCTACGCATCGCGCCGACGATCGTCGCGCACCTCGCCGGGCGGTGCATCACGTTCCGCCGGTATCCCGACGGCACCGACCACGACGGGTTCTTCGAGAAGCGCTGCGCGTCGCATCGTCCCGAGTGGGTGCCGGTGGCGCTCGGACCCGGCGATCGGCGTGGCGGCATCGAGTACTGCCGCATCGAGGAGCCCGCAGCGATGGTGTGGGCGGCGAACCTCGCTGCGATCGAGCTGCACGCACCGATGGCACTCGCCGCCGACCTCGACACCCCTCGCACGCTGGTGTTCGACTTCGATCCCGGCCCGAAGACCTCGATCGTCGAGTGCTGTGAGGTGGCACTCGGCGTACGCACCGTGCTCGACTCGGTCGGCCTCTCGGGGTGGTGCAAGACGTCTGGTTCGAAGGGCCTGCAGCTCTATGTGCCGCTCAACACGTCGGGTGTCACCCACGAGGCGACGGCCGACTTCGCTCTCGCGGTCGGTCAGGTGATGGAGCGCCAGCTGCCCGGCCGGGTGACCACGGTGATGGCCAAGGTCGAGCGGCCCGGGAAGGTGTTCGTCGACTGGAGCCAGAACGCCCACCACAAGACCACGATCGCCCCCTACTCGCTGCGCGCTCGCCACGATCCGACCGTGTCGACCCCGGTCACCTGGGACGAGGTGGAGCAGTGCGCCTCCAGCGGCATCGAACTCCGTTTCGAGGCCGCCGACGTGCTGGCGAGGGTCGACGAGTTCGGTGACCTGTTCGCCGACGTCCTCACGCTCCAACAGCACCTCCCGTCTGCCGCCTCCTGAGTCGCTGTCGTCTCCCGGTGGTTTGTTCTCTCGCCAACTCGGACATGATGGGATCATCGTGATCAACGGGACGTCTCCGTGGCCGAACGAGGTGCGAGCCTCCGGCGCGCTGAGTCGGCGCCGCCTGCTCGTCGGCGCACTCGGTGTGGTCGGCGCCGCCGCCACCGCTGGCGCGGTTCTCGCGGCCGGCGACATCGGCCCCATCGAGCGACCAGCCACGGTGAGCCAACAGGCCGTGCGCCTCGATCCGCCGGATCCGCCGGACCCGGTCGGCGGCTGGGAGCTGGGAACGCTCTACGTGGCGCTGTACGGCCATCCCGGTTCGTCGACGCTCGGCGTGCTCGGTGAACAAGGTGTCGATCAGGCGGTCGCCCGCGCCAAGGCGGTGGCGGCCCCGTACGGCGAGTTCGGTCGTCCGGTGGTCCCGACGTTCGAGATCATCACCACGGTGGCGTCGTCGTCGGCGGGGTCCGACGGTGACTACTCCAACGAGTTCCCCGACTCGAAGTTCCAGCCGTGGATCGACGCCGCTCTCGCCAACGACATGCACGTGATCCTCGATCTGCAGTCCGGACGAGCAACGTTCCCGTCACAGGCGCGCGAGATCGAGGCGCTGCTCGCCCAGCGCAACGTCAGCTTGGCACTCGACCCCGAATGGCGGGTCGGGCCGACGCAACAGCCGGGCGGTGGTCGCATCGGCACCGTCGACGGCACCGAGGTGAACGACACCGTCGACTACCTCGACGGTGTGATCCAACGGTTCGCACTCCCACCGAAGATGCTCGTCGTCCACCAGTTCACGGCGTCGATGGTCACCAACAAGGCGATCATCCGCGGCACGCCGAACGTGCAGGTCGTGTTCCAGATGGACGGCTTCGGCTCTCTGCCGCTCAAGATCGGCTCGTGGGATCGGATGGTCGCCGACCTTCCGGCCGGCGCGTTGACCGGGTGGAAGAACTTCTACGACGAGGACAGCCCGACGCCGACGCCGGCCGCTTCGTTGTCGGTGCAGCCCACGCCGATCTACATCAGCTACCAGTAGCCGGACGATGAGCGATGAGTTTCCGCGCGGACAGGTCGCGCGGAAACTCATCGCTCGGGGTCGGGTCAGCCGATGGGGGTCCCGACGAGGGCGACCTGCTTGCGGGAGTCGTCGGGGTAGCGCTCGTTCAGCGTGACCACCACGACCACCTGGGTGCCGTCGCTGTACACCCGTGGCACGTAGTTGATCGCCGAGGGCTCGACGCCGAGGAGTTCGGCGACCGACTCACGGGCGAACGTCGCGCCGTCGGCGGTGGTGAGGATGCTCCAGTCGGCTGCTGCTCGTTCGGGTGTTTCGTACGGCGCTGAGAGCCGGCTGTAGATGTCGTCCCAGGACACGGTCCCGATCACCTCGCCGGCCGCGTTGCGTGCGGTGATCGTGTTGTCGTCGTCGTAGCGCAGATCTGATTCGGGGATCACGGCGCCGGTCGCGGCATCGATGAACACCGGAGAACGCTCCATGGACTCCTGGCGGACGGTCACGCCGCCCTCGGTGAACTCGGCGCCGCCTGCTGCTGCCAGTTCGTCACGGGTGGTCGACACCGTCGACACCCACTGGCTGGCCGCCACGGCGGCGCTGCTCGGCGACACGATCGAATACTGGTCGAAGAGCGGGTCGGTGTCGACGAACGAAGCGCTGCCGTCGGCGCCGACCGTCGCGAACTTCGGTCCGGACGGATGGTCGCCAGCGGGGTAGCCGAAGCCGACCGTGGTCTCCCCGAGGCGCAGCGGGGCCGTAGCCCAGTTGTCGAACGTCATCGGCAGTGCCTGCCAGGTGCCGTTGGCGAAGCGGTACATCGACCGGTCGGTGGCCCAGTTCCCGAAGTTGTCGGTGGCGACGAAGTCGGCTGAGTTCCCGTTGCCCGAGGTTGCGAACTGCGCGCCGGGTGTCGGCGACTCGACCGGCGTGATCGCGCCGTCGGCGCCCACCAGGTAGAAGGTCGTCGTGCTGCCACGCAGCGCAGCGACGGACTCTGCAGGCAGACCGAGGGCGTTCCAGGTGAGCTCGACCAGGGGACACTCGGACGAATCGGCAGCGCTGCGGTCGGGTTCGGTGTTGGCCGTGGCGACCGACTCGGGTGGGGCGTCAGGGGTGGTCGTGCTCGTGGAATACGGTGCGGTTGCCACCGGGCCACCGCTCGCCGACATCACGACGGTCGTTGCGGGTGCGTAGTCGTCGGTGCCGCAACCGTCGGCTCTGACGCTGATCCCGTCGGGACCGATCTCCATCAGTTGGTCGAGGTCGAACGCTTCGGAGGCATCTGCCAACTCGACGGCGTCCAAGCCGGCCGACGGAGTGACGGCCACGATCACGCCGCCGTCGACAGGGGCGCCCTGGCGTTGCAGACCGTTGACAACGAAGGGCAGATCGGTCGCAGCGTTGGTGTCGAACGGCAGGTCGCTGACGGTCCAGTCCGCACTGTCGACTCCGGCGACCGCGACCTGCAGCGGGTTCGGATCGGTGGCGGCAATACCGGGCGCCGTACCGAAGGTGAACAGATGGCCCTCGGACGCGACTGTTTCCCAGACGCCGTTGCTGCCGAACGGCAACGCGAGGTCCGTCTGCTCCCACGAGACGCCGTCGCTGGTGCGCCACACCGACGGTGTGATGTTGTCGTAGTCGTTCGAGCGTCCCGGCGATGTGGACACCGCGAGTCCCGGGAACGACTGGGTGCCGCCGCCGTTGAACGTCGACACGATGCTCCGCGATTGTTCAGCCTCGACCACCTTCCACACGAAGGCGGGCTCGCCGAGTTGCGCGGGTGGCGCCTCGAACGTGGTGCCCGTGGGTGTGGCAGGGGGATTGGCCGAAATGTTCGACTCGGTGGCGGTGGCTTCTCCTTCAGTGAGACGGATACCGCCGCCTCCACTGCCACCCGACAGCGCCTGGACGCCGACGATCATGCCCATGACCGTCGCGGCGGCGACGCCGCCGACGACCGCACGGTGGCGGCGGATGGTCCGTTGGCGAGCGGTGTGGCGCACGCGGGATGGTTCGAGATCGGGGAGTGTGACGTGCTCGGCGCTGGCGGCGAGGTGATCGCGTAGGCGCCGCTCGGTGAGGGCGTCCAGCGATGAGGAGGTGTCGGGGAGGTCGTTGGCGTGCGGGGTCTGGTCGTTCATGGTGGGTCCGTTCGTTCAGGCGTCGCGGAGGTGGTGGAGGCGGCGTTCGAGTTGGGTGGATGCCCGGCTGAGGCGGCTCTTCACCGTGCCGGGTCGGATCGCGAGGGCGCTGGCGGTCTGTGCCTCCGACCAGCCGAGCAGCAGGCGGCACACCACCACGGCTCGGTGGTCGACGGACAGTTCCTCCAACGCCAGTGCAATGGCGGGGTCGGCCACGGTGAACTCGGTTGCTGGGGCGGGAGGGGGCACCCGCCGCAGCAACCGTCGCAGCCGACTGCGCGCATGGTTCAAGCCGACCCGGTAGACCCAGCCAGCCGGATTGTCGAGGCGACCGACGTGGTCCCATCGCTGAGACGCGCGCACCATCGCCTCATCGACCGAGTCGGTCGCAAGGTCGATGTCGCGCAGGGTGAGTGCCAGCGCCCGCCCGACCGACGGTCGAGCCTGTCGGTAGAAGGCGTCGAAGTCGGGGGCCGACTCGATCACCACCATCTGCATCTCGCCGATGACGGGAATCTCGCCGGTGGTCGAACCGGGGTGGACTGCGGACACGTGATGTACACGCCCGAGCCTGCTGATCGGTTCCATCATTCTTCCTCGATGCGATCGAGCACTTCGAGTGCCTCGTCGTTTCCGAGATCGGCGGCGATGTGCAGCGACGTGCGAGCGGCTTCGATGTCACCTCGCTCCGATGCGGCACCGCCCGCTCCGAGGTGGCAGCGCGCACAGTTCGGGGCGCGCTGGATCTCGCGCTCCCACGCCGTGGATGCAGCGAGCCGGTCGGTATCGGTGCCGGTGATGGCGGCGCGGAGGCTGAGCAGCCGCGCGTGCTCATATCTCGAGGTCACCTCGAGTGGTGAGATGTCGAGCGCCTCTTCGACCGCATCGATGGCGCGGTCGACCCCGCCGAGCGAGCGCTCCCGCTCGTGCGACCGAGCGAGTACGAGTCGGTGGCGGATGTCGTACGGAGCTCGATTGGTTGCAGCCTCGGCCCGCTCGATGGCGACGGCGACGTCGCGTGCCTTGGCGGCATCGAGTGCGAGCCGATCGGCCGCTACGGCCAGTACGCCCAGCACCGCTGCACACACTGCTGCAGCGCCGAGCAGCACTGCGGATGCGGTCATGACCGATCGACGTCGGCGGGTCGGTGGTTCAACGGACGCCATCTGGGCCGCAGCGTCGTGGTCGACAGGGCGGGCGATGGGACGGGCACGGACCACGACGATGCCGGCGAGCAGCCAGAAGACGGGATCGAGTTCGGCGAGTGGGAACAACAGTTGCTGGTGGACGGCGTAGGCGATCACCGACCCGGCGATGCCGGTGTCGATGGCACAACTGCGGCGAGCGAGCCGCCAGGCGCTCCAGCACACCGCACCCAGCAGCGCAACGTACACGGCGGCGGCGACGATCCCCGAGGTGACGGCGACGTCGAGCACGCCGCTGTGGGCCCGGTCGATGCCGGTCGACTCGCCGAAGCGGCGCACGTAGTCGGCGTCGACGAACTGGCCGACCACCAGGCGGTACCCCTCCGGGCCGACGCCTGCGACGGCGTGGTCGGCGACCGCCCGAGTTGCGACGCGCCACTCGTCGATCCGTGACCCCAACCCCGCCGACCGCTCGAACACGCCGGCTCGGATTGCCACGGCCACAGCGACCATGGCGACGACGCCCGCCGCAACGATCCAGCGAATGGGACGGCCCGGACGGTCCGACGTTGCAGCAGACGCTCGCGGTTGTCCGCGGCGTGCGAGGCCCACGGCGATGCCCGCAACCGCGAGTCCGACGAGCGCGGCTCGGCTCCCCGAGCCGAGCACAGCGACGCCGACACTGACGCACGCAAGGGCACCGACGATCCGCCAACCTCGAGTCTGGCCCGTGTCGGCCGCAGCGCCGATCGTGACCGGCAGGAACAGGCAACACGCTGCGCCGAGGTACGCAGCAGAACCGAACGGGCCGCCGAGCCGTGACGAGTTGGACATGAACCCGACGGGAGCCCCGAAGACGAGTTCCACCACGGCGTAGAGCCCCAGCAACAGCGCAGCGACCAGGGCGCAGTACAGCGCCGCTCGTCGCGCCGCCTCATCGGTACCGACGCGGCGCCCGACGGCGAACATCAGCGCGAAGACCACCCAGGCGAGCAGCCCGAGATGTCGGATCGGCGTGCCGACCCAGGCGTACAGGCCGTCGAGGGCACCAATCGTCGAGATGCCGATCAGCGCGATCAGTCCGGCGAGAAGCCACACGGTCATCCGCTCCAGCGTCGGGGGCAACGCGCGGTCGCGGTGCATCCCCCACGCCGTTGCGACCGTCGCAACGAGCAGTGCGACGACGAGGACCGCCCACCATTTGGCCACCGTGAACGGAAACCATCCTTGCGGATCGAGCGCGAGCACTGCGACGATCGGCACGAGCCCCGCGGCCATACCGAGGTACCACGAACCACTGGGCAGCGTCGCGTCGTCTGAGATCCGCAGATCTTGGTCGATTCGACCGGGTACAGACATGCAGGTGCCGCCATCGGCGTTGCGGCGGAGGTCATCATGGAGGCATGTCAGCCCGACGACGCCTACGCCAGTGTGGGGTCGTCGGCGCGCTCGTGCTCGCGGCGTGTTCGCCGCCAACCGCCGAGTCCGACGGCCCGTCGGCCGAACCTGCGCCGTTGCCGACGGAGCTGTTCGACATCGCTGAACGCGACCCCCTGCCGTTCCCCGGCTACGACATCGATCGGGTCACGATCGCCCCACTGCCACCCCCCGGCGGGTCGGCCGCTGCCCCGCCCCAGCTCACCGGGTGGGAAGCGTTCGACGCGACGCTCGACGAATCGGTGCTCGGCGGAGGTTCCGACGCCGTGTCGGTGGCCGTGTCGATCGACGGCGACATCGTCCACGAAGCGGCGATGGGGGTGCGCGTCCCTGACGCCCTCGACGCAGTCGGGTCCACTGACAAGTTCCGTATCGCCAGTATCTCCAAGACGATCACGGCGATCACGGTGCTGCAGTTGGTGGAGGAGGGCCTCGTCGGTCTCGACGATCCAATCGGCACCGACGTCGCGAGCGCCGTCGGTGTGCAGTCACCGAGCGCCGGTGTGGCCGATCTCACGGTGCGTCGACTCCTGACACACACCTCGGGATTCCCGCAGTACGAGAACCTGTTCTTCCGCAATCAGGTCGACTCGTGCGAGGAAGCCGCGGCGGTCGGTGTGACCCGATCGTTGCAGGGCGCCGGGTTCCGCTACAGCAACATGAACTTCTGCGTTCTCGGGTTGCTCATCGAACAGCTCACGGGTCAGGACTACGAACAGGTCGTGTACGAGCGGCTGCTCACCCCACTCGGGATCTCGGGTATGCGCCTTGCCCCGACGGCCGATCCGGGCCCGGGAGATGTCGTGCATCGCAGCGTGCCGGGGCGCAACTACATGGAGGTGCTCGGCGCAGCAGGTGCGTGGGTGGCGTCGCCGACCGACCTCGTGACGATCCTCGACTCGCTCGATCTGGACACACCCGGCTGGAAGCCGCTCGAAGCCTCGACGGTTGCGGTGATGAAAACGGCGGTGAACGATCCGCTCAGCCCCGACCGCGGGTACGGCATGGGCGTCATCCTGTACGGCGGGGGAGCGGCCGGTCACACCGGCACGATCGAGAGCACCCACGCCATGGTGCTCGACCGGGCCGACAACGTGACGTGGGCGGTCACGGTCAGCGGCGAGAACCCGAGCGACACCGTTCGTCTCGCCGGCATGGTCGACCGTGCGTTGGCCGCCGGCGGATTCGTCACCGGCTGAGGAGGGGGGCGACCTCGGTGGCGATCAGGTCGAGGTGATCGAGGTCGGCGAGGTCGAGTACCTGGAGGTAGATCCGGTCCGCGCCGGCGTCGGCCCAACGACGGATCGTCGCGGCCGCCTCGTCGGGGGTGCCGGCGACACCGTTGGTGCGCAGTTCGTCGGGCTCGCGCCCGATGGCTTTCGCCCGCCGGGCCACGTCGGCTTCATCGGCGCCAACGCACACGACGAGCGCGGCCGAGAATGCCATCGACGCCGGGTCGCGGTCGATCGACGTGCAGGCCGCTCGCACCCGGTCGCACTGCTTGGTGAAGAACTCGATCGGTACGAACGGCGTGTTGAACTCCGTTGCGAATCGGGCTGCAAGTGCCGGGGTGCGCTTCGGTCCACCTCCACCGATCACGATTGGTACGGGCGCCTGCACCGGCTTCGGCAGCGCCGGCGAGTTGGTGATCGGATAGTGACCTCCGGGCGACTCGAACGTCTCGCCGACGGGTGTCGCCCACAGCCCGGTGATGATCTCGAGCTGCTCTTCGAGCCGATCGAAGCGCTCGCCGAGCGGCGGGACCGGGATCCCGTACGCCTCGTGTTCCTGCTCGAACCAGCCGGCGCCGAGGCCGAGTTCCACCCGCCCGTTCGACATGTCGTCAACCTGGGCCACGCTGATCGCCAACGGCCCGGGCAGCCGGAACGTCATCGACGTCACGAGCGTGCCCAGGCGGATCGTGGACGTCTCGCGGGCGAGGCCACCCAGGGTCACCCACGCATCAGTCGGGCCCGGCAATCCGTCGTCGGCACCCATGGCCAAGAAGTGGTCGCTGCGGAAGAACGCGCCGTATCCGAGCGTCTCGGCGCGCACGGCCACGGCAAGCAGGTCGCCGTAGGAGGCGCCCTGTTGGGGTTCGGTGAAGATGCGGAGGTCGGCGAGCTGCATGGTGTGCAGGGTAGAGCCCCACCTCGTCGCCGACCCGCGCTCGTGCTCGGTTCGTGGGTCGCGATGCGCGACACTGTCCGGCATGGCTTCCCTCCACCAGCAGCGCCGGCCAGTCGACGACGTGATCGGCGACCTCACGGACAAGCGCGTCAACGACGTGAAGTGGGCCGACGGCCGGACGTTCGGAATGGTCTACGACGGTGGGCCGTCCGTGCACGAGGTGGCCGAGCAGGCAGCCCGTTTGTACCTGCACGAGAACGCGCTCAACACCAAGGCGTTCCCATCGCTCGGCCAGATCCAGTCCGAGGTCGTCGGCTGGACCGCCGGGCTGTTGCACGGTGACGACGAGGTGGCTGGATTCCTCACGAGCGGCGGCACCGAGTCGATTCTGTGCGGTGTCCTTGCTGCTCGAGAGCGCGGTGCCGCCGAACGCGGGATCACCGAGCCGGAGATGGTGGTCGCCGAGTCGGCCCACGCGGCGTTCCACAAGGCTGCGCACAACTTCGGTCTGACGCTCCACAAAGCGCCCGTGAAGGACGACTGGACCGCCGACGTCGAGGCGATGGCGGCAGTGTGCAACGACAACACCGTGCTGGTGGTCGGCTCGGCGCCGCAGTATCCGCAGGGCGTGCAGGACGACATCCCGGCCATCGCCGCGCTGGCGGCCTCGATCGGCGCCAACTGTCACGTCGACGCGTGCATGGGTGGTTTCGTGCTGCCGTTCGTCGAGATGCTCGGCCGCGAGGTGAAGCCGTGGGACTTCCGTGTCGACGGGGTCACCACGATCTCGGCCGACATCCACAAACTCGGCTACGCACCCAAGGGCGTGTCGGTGATCTTGCACTGCAACAAGCAGTCACGCGCCTATCAGACGTTCGTGTTCGACGGCTGGCTCGGCGGGTTCTATGCGTCACCGAACATGCAGGGCACGCGGTCGGGTCTCCCGATGGCGTGTGCGTGGGCGGTGATGTCGCACCTCGGCGTCGACGGGTACCTCGACCTCACGCGCCAGATGTTGGTGAACGCTGATCAGTTCCGCGCCGGGGTGGGGGTGATCGACGGCATCCGGGTGCTCGGCGATGGCCAGTTCCACTTGGTGGCGATGGCGTCGGACCCGGCGTTCGACCCGGAGATCGACATGTTCGCCCTCGGCGACGCGCTTCTGGCCAAAGGCTGGTTCCACGACCGTCAGGGCCCGCCCGACAACCTGCACTCGACGATCAGCAATTCGAACACCGGTGTGATCGACGAGTACCTGGCCGATCTCGCCGAGTGCGTCGACGCCGTCGTTGGCACCCGCACCGACGACCGCAGCACCAACTACGCCACTCTCGAGTGACGCCCGCATCCGCAGCGACACCCGGTTGCGGTGAGAGGTGAGCGGGACAGTTGCACACAACTCTCACCGGTGAGCCGAGCGCGGCTGTCGTCAGTTGATCTGGCGGGACTGGTCGACCCAGAAGGGCTCGCGCAGTTTGAACTTCTGGAGCTTGCCGGTGGCGGTGCGGGCCAGTTCGTCGCGGAACTCGATCTTCTTCGGGCACTTGTAGCCGGCGAGCTTGGTCTTCGCGAACGCGATCAGCTCGGCCTCGGTGAGTGAACTCCCCGGCGTGATCACCACCAGTGCGGTGACCAGTTCGCCCCATTTCTCGTCGGGGATCCCGATGACGGCGACCTCGGTGACGTCAGGGTGCTGGAACAGCACGTCTTCGACCTCGATCGACGACACGTTCTCGGCGCCGGTGATGATCACGTCCTTCTTGCGGTCGGAGATCACGACGTAGTGATCGTCGTCGATGATGCCACCGTCGCCGGTGTGGAAGAAGCCGTCGTGGATCGCTGCGGCGGTCTGGTCGGGCTGGTCCCAGTAGCCGCCCATCACCATGTTGCCGCGAGCGAGGATCTCGCCCTGCGTGTCGATCGCCATCGTGCACCCGACCACGGGAGCGCCGGCCCGGTTGAGCTTCGCGGCCTGTTCTGCGGGGGAGAGGTCGTCGTACTCGGCCCGACTCCGGTTCATCGTGATCACGGGCGTGGTCTCGGTGAGACCGTAGATCTGGACGAACTCCCACCCGAGTTCGGTCATGGTCCGCTCGATCGTGCGGGTCGGCGGGGGAGCGCCAGCCACGACGATCCGCACCCGGTCACGCCCGGGGATCGGGCGGCCGGTGTCGGCCTCCCACGTGGCGGCGGCGTCGAGGACCATGTTGAGCACGGCGGGCGCACCGCACATCAGGGTCACGCCGTGCTCGTCGACGCGGCGCAGGATCTCGGCGCCGTCGATCTTGCGGATCATGATGTGCTCGGCGCCCATCCCCGTGACGGCGTACAACATGCCCCAGCCGTTGCAGTGGAACTGGGGGAGCGTGTGGAGGTACACGTCGCGGTCGTTGACGCCCATGTGCCAGCCGAAGATGCTGGCGTTGAGCCACAGGTTGCGGTGGGTGAGCTGCACACCTTTGGGGCGAGCAGTGGTGCCCGAGGTGTAGTTGATCGTGGCGGTGGCGTCCTCGTCGGCCTCCCACGCTGCGGGCTCGACCCCGAACTTCATCAGCACGGTGTCGCTGTCGGTGCCGATGATCAGCTTGCGCTCGCATTCGACGTCGGCCATGGCGTCGGCCAACTCTGGGTCGACGAGCAACAGCCGGGCTCCGGAATGGGCGACGATGTACTTGACCTCCTCGGCGACGAGGCGGAAGTTGATCGGCACGAGCACCCGGCCCGATCCGGACACGCCGAACAGCGCGGTGAGCAGCCGTGCGGAGTTGTGGCTGACCATCGCCACCCGTTCGCCGACGCCGATGCCGAGCTCGTCGAGCCCCGCAGCCATTGCCCGCGCCCGCTCGGCCATCTCGCGGTACGTGATCAAGCCCCACGACTCCGCTGGCTGATCGGGTTCGTCCACGATCGCCGCCCGATCGGGGTACACGAGCTCGGCTCGACGCAGGAAGTCATTGACGGTCAGTGCCACCTTCATGACCCGGAACCTATGCGCGACGTGTGGTCCTCTCGTACCCGGACAGACCCCGAAGAAGCGATGAGTCTTCGCGCGGACAGGTCGCGCGGAAACTCATCACTCGTCGGATCGATTCAGAAGCGATGAGTCTTCGCGCGGACAGGTCGCGCGGAAACTCATCACTCGTGCTGAGACGTGAGGGGCCAGGGGCGGCTGCGTTCCATGGTGAGGGCGAGGTCGAGCAGCAGCGGCTCGGCGAAGTGGCGGCCGACGATCTGTAGGCCGATGGGGAGTCCGTCGAGAAACCCGGCGGGCACGGAGATTGCCGGGTTCCCGTGGAGGTTGGCCGGGAACGTCAGGCGCCCGTTGTTGGCCGCACCTGCTTCGATGCCACCGAACACCGACGCGATCGGGCCCTCGGCGTCGAACGCGATGTCGGGGTTGGTGGCGGTGAGCACGAAGTCGACGCCGTCGGACGGATCGAAGATCCGTGCCATTGCTTCGTTGACCTCGGTGCGGCGTCGCTCGATGCGGGCGCGGGCGGTGGCGTCGTACTTGCCGGCCGTCGCCTCGAGGCCGTAGCGCATCTCCGGGGTGAGGTCGTCGGCGCAGTCGGGCCACTTGTCGCCGAGCTGCGAAGCGATCGAGATCATCCCGGAGATCGACCAGGCGCCACCCATCCGCGGCACGTTGGTGTCGAGGTCGTCGACCCGTCGAAGCCCGCAGTCCGAGATCAGCGCGGCCGCGGCCTCCTCGAGCAACTCCCACATGATCGGCGACACGACAGCGCCGCCCCAGTCGGCGACCACGGCCACACGGGCACCTCGGAGCGCGTCGGGGTGCGAGCCGAGGTCGGCTTCCCAGCCCTCGACTCGCGGCAGGCTCAGCGGGTCACGTGGGTCGTGGCCGTTGGTGACGTCGAACCAGCGGGCGGTGTCACGAACCGAGCGGGCCATGCAGCCGGTCGACACGGTGAGGTTGCCGTACTCGGCGTGCGGCCCGCGAGGGATGCGTCCGAACGTGCCCTTCAACCCGACCAACCCCGTGAACCCGGCGGGGATCCGGATCGATCCGCCACCGTCGCCGCCGGTGGCGATCGGGTAGATGGATCCGGCGACCGCTGACGCCGACCCGCCGGACGAACCACCCGGCGTCTTGCCGTGCTGCCACGGGTTGTGGGTGGCGCCGTGCAGCTTGGTACGTGTCAGATTGACTCCCCCGAACTCGCTGGCGGTGGTCTGCCCGGCGAGCACGGCCCCACCTCGTTCGACGAGACGTTGCACCATCGTGGCCGTGTGTGACGCAATGCCGTCGCGCAGCGGAACCGACGCCTCGGTGTCAGGCCACCCCTGCACCGGTGTCAGTTCCTTGACGCCGACCGGTACGCCACCGAACGGAAGACGCACGTCAGCGGCCGCGGCCGCTGCCCGAGCAGCGTCGCGGTCTTCGAAGCACACGGCGTTCAACTCGCTGGCGTCGACGGCGGCGAATGTCGCCTCGAGTTCCTCGCTCGGTGATCGCTCACCCTCCCGGAACGCTTGGACCAGACCGACTGCATCTCCCTGCCAGGTGTCAGAACTCATGGGGCGGCACTGTACGGCCCGCCTACGATCGGCGTCGCATGGACTCGCGGACTTTTCTCGGACTTGAACCCACTCACAACCCGTTCCGCTGGAAATTGCCCGTCACCGAGGGCATCTCGACGACCGGCAACTTCCTGTTCGGAGGGTCAGGTCTCGGTGCGGCGATCTCGGCGATGGAGGGTACGTCGGGGCGCGGGTGCGTGTGGGCAACTGCGCAGTACCTGTCGTACGCGAAGCCGGGTGAGGTCGTCGACATCGATGTCACGATCGCCGTCGACGGCCACCAGATCACGCAGGCCCGAGCCGTCTGCCACGTCGCCGACCGCGAGATCCTGACGGTCAACGCGGCGCTCGGCGATCGTCCGATGGAGGCGTCAGGCCAGTGGGAGGTGATGCCTGCCGACGTGCCCGCGCCCGTGGACTGCCCTGAGCGGCCGAACTTCTCCGAGATGGCCGGCACGATCAACGATCGGCTTGAGGAACGGATGGTCAAGGCTCGTCCGTACGAGGAACTCGACGGCAGCGTGCAGGGTGACGGCCAGACGATGCTGTGGGCGCGCCTGCCCGACGTGATCACCGGAGTGGATGCCACGACGCTCGCGATCCTGGGCGACTTCGTTCCGATGGGAATCGGTCAAGCGCTCGGTGCCCGAGCCGGCGGCAACAGCCTCGACAACACGCTGCGCGTGTGCCGGATCGTGCCGACCGAGTGGGTGCTGATGGACATCCGGGTGCACGCCGTCGAGCGCGGCTTCGGTCACGGGCTCGTGCACATGTTCGCCGAGGACGGCACACTGCTCGCCACCGCGAGCCAATCGGTGATCGTGCGTTACTGGAAGCGCTGACCGAGGTCCGCGCGAGCGACCATGTCGTCGGAGCGTGTTGTCGCTCACACGGATGGCGAAACGGGCGGATCGTCGCACCCGGTGTCGACTGCGTAGTGTCGGCGCCATGGTGCTCCCGATCCGTCCCGGCATGACCGTTCCACTTCCCGGCCCGCTCCACAGCCACCGAGACAAGCTCGGCGCCCTCGCCGACATGGGCTACACCGACATCTGGTCGGCCGAGTCCGATGGCGCAGATGCGTTCACCCCGCTCGCTCTGGCAGCTGCCTGGGAGCCTCGGCTCCGGCTGGGTACGGCGATCGTTCCGGCCTACACCCGCGCCCCCGCGTACATGGCGCAGAGCGTCGCGTCGATGGCCGACGCCGCCCCCGGACGCTTCGCGATCGGGATCGGCTCGTCGAGCAACGTGATCGTCGAACGGTGGAACGGCGTGCCGTTCGAAGAGCCGTACAAGAAGGTGCGCGACGTCGTGCGGTTCCTGAAGGATGCCCTGAGCGGCGAGAAGATCAAGCACACCTACGACACGTTCGAGGTCAACGGCTTCAAGCTCGGTGTGCGCCCCGAACAGACCCCGCCGATCCTCGTCGCTGCGCTGCGCGAAGGGATGCTGCGCCTCGCCGGTCGTGAGGCCGACGGTGCGATCATCAACTGGCTGTCGCCCGAGGACGTGGCCACGGTGGCGCCCGTCGTCCTCGACGCCGCAGGCGGTGAGGAGCGAGAGATCGTGGCTCGGATCTTCTGCTGCCCCAGCGAGAACGCCGAAGTCGTGAGGGCCGCAGCGAAGTTCGCCATCGCTGCGTATCTCAACGTGCCGGTGTACGCCGCGTTCCACGAATGGCTCGGGCGTGGCGATCAGTTGCAGGGTATGTGGGACTCCTGGAAGGCCGGCGACCGCAAGGCGGCGCTCGCTGCAATTCCCGACCAAGTGGTCGATGACCTCGTCGTGCACGGCTCGCCCGCCGAGTGCCGAGCCAAGATCCAGGCCTACTTCGACAACGGCGTGACCACCAGTTCGCTGGCGATCCTCCCGCTCGACCCCGAACTCGACTACTGGCAGGCCGTGACCGACCTGTCACCCTCGGCGGGTTGAGCGAAACAGGTAATCGACTCACGCGGCTCGATCGTTGCGGGCGAGCATCTCACGGATCTCGGCGACGTGACGGAGGCCCCGTTCGCGGGTGTCCTTGCTGAGGAGGAAACGGGCAGGTGTCGATGTCGTGGGGAGCAGCGTGAGCTGTTCGATGGACGCCGTGTCACGGGCGTCGAGTGTCGTGGAGCAGGCGGCGGTGCGGGCTGAGGTGTTCATGCCTCCCATCATGATGAGGGGGTGTCACAGAGTTCCCCAAGGGAGGGCGGCGAGGTCGAAGACGTCGTGAACGACGTGGCTGATCGGCAAGAGCTAGGCGGTGCGTTTGCGGCTCAGGGCGTCGACCGATGACGCCACGAGCAGTGCGAGACCCGAGCAGATGAACTTGACGCCCGAGCTGCTGAAGTCGACTTCCCAGCCGAAAATCGCCGTCTTGCCGATCAGGCCCAATCCGTTGGGGATCAGCGCGAGTACGAGTCCGCCGAGCACGGCGTTGATCATCCGACCTCGACCACCGAACAACGACGTTCCGCCGATCACCGCAGCACCGACTGCGAGCAACAGCGTGTCGTTTGCGCCGGTGTTCGAGTCGACCGAGTTGACGCGCGACGCCAAGAAGATGCCGCCAATCGCGGCGACGATGGCGGTGCACACGAACGCCGACCACTCGACCCACTGGACGTTGATGCCGGCACGGCGAGCCGCCTCGCGGTTGCCACCCACTGCGTAGAGGAACCGCCCGTATCGCAGCCGATCGAGCACGAAGCTCAACACCACGACCAAGATCGCGATTGCCGGAATCACGATCGGCATGCCGGTGATGGGCTCAGGCGCGGACGCGAAGGCCCGGTTCTGGTTGAGCAAGGAGGTCACGACCCCGACGAGAACCGCCCCGATCGCGAGGCGAATCACCACCAGCGACATGGGCACCGAACCGTACGAAAGTCGCTGACGACGGAACTGGGACAGGCCATACAGGCCGAGGCCGCCCACGGCGACGATCCACGACTGCGCAGGGCTCAGCGTGCCGCCCACCACGTTGTTGATGAAGTCGTTGTTGATGCGCACACTGCCGCCGTCGCGGACGATGAGCAGCAGGATCCCTTGGAACAGCAGCACGTTCGCCAACGTCACCACGAACGACGGGATGCCGACCTTTGCCACCATGAAGCCCGTGAACAACCCGAGTACGATCGCGACTCCGAACGCCGCCAACAGCGACGTTGCCAGCGGCCAACCATCTTGGAGCCTCGTGGCGAGAACAGCGGCGGACACCCCGGCGGTGAAGCCCGCGGAGAGGTCGATGTCGCCCAGCAGCAGCACGAATGTGACCGCCATCGCAATCACGATGACCGACGACGCCTGATCGAGGAAGTTGGCGAAGTTGAGCAGTGACAGGAAGCTGTCCGGCCGAGAGAACCCGAAGATCGCGACGAGCGCAACGATCGCGAGAACTGCCGGAACCGAGCCCAGGTCGCCAGACTTCAGGCGAGTGATGCTGGCACGAAAGACATCGGACAGGCTGTTCTGCTGTTCGTCGAGCGAGAAGTCGCTGAGCGCCTGGCTGACACCCGCCGGCTGTTGCCCGGCGTCGGGAGTGTTCTCGGTGGTGGTCATCCGACGAGTCCGTCGACGAGGCCGTGTGAACCGGAGCTCCCGGATGTGATCAGCTCGACCAGCGTCTCGCGCCGGACGCCTGTGCCGGTGGGAATGTCGGCGGCGATCCGGCCGAGATACATCGCACACACTCGGTCGGCTACCTCCAGCACGTCGTTCATGTTGTGGGAGATCAGCACGACACCGACTCCGCTCGCGGCGAGCCGACGAACGAGTTCGAGCACCTGCTCGGTCTGGGCGACGCCGAGCGCCGCAGTCGGCTCGTCGAGCACCACCAGCTTCGACTTGCCGAGGACGGCCTTGGCGATCGCGACCGTCTGGCGTTGGCCACCCGACAGCGACGACACCGGTTGGCGAACACTCTTGACGGTTCGCACGGAGAGCGAGGCGAGCGTCTCGCGTGCTGCCATCTCCATCGCATGCTCGTCGAGCGTTCCTCGCCGAACGATCTCACGCCCGAGAAACATGTTCTGGACGATGTCGAGGTTGTCGCACAACGCGAGGTCTTGATACACGACCTTGATCCCGAGCTCTGCGGCGTCCCGAGGGCTTGCGATGTGGACGTCATCGCCATCGAAGCGCATCGACCCCGTGTCCATCCCGTAGATCCCGGCAATGCACTTGATCAGGGTTGACTTGCCCGCGCCGTTGTCGCCGATCAGCGCGGTGACCGTCCCGGGGAACACCTTGAAATCGACATCGTGCAGCACATGCACCGGGCCGAAGCTCTTGTTGATCCCGGTCGCCGCCAGCAACGGCTCGACGGCCGTGGCCGCCGACGCGACCGACGACGCTGTTTCAGGCATCGCCTCCCCCATTTCGCCCTCCCCTGGACTCATTCCCACCCTGTCAACCTTCTCCGACACAGAACTGGTGCCGACTCGGACGATCCGAGTCGGCACCAGACTGCCATGCAACGCCTCGAGGGCGCCGCATTTTCAGGTCACTCGACGCCGTTCTCGGTGCAGAGGTCCTCGATGCCTTCGCAGAGTTCGGCGACGTCGACGAAGCCGTCGGCGGCCGGAATCTTGACGTCATCGATGTAGATCGGCTGGATCTCAGCCTGAACGTACGGGATCTCGCCATTCTCGTTGTCGATGGTGGCGTTGGCAATCGTGGTGAGGTCATCGCCGTTGAGGAGGGCGACGGCGGCAGCGACTGCACCGTTGGCCTCTTCGACGACCGGCTTGTACACCGTCATGCACTGCGTGCCCTGCAGGATGGCGCGGAGGCCTTCCAGCGAGGCATCCTGACCGGTGGCCGGCACCGTCAGGCCCGCATCGGCGAGGACCTGCTGTGCAGCCAGCGACAGACCGTCGTTGGCGACGAGCACGCCGTCGACCTCACCGCCTGCAGCGGTCAGCAGCTGCTCGAAGATGACGCCACCTTCGGCATTGTCCCAGTCGGGGACGGCTTCCTCGCCGACCGTCTCGAGACCGCTGCCTTCGATCGCCGTCTGGTAGCCCTGCTTGAACAGCGTGGCGTTGTTGTCCGTCGGCGAGCCGTGGAGCTGGATGATCTTCTTGCCTTCGACGGCGCCGGCGCCACCGAGGCACTCGATGATGCCTTCGCCCTGGGCCGTGCCAACCGCAACGTTGTCGAACGACACGTAGACGTCAGCAGAACCGCCGAGCGTGAGCCGGTCGTAGTCGATGTTCTTGACACCAGCTGCAGCGGCTTTTTCCTGGATCGCGGCGCCCGACTCGGAGTCGAGGTTGACGATCGCCAGCACGCCAACGCCATCAGCGATCATCTGATCGGCGATGGTCGCCATGTTGTTCTTGTCGCCTTCGGCGTTCTGGATGTCACATTCGATGCCGGCCTCTTCGCAGGCTGCGGTGATGAGCGGCCGGTCGAAGGATTCCCAGCGGACCGACGAGGCCGAGTCCGGAAGGATGAATCCGACCTTGCCACCGGCTGCGGTTCCCCCGTCGGTACCGGCCGGGGCCTCACCGCTGGCGGTGGTGCCGCTTGCGCTGGTGTCGCTGCTACTTGAATCGTCACTGCCACATGCAGCCGTCACGAGCGTAAGCGCTCCGACGATGCACAGAGCCCGACGTGTGGACTTGTTCACGGTTGTCCCCCTCAGGAGTGTTGTCGTCGAGAGGTCTCGACGGGTGTTCAGCTGCCTGCGAGGTAACCCTCGCAAGAGTCGGTTGGCCAGAGGTTTGTAAACATGATCAACAAACTTCTACAAGTTTATGCAGAATCGATGCCACGATGTCAAGCACTGGGCACTGTGGCCATCACTCTGGCGGGATCGTCGACGAGTGCACCAAACGCCAATTCAGCCGCTCCAACGGTGATCGCAGCGGCCCCGAGCGAGGCTGCCAGGATCGGAATCTCCCGTTGGGCGTCGCGGAATCGTCGGATCGCGAGCTCCCGATCGAGCTGAGGCTTGACGTACGGAAGCACGCGGCCGAGCAGCCCAGCCATCACGACGCGGTCGGGGTCGAGCACGTTGATCAAACCGGTGAGACCGACCGCCAGCCATCTCGCTTCTTCGTTCAACGCGGCGAGCGCCAGCGGGTTGCCTTCGTCGGCGAGCGCGAGAAACCGCTCGACCGCGAGTGTGCCGCCGTCCTCGGCGAGCCCAGCGCGGCGAAGCAACGCCTGCTCGCCGACCTCGGTCTCCCAACAGCCGGTGGCGCCGCATCGACACGATCGCCCGTCGGGATTGACCGGCAGGTGCCCGACCTCGCCAGCGAACCCGGAGTGCCCGACGAGCGGCACTCCGTCGATCACCACACCTCCGCCCACGCCGACCTCGCCGGAGATGAACAGCATGAGATCCGAACCAACGCCCGCACCGAAAAGCGATTCAGCCTGCGCACCGAGGTCGGCGTCGTTGCCGATGCGGATCGCAAGCCCGTTGCCGAGCGTCTCGGCGAGCGGCCCGGCCAGATCGGCTTCGACCCATCCGAGGTTGGGCGCGACCACGATGATGTTGTCGGCGCCTCGAACCACGCCTGGGACCGAGACGCCGATCCCGAGCAGATTGCGGGGGGTTCCCGAGCGCCCTACGGAGCGACGCTGTTCGTCGACTCGTTCGACGAGCGCGGCGATGTCGGTGATGGTGTGCCGAACCGACAGGCGCCGGCGTGGACGCGAGCGGCGGATCGACGTGACGATCGCCCCGTCGAGCGACACGATCGAGACGGCGATCTCATCGACCATCACTTCGATCGCCAGCGCTCCGACGTGCTGGCTGTCGACACTCACGACGGGTGATGGCCGGCCAGGGCTGCCGTCGGGGGCCGGTGGCGACTCGACCACCAAACGCAATTCGGTCAACTCGCCGAGCAGACCGGCGATCGCGCTGCGCGTGAGTCCGGTTGCAGCGACGATCGCCGAACGTGACATCGGACCATGGCGCCGAACGAGATCGAGCACGAGCGCGAGATTGGAGCGGCGAACCTGCGACGCCCGGGCTGCCGATTGCATGGTTGCACTGTAGACCGATGTTTGTCATAGTTGTCTACAAACGTCGGCCCGGCGTCGCTGGCCCGATCCACCCGCTCACAGAACCGAGAAGCCAATGTCCGACGCTTTCTTTCCCGATGTCGACCTGATTCGTTACGAAGGTCCTGACTCGGACGATCCGTTGTCGTTCCGCTGGTACGACGCCGACCGTGTCGTCGCCGGGAGGACGATGGCCGAGCACCTGCGCTTTGCCGTGTCGTACTGGCATTCGTTCAACTCCGAGGGCATCGACATCTTCGGCGCCGGCACCCTCGATCGACCGTGGCTGGAACCCGGTCGCGACCCGATGGCCGCCGCGAAGGAGAAGATGGAGGTCGCGTTCGAGTTCCTCGCGAAACTCGGCGCGCCGTTCTACTGTTTCCACGATCGCGACATCGCGCCGGAGGGTTCGACGTTCGCCGAGTCGTGCCGGAACTTCGACGAGATGGTGGAGTTGGCCGCCGGCCATCAGGAGCGCACGGGTGTCCGTCTGCTGTGGGGGACCGCAAACATGTTCTCGCACCCGCGCTTCCAAGCGGGTGCCGCCACGAATCCCGACCCGGATCTGTTCCGCTACGCGGCTGCCCAGGTGGCCCACTGCATGAACGCAACCCACCGGCTCGGCGGCGAGAACTACGTGCTGTGGGGCGGCCGCGAAGGGTACGACACGTTGCTCAACACCGACATGCGCCGTGAACTCGACCAGCTCGGCCGGTTCTTCAACATGGTGATCGAGCACAAGCATGCGATTGGTTTCGAAGGCACGATCCTCATCGAGCCGAAGCCGTTCGAGCCGACGAAGCACCAGTACGACTACGACGTCGCGACGGTGTATTCGTTCCTCCAGAAATACGGTCTCGAGAACGAGGTCAAGGTGAACATCGAGGTGAACCACGCCACACTCGCCGGTCACGACTTCGCCCACGAGATCGCCACCGCATTCACTGCAGGGATCTTCGGGTCGATCGACGCCAACGCCGGCGACGACCGTCTCGGCTGGGACCTCGACCGGTTCCCGGTGTCGGTGGAACAGATGACCCTGGGCATGCTCGAGATCCTGCGCGGCGGCGGCTTCACGACGGGCGGCATGAACTTCGACGCCAAGCTGCGTCGACAGTCGAGCGAACGCAACGATCTCTTCCACGCCCACATCGGCGGGATGGACACGATGGCGCGCGCGCTGGTGGCGGCCGCTTCGATCATCGACGACGGCGAACTCGACCGTCGCCTCGCCGACCGCTATGCCGGCTGGGACACAGCGACCGATATCACCGGTGGTTCCAGCCTGCAGGATCTCCACGACGCCCAATTGGCGAGCGACAAGGAGCCCACCCGCACCAGCGGACACCAGGAAGCCCTCGAGAACCTGGTCGCAAAGCACATCGAACGCGCCCGCTGACACGCGAACGCGGCGTTCAGCTGAGCGCCATCAGCGAGATCCCGGCGATCACGCCCAGGATGCCGATCATCTGCCACCACCGCAGCGTGTCCTCGTCGAACAGCGCAGCCAGCGTGGCCGACACCGCCGGGAACATCGACGCCGACACCGCCACGGTGGCCAGCGATCCTTGCTGGGCCCCGAGCGCGAAGGCGACGATGGCGAGCGATCCGCACGTCCCCGAGATCAGCATCGGGCCGATGAGCGGTCGGGGCGGCAGCCGCGGAACGTGACGAGCCGTTGCCAAGGCGAGCATCACCACCAGCGCGGTGACGCGCTGCGCCGCCGGGGCCCAGACGCCGCTGTCCTCTCCCGCCCCGCCCACCATCGCAAACGACACGCCGAACAACACCGAGGCCACGAGCGACAGTCCGATCCCGCGTCGCAGCGTCCCCTTCAGCGCCGGCGAGTACATCACCAGCAGCAGACTGGAGATCGCGACGACCACGCCGACGAGGACCAGACCCGAGGGTCGGTTGCCGCGAATGACGTCCCAGCCGAGCGGTATCAGCGCCGCACCGAGCGCCACCAGAGGCCCGGCCACCGCGGCTGACGACGTGGCCATTGCCTCGTAGAGCAGGGCGAGCGCGATCCCCACGAGGAGACCTGACGATGCTCCGAGCGCGACGTCGCGTAACGCATAGACGCTCGGGATCAACGCCAGAGCGATGAGCCCTGACACGGCTCCACCGAGCATCGCGCCGCTCGTCGCGGTGATGGCGTTCGACCGTCGAGTGCCGTACCGGCCGAGGAAGTCGGAGAAGCCGATCAGGACCGACGCGAGAGCACCGAGGACGATGGGCATGGCGCCGACTCAGACGTTCGTTTCGTCGGGAGGCGCATGTTCGGCATGCGCCGCGACGAATCGTTCGAGACGCGCGGCAGGGTCCTGTCGGTAGAACGCCTGCAACTCGGCGTAGAGGGCCGGTTCGTGCTCGCGCACGTCGAGCGGGCGGTTGAAGAACACCTCGGTGGCAACGGCGAAGAACTCGGCGGGGTTGGTGCCCGCGTAGCTCCGAAGCACGGGCGATCCCTCGGCGCGTACCGAATCGTAGGCGCCGGTGCACACCTCGACCCAGCGTTCGCGGGCACCTTCGTCGCCGAGCGGTGGTGTGCCGTCGGTGATGCCGTCGAGCATGTCGAGCTGGTGGGCGAACTCGTGGTAGACGACGTTCTGTCCGCCGGCCGGGAACCGTGCTCCCCGGCGGGCCGCCGACCACGACAGCACGACGGGACCACGGTAGTGGGCCTGGCCTGCCAGGGTCTGTGTCCCCGAGGCCCGGAGCCCGCCGCCGGCAGCGTGATCGCCATGCAGGCGCACCGTCGACGGGTGGACGATCACCGACGTGAGTTGTGGATACTCGTCGATCTCGAGTCCGAGCAGCAGCATCGATGCCTGCGCCGAGATCAACACTCGGAGGTCCTCGGTCAGTTCGAATCCGTTCGCGGCTTCCCACCTGGTGTGATGGAAGAACGCGGCGACGAGTGCCTCCATGCGCTCGAGTTCGTCGGGTGCGAGCAACCGCCAATGCTCGAAGTCGCGTTCGAGGAGTGGGTGCCACGCCGGATCGAACGGCGCTGCATCGCGGGCGAGCCAACGACGAAGACGGTCGATCACGGTTCGGTCAGCTCGTGCCGAGGCGTCCGAGCCCGGAGCGAACTGCCGGGGGGATCTCGTCAGGACCGCCGTAGTACTCGGCGAGGCGACGCTCGGCATCGTTGCCGAAGAGGATCTCGGCCACTGCGGCAAGGCCGGTGGAGTTGCGGATGTCGTCGTCGTGCACCACCAGGTCGATCTTCGAACGACGCCGCATGAAGTCTTCGAGCCGTGTCACCATCTCGGTGCGCGCCGCCGCGTGCAGTTCCACGCGGAGATAGTCGGCCGAACCCATCACGTCCTCGGCCATCTCGGGGTTCTCCCGGATCGCTTCGAGCATCCCGAAGGCCCGTCGGCCGTATCGACGCCACAGCCGGTCGGTCAGCGGCTCGGTGTCGGCCTTCGTGCGGTATCGGTCGAGCTGCATGAGCCGCGCCTGGCGGTAGAACTCCTCTCGGGTGGCCGCTGCGGGTTCGCCGTACCAGTTGTGCAGGTCGGGCTCGAGCGGCACACCGAGGCGTTCGACCTCGGCGGCGACCTCCTCGCCGACGTTGATGCAGTCGGTGAGCTTGCCGCCGAAGACGGTGACCACCGCACGCGTGCGGTCGGTCTCGATGGCATGTTTCCGGCTGAGTTTGGTCCAGTCGACGTCACTGTGGTCGCCGCTGCTCCGCTTCACGACGAGCGGGCGAACACCGCAGCGCTCGGCGATGATGTCGGCCCTGGTCAGTGGTGACGGGAGGTCCATCCGTGCGTTGATCTGGCCGAGGAGGAACTCGATGTCGTCGTCGGTGACCTCGGTGAAGGGAGTGTCGACGCGGGTGTCGGTGGTGCCGATCACCGACCGTCGGCCCATCGGGATCACGTAGAACAGCCGCCCCGAATCGTCGAAGAAGGCGAGCACCTTGTGGTGTTCGGTGGTCGTCAGACGTGGCACCACGAGATGGATGCCCTTGGAGTACACGATGCGGTTCTCGGTGGTGAGGCCCCACTCCTGGTTGACCTCGTCGACGAAGGGTCCGGCAGCGTTCACGATCGTGCGCGCCGTGGTGGTGAATTCATCGCCGGTGTCGACGTCGCGCAGGTGGGCGACCCACCGTCCCTCGGAGCGTTCGGCCGACACGAGTTCGACGTAGTTCGCCGCTGCGGCGCCGGCGTCGATGGCTGCCCGCACGAACGAGAACACGAATCGGGCATCGTTGTCGACGAGGATGCCGTCGTAGTACTCGATGCCACCGAGGGCGCTCGAGGTGTCGATCGCCGGTTCCTCGCGTTCGATGTGTTCGGTCGACAGGACGCGGGGCCGCCGAGTGCCGAACATGCCGATGATCCAATAACCGAGCGATCCGAGCCCGGCGAACCACGGCTTGTACGGCGAGGTCTCGTCGAGCGTCGCGTAGAACCCGATCTGCTTGATGTTGTCCGGGTAGGCCTTCATCAGCTGGTTGCGAGACCGGCACAGTTTCCAGACCAGGAAGAGCTCGTAGTTCTCGAGGTACTTGAAGCCACCCCACACGAGGTTCGACGACGCCTGGCTCGTGAAGTGTGCGAAGTCGCCCCGGTCGATGATGGCGACCTTCGCACCGCGTCCCGCCAGCGAGGCCGCCGCGACTGCACCGTTGATGCCACCGCCGACCACGAGCGTGTCGAAGGTCTCGGTTCGAAGCCGCTGGATGTGGCGATCGCGCAGGGTCATGTGGCGCTCACGATCATGATCACTGCCACCACACTGCCGATCCCGACCGCCGCCGGGGTCGCCCACGTGGCCCAGGCGGGCCCCCGCCGATGCGACGGTGCGAGCATGATCGACCCGCAGATTGCGCCAGCGATGGCGCCACCGATGTGGCCACCGATCGAGATGCCCGGGATGGCGAACGTGATGAACAGGTTGAGGATCAACGTGGTGCCGATGCCGGTGGTGAACGGATTGACCCCGCGGCGCCAGAGCCCGACCGTCGCTGCGGCGAGCAGCCCGAACACTGCGCCGGATGCTCCGGCGGTGATGCCCCCGCCGTCGAGCAGGATCACCCCGAGCGACCCGCCGAGCAGCGACGCCATGTACAGCAGGAGGTAGTTGACTCGGCCGAGGCCCGGCTCGAGCATCGGTCCCAGCACGTAGAGGAAGTACATGTTGAAGGCGATGTGGATGATGCCGAAGTGCAGGAATCCCGAGGTGACCAGTCGGTACCATCCGTCGGGTTGGGTGACGAAGGCGCCGCCGTCGTCGCTCTGCCAGGCGATCGGCTGCGCGAGCACGTCCTTGCTCAGTCCGAGTCGGAGGTGCATGTCGGTCACGCCGCCGGTGAGTGCTGAGGGTTCGCGGGTCACGAGCAGTACGAGGATGAACACCGCCACGTTGACCGCGATCAGCGTCATGGTCACCAGCACCGGCTGACGCGCCGACCAGAAGCGGGCGCGCGTGCGGGCGTCGGGACGCCCCACCTTGGCGCAGTCGGGGCAGTGGCTGCCCACGGCGGCTTGCGTCAGGCAGGAGTCGCACGCCGGCTTGCCACACCGAGTGCACCGTCGACCGGCGATGCGGTCGGGATGGCGGTAGCAGGTGGTGGTCGAGCCGGCACTGGGCGCTGACGGGATCGATGGATACGGGCGGCCGCCCGGCGCGGTTCCCCGCGACTCTGGTGGCGGTGGGAGAGGCAACGGCACGGCACCAGGGTACCGAGTCACCCTCATCTGATGACGGCGGGTCGGGGTCGGGTGAGCGTTGCTCAGTACGGGGCGGTCAAGACGAGTTCGCCGGCGGGCCCAGGCGCTGCGAGCAGGTTGCCCTGCACCAGATCGCACCCCGCCGATCGCAGCCGCCGCAGCTGGTCGGTGCTGCTGACACGTTCGGCCACCACGCGCATGCCGAGTGAGTGGGCGAGCAGGACCACGGCTCGAACGATCCTCGTATCGGCGTCGGTCGATCCCGACGGCAGTGCGAGCGAGCCGTCGAGCTTCAAGATGTCGGCGCCCACATCGGTGAGCAGCGACAGGGCATTGGCCCCGGTGCCGAAATTGTCGATTGCGACCTGGACCCCAGCACGGCGGAATGTCCGCACGGTTCGATCCACGTCGGGATTCCGGCCGAGGAGGGCCGTTTCTCGTGCTTCGAGCACCAGGCGCTCCGGCCCCAACTCGTGCCGACGGAGCGTCGAGAGCACCTGGCTGACGAACGACGGACTCGCCATCTGCGCCGTCGAGGCGTTCACGTGGACGGCGAAGTCGTTGCCGACGACCTTGTGATCGATCCATTGGCGTGTCTCGAGCAATGCCTGTTCGAGCACGAATTCCCCGAGTCGCCCGATCGTTCCCGATTCCTCGGCGATGTTGATGAACTCGGTGGGGTCCATCTGTCCGCGATCGATGTGGTGCCATCGGGCCAGCGCCTCGGCGCCCACTGCTCGACGGTCCACCGTCGAGAACAACGGTTGGAACTCGACCGTGAGCTGCTGTTCGGTGATGGCACGACCGAGCTCGGCGCCGAGAGCTGCGCGCTCGCGAGCTGCCGTTCGCATCTCGGGCGTGAACAGGCAGGATCGGGTGCGCCCCGAGCCCTTCGCCTCGTACATCGCGGTGTCTGCGTTGCTGATGAGTGCCTCGGCGGCTGCGTCGTCGGTCATCGCCAGCACCTCGTGGTCGCTCACCGCCACGCCGATACTCACCGAGAAATCGAGGTCGATCTCACGAAGTCGGAGGCGTCCGGTGAGCGCACGTCGCATGCGTTCGGCCAGCTCGAGCGCCGTGACGGTGTCAGGCACGTCGGCGCACACGACCAGGAACTCGTCGCCACCGATCCGTGCGACGCGGTCCTCCGGACGAATGCTGTCGGCGAGGCGCCGTGAAGCCTGGACGAGCAGCTGGTCGCCGATCGGGTGGCCGAGCGCATCGTTGACGTACTTGAGCCGGTCGACGTCGATGAAGATGGCAGCGACATGTCCCGGATGTGTGCGCTGTGCGGCGATTGCATGGGCGAGGCTGGACATGATCCTGCGGCGGTTGGCCAGTCCTGTGAGGGGGTCGTGGGTGGCACGGTGGCGCAGCCTGGCGGTCTCGTCGCGTGCTCGGGTGACGTCGTGGGCGATCAAGCCGATGAAGCCACCATCCTCGAGCGAGTCGTCGCGCCGCACGGCGACGGTCGCCCGCAGCACGAGCGCTTCTCCGAATGAGTCGACGTGGTCGATGTCACCCTGCCAGGTGCCAACGGCCTCGCCGGCGATGAGCTGTCGTGGAGCATGATCGAGGAGCGACCGGAGCATGACGTGGGCAGGGGTCCCTGCGACAAGCTCATCGGTCGAGGTGGCGCGCAGGAGATGGAGCGCCGAATCGTTGGCCGACCGGATCGAACCGTCGAATCCGATGATCACCATCGCCGTGCCGTCGGCATCGAGCAATGCCCGTTGGGCGAACTGCAAGAGGTGCTCGGTCGGCGGTGCCCAGGTGCGCGGGCCGGAGCTCGTCGGCCCCTCGTTGTTGTTGTCGCCCGGCACTGGTGCTCCTTCTCCGCTCGATGCCTCGGTTGTTGCCCCGGGCACGAAAGTTCACCGCTGATAGAACCCTGTCACGTCGGTCGACGCGATCGAAAGTGTGGCGATGGTGTCCAAGAACTCGGTTGCAAGATCTCCATCGGCAAGTTCGAGCTGTTGGTTGAGCGCGTATGCCGTGAGTCGGTACAGGTGAGGTTCCTCGCCGGGTGGCGGACAGGGGCCGCCGTACCCGACATCACCGAAGTAATTGAGGGCCTGGAGCGCCCCCGGAGGCGCGTCTCCCTCCGTGAGTGCGATTTCGGCGGGGTCGAGGCCGCCGATCACCCAATGGACGAACGGCTGTCCGTCACTGACGGCCGAGTCGTCGACGAGGGTGAGCGCGATCTCGACGGTTCCGCCGGGCACGGCGCCCCAGCTGAGAGCGGGCGCGACGTCGAGGCCATCACACGTGAAGCGGGGGTCGATCTCGCCACCATCCAGCCACGGTGCCGCCACGCTGAACGGTTCGATGGTCGCCGCGGGCGATGCCGTACCTGCGTCGGGGTCTGCGTTGGGGTCGAAGGTCGGGTCGACGACGAACTCGTCCTCCACCGTCGACGGAACGGTCGGGCTCGGGTAGTCGGCAGGGTCGTACGGTTGGAGCTGCTTGCCGTCGCCCGTGTCGCAGCCCGCGAAGACCGCGAGTCCCGCGCACGTCGAGACCAAGATCGTGACCGTCCGTCGCTTCACCCGCCGGATCGTACGCGCTGTCGATCTCAACGGGGAATCACAGGTGACATCGGCCAGCGGTAGTCTGCCCAGGGTGACCGAACGCCTCTCGTTGCTCACCGTGCACGCGCATCCCGACGACGAAGCGTCGAAGGGGGCACCGACCGTCGCCAGGTACCACGACCAGGGAGTGCACACCGTGTTGGTGTGTTGCACCGGCGGCGAAGAGGGCGACCTCCAGAACCCGTCGCTGCGCGAACCCGGCCAGCCGTTCCACGGGTTGACGCCCGAGGAGGAGCGGGTGAAGGTCGCCGCTCTGCGTGCCCCCGAACTCGCCGCCTCGGCCGAGATCATCGGCTTCGATGTTGTCGAGATGCTGGGCTATCGCGATTCGGGGATGGCCGAGACCGAGCCGAACGAACATCCGGAGTGCTTCCATCAGGCCGACATCGACGAGGCCTCGGGCCGGCTGGTTGCCGTCATCCGGCGCGAGCGGCCGCAGGTGATCATCACCTACGGCGACGACCAGCGCGGCTACCCGCATCCTGACCACCTTCGTGTGCACGACATCTCGGTGCTCGCGTTCGAGCGAGCGGGCGACCCCGACTGGTACCCCGATCTGGGCGAGCCGTTCGCCCCATCGAAGCTCTACTACTCGGTGTGGTCGAAGGCGCGGATTCTGGCGATCCACGAACTGATGATCCGAGTGAAGGGCGAGTCGCCGTTCGAGCAGGAGTGGCTCGATCGGCCGTCGCAGGATCATCGCATCACGACACGTATCGACATCACCGGCTACGGCCACGTGCGTCGAGGCGCGCTGCAGGCCCACGCCACCCAGGTCGACCCGTCGTCGGCCTGGTGGGGATTCGGTTTCGACGACGACGAGTTCACCGCGGCGTACCCGTGGGAGGACTGGATCCTGGCCCGCACGCTGGTCGGGTCGATCCCGGCCGACGACGGCGAACGCGACCTGTTCGCCGGTGTCAGCGAGCGGGTGTCGCGATGAGCGTGCAGTACCGGGTGGTCGTGGCCAAGAAGGACGAACGCGTCGACGGCCCCGACGACGCCGACGCTGTGGTCACCGTGCCGCTCGTCGATGCAGTCGCCGTCGATTTCGACCCGACGGTCGCCTTCATGCGTGGCGTGCTCAAGGCGTCCGGCCACACCGGTGTGGTGCTCGACGTGTTGAAGTCGGGTGCAGCGGCGGACGCGATTGGGCGCCTCGTCGACCAGCGGTGACCCGTGGCGCCTCAGCGATTGCGCATTGCGTCGCGCAGCGCCCGATAGCCGATCAGGATCGCTCCACTCTCGTCGAGACGTGCACGGAGGTCGTCGCTGGTGATCAGCTCGAGGTCGTCGATCCACCCTTGGGTGTATTCGCCGAGGGCGCGCACCTCGGGCGTGTCGATCGCCGGTTGCACGTGGATCTCGGTGACGCCGGGTGCCAATGCGTCGATGGCGGCGTGAACGCGCTCGGCGCTGCCGGCGCGCCAGTCGTGGTCGAAGTGGTCGGGGAACTCGATGCCCTCGTCGGCGGCGAGGCGTCGGAACGGGAAGCCCGCTTGTTCGGCGGTCACCGTCGACGGGAGCCGGATCGGGAGGGCGAACTCGACGGCCAGTTCGAGGTACACGTCGAAGAACTCTGGTCGCAACGTGATCGCCGTGAGGTGCGGTGCGAGATGGGTGACATCGACTCCCCAGGCCACTGCCCGTTCGATCTGCGCGCGGAGTTCGCGGAGTACCTCGGCGGGGTCCGCGTGCTCCCACAGGTCTTCGAGCGTGCGGGGAAAGCCACCTTCGCCCGACTGCAGCGACGGCGCGTGGGTGATCGGACCCCACCGGTAGCACTCGTGCTCGGCGTTCAGCGTGAGGTGTACACCGAGGTCGTCGGTCGGCAACGAGAGTTCGGCGGCATGGCCAGCCCACGGCGCCGGCACCATCAACGAGGCGCACGTGCCGACGCCTTCGCGGATGGCGCGGAACACGCCGACGTTGGCGGCGTGGCACGAGCCGAGGTCGTCGCACGACAAGATCACCAGGCGATCGTCGGCGGAGTGCCCGAGGCGTTCGGCGAGCGTGGTGTCCACCGCGGCGACGCTACCGGAACCGGTGCGGGCTCAGGACGAGCAGGCGCCCCACATCCCGAGGTCGGACCGTTCAGCGCGGCTCGCCGCGGTGGCGAAGTCGCGGGCAAACGTGCTGTTGGGTTCGATCGTGAGCGGACGAGCGAAGCCCCGCTCGATGATCTCCATGTTCACGAAGATGTCGGTGGCCGCAACACTGGAATCGATGAGGTGGACGTAACCGAGGAGGCGTCCGTAGTCGTCGCGGCCGACGATGTCGCGCTCGATTCGAACCTCGGTTCCCTCCGGGAGCAGCGAAGCGGTGAACGCACTGGCCTCCGGGCCCCAACACTCGATTGGCGTGTTCGGCTTCTTGGTCTCGGGTGTGTCGATGCCGATCAGGCGGACGCGTTCTTCGCGTCCGCCGATCTCGACGTCGATCGTGTCGCCGTCGACCACATGGGTGACCGTGGCGAGGCCGTCGTTGGCGGCCACCTCCCCAGTGCATGCCGCGGTGGCGGCGGCGAGCAGGGCGAGAGCAGCGACAGTTCGGCGCACATCGTCGTTCTATCCGCACCCGCCCCCCCAACGCGTTTGCGCGGCATTTCCGGTGGCCCGCTCCACCGGAAATCCGACGCAAACGAAGGATTACAGGCGTTCGATGATGGTGCCGGTTCCGAGTCCGCCGCCGCAGCACATCGAGATCAGGGCGTAGCGGCCGCCGCTGCGCTCGAGTTCGTAGAGCGCCTTGGTCATCAGAAATGCGCCAGTCGCGCCGAGTGGATGGCCGAGGGCGATGGCACCGCCGTTGGGGTTGGTCTTGTCGAGGTCGGCGCCGACCTCCTTGGCCCATGCGAGCACCACTGACGCGAACGCCTCATTGATCTCGAACACGTCGATGTCGTCGATCGACAGCCCGGTGCGCTTCAACAGGTGTTTGGTGGCGTCCATCGGTCCGGTGAGCATCAGCTCCGGATCGGTGCCGACGAGACATGTGTCGACGACACGCGCCCGGGCCGTCAGGCCGAGCTCGGCGGCCTTGGCCTCGGAAGCCAGCAGCACCGCGGCGGCACCGTCGGAGATCTGCGACGAGTTGCCAGCGGTGTGCACGCCGTTCTCGCGCGCGACCGGCTTCAGCGTGGCCAGCTTCTCGAGCGTGGTCTCGCGCAGGCCTTCGTCGCGATCGACGGTGTGGGTGGTGCCGGTCGGGTTGCCTTCCTCGTCGAGATCGGGCGCCTCGATGGTGATGTACTGGCCCGAGAAGCGATCCTCGGCCCACGCCTGCGCGGCGCGCTGCTGTGAAGAGAACCCGAACGCATCGGTGTCCTCGCGGCTGATGCCCCACTTGTCGGCGATGCGCTCGGCGCCTTCGAACTGCGAGGTCATCTCGTACTGCTCGAAGTAGGTCTTGGGGATCGGAACGCCGAGCCCGAGCGCCTTGTTGCCCGATGCCCCGATCGGCACCCGGCTCATTGCTTCCACACCGCAGGCGAGTGCCATGTCGACTGCACCGGAGCCGACGAGTGACGCACCGAGGTTGGTCGCCTGCTGGCTCGATCCGCACTGGGTGTCGACGGTGGTGTTGGCAACGCTGAGCGGGAGGCCAGCCGAGAGCCATGCGGTGCGGCCGATGTTGAACGCCTGCTCGCCGACCTGGCTGACGCAGCCGGTGACGACCTGACCGATCTCGGTCGGCTCGATCCCGTTGCGGTCGATGATGGAGCGCTGCACGCGGGCGAGGGACTCGGCGGGGTGGAGGGTGGACATTCCACCGTTGCGCTTCCCGATGGGGGTGCGCACGGCATCGACGATCACGACATCTGAGCTGCTCATGGCGCCGACTGTATGCCGGGCTCCGGCCCTTCTCGTAGTTCGGAGCACGTCGGACGGGGCCCGTAGGTAATCACTACTCACGACACCGAGTCGTCCGATTCGTACTGTCGCCGTGCGGAGACGACGACGGAGGAAGCGTGGACAGAAACCCCGATCAGGCGGACGATTGCGACACGGCCGACGTGAGTTCTCGCTCGCTGCGACGTCGGACGTTCCTCAAGTTGGCAGGTGGCGCGGGTGTGATCGTCGCTGCGGAGCCCCACCTCGGTGGGCTGGTCAACGCCCAGGAGTTCGAGATCGACGACCCGACCGTGCCCGACATCGGCGTGGACCCCGAGATCGGCCAGATCTATCTCGGCGGACGCTCGTTCTCCGTGACACTGCGTCGCGCGACCGACATGGTGCGGCTCCAGGTCGCTGGCTACAACCTCCGCATCGTTCGGACGGATCCGGCCAACCCGCACCTGAAGCTGATCGACCCCGACAAGGATGCGGCGGTCATCGTCACCTTTCCTCCTCAGTCGTTGCTCGAGGAGGCCGTCGCCTGGCCGGCGGCCACACCGGCACCGGGGAGCCTCGACGCTCGATTGTCGGGAACGAGCCGACTGTCGTTCATCGTGCCGAAGGGCCTCGTCGGGTCCGGAATTCCGTACACGGTTGGCTCGATGCTCGACTGGCGCAGGTGGTTGCTCAACACCAACCTGGTCGCGCGTCGCGCTGCCAACGATGCGCTCGATCCGCTCGCCCTGCTGCCGCGACCGCAGGAACCCGGGCCCCGCGAGACATCGATCGAGGTTCCCTGGTGGCTCCAGATCTCGCCCAACCGGCGGGGTGGATTCGTCGGTGCCACGCTTCCGGTGATCGGCGAGGGCTCCGGACACGCTGAACTCTGGCACACGCGCTTCGCCACGCGCCCCGGCAGCGGCAACGCCATGGGCCCGCTGACCGAGCGACCGTCGCCCGACCGGGTGATCCGAGCGATCTGGTCGCCGGATCCGCAGATCGAGCAGATGCTCGCCGACCCCGCGGCAGCCGACGTCGGTGCACAGCCGTTCGTCTCGTCGCTGAGCCAACGCGACCGTGTTTCGCTCATCCGGCTCACCAGCGATCGCGTGCTCCCGAATTCGGCAACCGGGCGCGTTTCCGTTCCCGTGCGCACGTTGACGCTGTCCGCGATCGGCGCATCCTTCGAGGCGGGTCGTACGTTCGCCGACGCCTCCGAGATCAGCCTGACCGACTGGCGCCACCGGTCGTCGTTCGGCCGTGACAACTTCGTGCGCGTCGTCGACCGTGGCTACCTGCTGCCATTCGGCCACTCGGCCTCGCGCATCAAGATCACCGAGCGCAAGTTCGTCGGCAACGGCGCGAACCGTAGCGCAGTACTCGAACAGCGCACGTTCCTCGTGATCAACGAGTCGGTCGTCGACCACGACCCGTCGGAGAACATTCCGACGGCCGGCCGCCAGTTGCCGTTCGCGAGCGTCCACCTCCCGGCGCTGGTCACCCCGAACCTCACCGAGGACCCGTTCATCCAGGGGAACCAGAACTGCTTCTTCCTGAAGATCGCCGGCACCGACGAGGACCTGATCTTCCACGCCACCGCCGTCGATCGTGAGGGCCGATCGATCGGCCTCCTGATGCCGATGGCGTTCGTGTTCGGTGCGATCGCCGACGGACCGCTCCCCGGCAATCCGGACAGGATCGCCCCGATCCGCAACGGCTGGAACAGCTACCAACACCCGACACGACGCTGGGCGCGGATCTCCGGCCAGCGGGTTGCGTACGCACCGCCACTCGCCGAACGGCCCGGAGCGACGAGCCTGGTCACGCAACGCATCCGCTTCGACGTGACAGCCCTCGCCGACGAGACCGTGGCGTCGCTTCCCGGCCGGCGTCGTTTCTGGGCGGCGATGTCCACCGCCGAGGTCGGCCTCGACGAGATCGCCGCCGTGTCGGGCAACCCCATCGGAACGAAGACGATCTTCTTCGACCCGGTGTATCGCGCCGACGGGTTCGACTCGCCGACGAACGCTGGTGGTCTGTGGGCCAACATCGAGGGGGCGCCGGTCCCGCTGCAATTCTCACGGCCCGCGAACTCGGCCGACGAGCCCGGTGTCGGTAGCGACCGCGCCGGGGCCGTCGTCACCCCCGACTTGAGCTTCGGGAACCTTTCGCGGTCGCTCGGAGTCGCCGCTGGTGACACCTCGACGATCCGCGGTGGGACGTTCGATCCGGTGGCCTTCTTCGCCGGACCCGGCTCGCCGAAATTGCTCGGCGGGATCACGCTCGCCTCGGTGATCGACTCGGTCGCGGTGCCGACCGGCGGGGTCGCACCCACCTCGGCGATGACCATCACCACGCGACGAACCGCTGATGCGATCGAGTCGGCGATGATCTGGACGCCGAACATGAAGTCCGACCCTGCTGGCATCTTCACTCCGGGGTCGTTCACGCTCGATGCACTCGTGCGCACACCGCTCGACGGAACGACCACGTCGCCGAGCAGCCGGGTCGACGGCGAGTTGTCCGACTTCACCCTCAACATCCCATCGGGTTCGGCTGCGCTCGTGATGATCGACATCGATCGCCTGCACTTCTCGTCGCGCGATGGTCGCAAACCGGAACTCGACGTCGATGTCGGCGACGTCCGTTTCGGCGGCGATCTCGAGTACATCGCGGCGCTCAGCAAGTACCTCGACTTCGGTGACGGCGGCATCGTCGTCGACGTCCTCCCCGACCGCATCGCCATCGGATTGTCGATTGCACTGCCCAACATCACCTTCGGGGTGTTCGCGCTGCGCAACGTGCGCTTCTCCGCCGGATTCGACGTTCCCCTCACCGGCGACCCGGTCCGCGTCCGATTCGGGCTGTCGACCCGAGACGATCCGTTCCGCCTGACCGTGTTCTGTATCGGTGGCGGGGGGTACCTGGCACTCGCCTTCGGCCCCGACGGGCTCGAGACGCTCGAGCTGGGACTCGAAGCCGGTGCCGAGATCGCGCTCGACCTCGGGGTCGCATCGGGTTCGATCTCGGCGATGTTCGGAGCGATCCTGTTGCTGTCCCAGAGCGACGGGGACGACACCGCCGAGTTCGTTGCCTACTTCAGGCTGAACGGTTCGGTGTCGGCCGGCCCGGTGTCAGCGAGCATCACGCTCACGTTGGAACTGGGGTACCAGGAGCGGACCAAGAACGCCAAGACCGTCCGCACCCTTTACGGACGGGGCACGATCGAGATCGATATCTCGGTCCCTCTGATGCCGACGCCCCCGATCACGGTGACGATCGAACGGAGCTTCAAGTCCGACGCCGCCGATCCCGCCTTCGGCGACCAGCTCGCCCCGTCCGACTGGAACGACTACTGCGACGCCTACGGAGCTGCCTGACATGGTCAATTCACACTCGATGCGTTTCACCGCGCTTCCCAACGGACTCGACAAGCGCACCCAAGGCGTCGTTCCGATCGTGTCGGTACATTGCGCATTCCGCCTCGTGCCCGATCAACCGTCCGGGGTGCTCGCCGACTTCCCACTGGCGTTCAACTGGCCGATCCAGCCTCTCTCCTTCGAGCTGGCGTTCAGACGGGGCTCGCAGATCACGACGTCGCCGGCTACAACCGTCAGTGCGCCGCCCGAGCTTGCCGCATGGTCGCGGATCTTCCCGGGCGACCTGGCGGTGCGCCGTTTCGATCCGCCGCCGCGCAAGCAACGCCTGATCCGGACCTATCGCAATGGACGGCTCGCCCAGCGGTGGCGCGACGCTTACGTCCAGGTCGCAGCATCGATCGGACCGGAGAACGATCACCTTCCCGTCGGCACCGACCCCACGACCGGGCTACTCGCCGCGTTCGAGTCGGCGGGGTTCTGGGACATCGACCGCAAGAAGGTGCTCGACGACGATGCACTCACGCACCAACTCGAAGCGATCATCGAGGCGTCCGGCTACGTCCCGCACACTCCTCCGCCCGGCATGTCGCCCGAACAGGTGGCCCGGCGCGACCTCTTGGAGTTCCGGCGTTTCCTCGCAAGGGCGCTCGATCCCGACCCGCCCGACGACGGCGCCGAACCCGGCGATCGCCCCCATCGAGTGAGCTGGGTGACACCGCCCCCGCTCGACTTCCACGAAGTCACTACGGCGTGCGCAGCGCATGCCCCGCTCCTACGACCGCTCGGACTGGTCTTCGACCTCGTCCCCGAGGTGTCGTGGGACGACGTCCAACGACTTCTCGGCGGTCCGCCCGACAGTGTGTCGATCACGGTGGGCGTCAAGAGCGAGACGCCGTTCGTGACCGAACCGTCGCCGTGGACTCGTTGCATCGACGCGACCGACCGGTTCGTGATCGCGCCCGCTCCCGACAGCGACCTCGGCGAGTCGGGTTTCCTGCGACTCGGTGACCCGACCCGATATCGAGCAGAGATCCTCGACGTCGAAGCGACGACCTTGAAGGCGATCGGCGTCGGTGCGACAATCCAGATGCGGCACCGTCGCCGCTCCCGCTCCACGCCGCAGAGCGAGACGACCCCGACCATGCGGGCGAGCGGCATCGGGATCACGAGGATCGACCGCGCGCTGCGATTCCACCAGCTCGCGTTCCAGCGAGGTGACGTACTCGTGCAGGGGATGGCGTCCGATCCGGCCAGCGTCGTGCTGGCCGCCGACGACGTGCTGCGCGGGTACCGGCTCGACGTGCTGGTGGAGAAGGCAACGCAGTGGCAGTCACTCGTGCGCCGCACCGGTGCGGTTGAGGTGTCCGATGGTGGCCAGTCGATAGACCTCGGCGACAGCGAAGGTTGGGTGTCCGACGGACCGGTCTCCGACGACGCCGGTGATCTGTACCTCGGCGAGGAACAGTTCCGATGGGACGGGTGGAGTCCGGTCGCTCCCAAACCCGGTCGTCTGATCGATCCAGAGGACGGCGTCGGCGAGCAGGGCGCCGACGCGCTGCCCGGGGTGCCCGTCGTGGCCCGTTATCGCCCCACACCCGGCACCCTCGTGCCGCTGAGATACGGACGGCGCTACCAACTGCGGGCCCGGGTGGTCGACATCGCCGGCAACGGCCCCACGGTTGACGCGACGTCGAAGCCCGACGAGATCACGCCGCCCGTGCTCTTCGGACGACTCGACGCGGTCGGAAGCCCTGACGTCATCATGGCGGCCCCGAGGCTGCCGGGCGAGGAACTCCACCGGGTCGTGTTGCGAACGATCCGCCGTGAGCTCGATGCCGACGGCGTCGCCGGTCGGCATCTCCTCCCTCCCCGCACCACCATCGTCGAGGCGGAGCGACACGGGGTGCTCGACGGACCCGGCGGTCGCCCCGATCCTGTTCGCTACGTTGACCTCGTCAGCCGCGACGGCTACAGCCTCCACCTCGACCCCCGTGCCGAGCTCGATCCGGGCGACCCGAACGGGACCCTCCCCGGTGGACCCGACGAAGCAACCGCCCGGTTCGTTCCGCTCGACGCCGGGTTCAGCGTCGACTTCCTCCCGGACCCGCTGGCGCGGTGGCTCCAACTGCGACGGACGGACGGTTCGTCCGTGCTTCCCGCGCCGTTCGCCGAGAGCGGGCTGCCGCTCGGCGGGGCGACGTGGCCCACCGATGCCCGACCCGTCCACGTGATGGTCAAGGAAACCAACTCGATCGATATCGCCTGGTACGACGAGAACCGTCTGCTCGTGATCGGATTGCCCAAAGCCGAAACGCTGCACCTGCGGCTGTCGAGCGGCTTCGACGGAGGCGACCTCAGGCGGTTCGCGTTCGCCGAGTGGGTGGCACGCGGAACGCTCGCCGACGCACCGGACTGGCCTGAGTCGATCGACAAGCTGCTGTCCACACCACTCGGACGCCAGATCGCTGATGGTCGGAACTGGGCGTTCACACCGTGGCAACCGTTCACGGTGCTCCATGCGGTGAAGGACCCGTTGAAGGATCCGGAGTTCCACGGCTTGCCCGAATTCGCGATCGGACGGCGGCCGCTCGCTGCTACCCGCTCGAGCATGTCGGTGAACGTCCGATGGCACGGGATCAGCACCGGTCGTCTCGACCTGCTCGCGTCCTGGACCGAGGGAATCGATCGCGGTCCCGGCACTGCGCCGCCGAGCGAAGTGCAGGTGCACGTCGTGGCAACCGAACTGCAAAAGGGTGACGCGCTCCCGGGTGACGACGGCATGGTCTCCACCATCCTGCGCGCCGTTCACGACCACGGCGACACCAAGCATCGTCGGATCCGATACCAGCTCGAGGGGTCGGGGGCGTTTCTCGACAATTTCCTCGAGACGCGTGAGGTGGTCTTCCCCGATGGTGGCAACGAGGTGGTGATCAACGGACTCGAAACGACCGGTATCGCGCTCGGCACCGTGCGTCTTTCCGGCCCGAGTTCTGGGTCGATCGACGCGAGGATCGTGACGTTCCGGCGTGAGGGCGACGTCAGCGTCGCCGATGGCGAACCCGCTGCGTACCGGTTGATCACGGCGCCCGGATCCGACGTCGCACGGCTCACCCGCCTCGGTGACGCGATCCCGTTGGGTGTCACGCTCACACTCGTGTTCGTGACCAACCCGATCAGTCACCGATCGAACATCGCTCCGCGCAACGTGTTCGCCTCCGCACGGCCCGCCGCCCCCGAAATCCACTCGGTGATCCCGACGTTCGCCTGGGATCGCACCCTGTCGGGCGGGACGGCCACGAGCCGCCGCAAGCCGGCCGGAGTACGTATCTGGCTGGAACGTCCGTGGTGGTCGTCCGGTCTCGGCGAAGAGTTGGCCGTGCTGTTCCAGCCCGGAACGGCCCAGCCGTCCGACGACACTGCTCGCTTCGTCACGCAGTGGGGCCGTGACCCGATCCACGCCGTCACCAACGTGCGCGCAAGCCTCACCAGCGCATCGTTCCCGCTGCGGTCCAACGATGTGGTGGCGCTGCGACCGCCTGGTGGACCGGTGGTGCAGGCGGTTCCCCATCCGGTGCACTTCGACGCCGACCGCGACAAGTGGTATTGCGACATCGACCTCTCGCTCGAGAGCTACTGGCCATTCGTCCGCCTCGCGCTCGCCCGGTGGCAGCCGAACACGATCTCGTCGTTCGAGCCGGGCACCGTGGGCACCACGTCGCTCTCGCTGTCACCAGTCGTCTTGGCTGACATCGTGCAGGTCGCCCCCGGCCGAACCGCGAGCGTGACCGCCACGTCGGGCGCGTGGGGTTCGACGGTACGGATGACACTCCAAGGACGCAGTTCGAGCGGGGCACAGGACACTCAGGTCGAGGCACACGTGGAGCGCCAAGCCGTGCAGATCGACAGCGACCTCGATTGGGTGTCGATCACCCAACCTGCGCCAATGCTCCCCGTCCCGATCTCGGGGCCACAACTGGAAGGCGAACGACGGTGGCAGGGCCTGGCCATCGTGCCCAGAGCGAGGATGGTCGTCTACCGGTACCGGCTCGTCATCGAGGAGTACGAGCGCTATCGCACCGACGGTGCGAGCGAGTTCGCCTACATCCAGACCATCGGGCGCCGCCGAATCGCCCGTCCGTATCCCCGTGACGGCCGACGTTTGGTTCACCTCGACGTGATCCCACTCGACGGCCTGATCTGACCGACGTGCGACGTGCGCGCCGCGCAGACGAGGATTTCGTAGTCTCCCCCGTGTGAACTCGGCCACGATCGATGAACTCGGTTGCGTCGGTCGTGACGAACAGGTCGCAGAAGCAGTCGATGCACTGCGTTCAGAGCGGCATCGGTGCGTCGTGTTGCGCGGCGGTCCCGCATCCGGAATCTCGGAGTTCGCGCATGCGGCCGCTGCGCAACTCGGCACCCCGCTGACGATCTGTGCGGACCCCGTCACCGCGGCGATCCCGTTCGGAGCGTTGGCGGCGTTCGTGCGCTCGGAACCTCCTGTCACCATCGACGCCCTGATGCTGACGACCATGGTCGACCGTCTCCTCGACGTGGTCGGTGGCGATCCAGCGCCCCTCGTCGTCGACGACGCCGCCTGCCTCGACATCGGGTCGTCACTGGTCCTGGCCCGCCTGCTCGACGCCGGCGTGCCACTCGTCTTGCTCCTCGACCGAGTCGCTCCGTTGCCACGACCGCTCGCGGGTAGTGCCCGACGATGTCGCATCATCGAACTCGTCGATCTCGGTGACGCCGCAGTCGCCCAACTGGCGGCGCTGACCCTGGGCGGTCCTGTGGAACCGCGTGTGATTCGCTCGCTCACCCGGCTGGTGGGGGGCGCCCCACACGCGATCGCCGACGTGCTCGATTCGGCAGCGCAACGGGGTCTGGTCTGCTTCGACGGTGCGGTGTGGCGTCAGCTGGGACGATTCGAGGTTCCTGCTGCGACGCGGGCGCGGCTGGCGGCGCAACTCGATGCACTCACGCCCGACGAACTCGACGGGCTCGACATCACAGCGCTCGGTCTTCGGGTGCCAGTTCATGTCGCAGAAGCGGTCGTCGGAACCGATGTGCTGATCGTCCTCGAAGATCGCGGTGTGCTCGAGGTCGTGGCGCAGCCGACTGGCCCGGTCGTGCAGGTCACAGATGCCGTTGTGCGCTCGAGCCGTCTCCAGCAGATCGGTGAGCTCCGCCGACGCTCGCTGGCCCGCCGCCTCGCAGCCGCGCTGTCGGCATGGAGCGAGGAACAGGTGATCGCCGAACGCGCCTGGTCCGACCCAGTGGTCGCTGCCACCGTTCGGCTCGCAGCCGGGTCGCTCCCGTCGGTCGCCGAGGCGCTCGATGCAGCGCATGCAGCGAGATCGTCGGGCGATCTGACGTTGGCGATCGAACTTTGCGAAGCAGTCCAGGCCGCGAACCGGAGTACCGATCTGACCATCCGGCTGGCCGAACTGCTGACGGAAACGGGTCGGAACCGTGAGGCCGACGCGATTCTCCGGGACCTGATCGTGTCGGACGACCAGCAGCGAGCGCTCATCGTCATGAACCGTGCCGTGAATCTGGGCCTCCACCTCGATGAGGTGGACGAGGCGACGCAGCTCCTCGACGCTGCGATCGAGGAGCTGGCCGATGGTCCGTGGGCTGCGGAGATCATCGGGCTACGGGGCGTCTTCGAGCTCATGTTGGGTCGCCCGGCGGAGGCGATCAGGCGAGTTGAGCCATACCTGGCGGGCTCGAGCGGGCGCGAGTTCGTCGAGGCTGCCACTGCCGCAGGTCCGGCGCTGGTCGTGATCGGGCGTTGTGAGGCGGCAGCCGAGCTGGCACAACGCTCCCTCGACGAACGCCTTCGCCTCGGCGACCAGGTGGTCCTCGAGTCGGCGGGGTTGCACGCGGTGGTGCGCGGGTTCGGGCTCGCGGAATCCGGTCGTTTCGCCGAGGCCGATGATTTGACCGGCTTCGTGATGTCGGCAGCGACCGACATGGCGGTCGCCAACGGCGTGATGTGGGCCGGGGTCGTGCGGGGCAGATCGATGCTCGACCAAGGACGCTTTCCGGAGGCGACCGAGTTGTTCCAGATAGCGGCGTCGGCGGCGCTCGACCTCAACTTGGGGCTGCATCTGAGCTGGGCACGCGGCGGCGTGTTGCTGGCGGTCGCTCAGATGGGGGACGCCGTTGCCGCGCGGCGCGCGCTCGAAACGCTGCGGGCATCGCCACCGACCCAACTCAGGCTGATGACTTCGGAGCTCGTACGTGCTCGAGCGTGGTCGGCGATCGTTGCCGGAGAACTCAGATCGGCCTTGGCGCTGCTCACCGAGGCCGCAGAGATGGCCCGTTCGAGTGGAGAGGCGGGCATGGAGGTGTTGGCGTTGCACGATCTCGTCCGCATCGGGCGTCGCGATGTGGGCGATCGACTCGTCGAGCTGGCTCGTTCGATCGAGGGCCCGCTGAACGAGATCCGGGTCGCTCACGGTGTGTGCTTCGGGCTCGACGACGCGAGCGGACTCGTGAGTGTCTCGGCCGATTTCGAATCGCTCGGTGCGCTCGTCCTGGCTGCCGAGGCGATGAACCAGGCGTCGTGGGTAGAGCGTCGCAACGCAAGCGCAGCGAACGCGGAACGGCTGCGGGAGCGTGCACGGGAGTTGTGTGATCGGCGCCCGTTCGCGGCCACCCCGGCGCTGCAGATGCACCCGGCAATGGCCTGGTTGACCGCACGCGAGAGCGAGGTCACTGCGCTTGCCTCATCAGCTCGATCTTCCAAGGAGATCGCGCAGTACCTGGGCGTGTCCGTGCGCACCGTGGACAACCTCCTGCAGCGCGTTTACCGCAAGCTCGACATCAACGGTCGCGCCGACCTCCGCGACATGCGTGGTGTGCGATGAGCCTGGGTGGCTCGAGGCGGTCAGGATTCTCGGAGCCAGTCGTCGATCAGGCGGCGGGCGACGGAGATGCCGGGCGGGATCATGGGCAGGTCATCGCGGCGGTACCAGTTGGCATCTGCGATCTCGGTTTCCTCGAGCACCAGGTCGCCGCTGACGTACTCGGCGCGGAATCCGATCATCAGGCTGTGCGGGAACGGCCACGGCTGGCTCGCCCGGTACGACACGTTGGTCACCCTGATGCCGACCTCTTCGGCGACTTCGCGGACCACGGCGCCTTCGAGGTCCTCGCCTGGCTCGACGAAGCCGGCCAGGCACGAGTACATCGGCATGGGGAAGTTGACGCCGCGGGCGAGCAGCGCCTCCTGGTCCGGCCCGGGTTCGCCACGGGTGACGAGCACGATCATCGCCGGCGCCAACCGGGGGTAGGCGATCAGCGCGCAGGTCGGGCACTTCATACCGCGCTCGCCGGCCGACGGCTCCGTCGGGGCTCCACATCGTCCGCAGTATCGGTGGGTGCGCGCCCACTCGACGATCTGCACGGCCCGGCCTGCCGCCATCCACTCGCTCTGGGCCGCCCGACCGAAGTAGCTGAACAGGTCGAGCGCCGAGCCGTACGACGGGTCATCGGCGTCGGTCGGGACGTCGACCGCCCACCAGGCGTCGCCCTCCACGATGCCGATCACATGGCGCTCCCACGACACGTCGGCGAGTTCGGTGTCGACGAACACCGAAGTACCGATCACGTGGATGTACCGATGGCCACCGATGTGATCGGCCGGTTCGAGATTGAGCGCTGCGTACAGGTCTGCCGAGTTGGGTGGAGGGTTCGGTCGGGAATTCACCGGTGCATGCGTAGCACGCTGCTCGCCGAGGGCCCCGTACGGTGAGGGCATGGCCGTCGATCCAGCACCGGAACTCCATCCCGACGTCGCCGTGCTGGCGCCGCTCCTGGGTACGTGGACGGGGTCGGGCACCGGCGAGTACCCGACGATCGACAAGTTCGCGTATGCCGAATCGATCACGTTCTCGCATGTCGGCAAGCCCTTCATCGCCTACATCCAGCGCACGAAGCACCCAGACACCGGCGCGCCGATGCACGCCGAGTCCGGCTACCTGCGGGTGCCGCGACCAGGCAGCATCGAGATCGTCATGGCACAACCCACCGGACTCACCGAGATCTACGAGGGTGCCGTGGTCGGTGGCGACGCCCCACTGGTGATCGATGTGCGCTCGACCTCGATCGGATCGACCACGAGCGCCAAGGAGGTCACGATCACCGAGCGGACGATCTCGGTCACCGGCGACGTCCTGCACTACACGTTCCGCATGGCCGCCGTCGGCCAACCGCTCCAGCACCACCTGAGCGCCACCTTGCACCGCGAATAGATCGACGGCGCCGCACGGTTGCCTCCGTCCGTCGATAGGTTCCAACCGACATCATCTGAAGGGGAGTATCCCTCGAGGTCCGTCGTCAACACGCCGTATCTTCTCCGGAAGGTCGGTCGGCGGGGCCAGTCCCGAAGGGGGCGGAGAGACCTTCAGCGAACCATCCACCGTTTGCTGAAAGCGCCATGAGCTCCAACACCTTCAGGTCCCCCAACCCCGCCGTCGACATGCAGGTTGCTCGATGAGCGCCACTTCGGGAACAGTCGCCGATGCTGCGTCACCCGCGGCGGACTGGCACCGGCGCGACGTCGACACGGTGCTGTCGGAGTTCGAGTCGTCGATCGAGGGCCTCGACCCAGCGACGGTCGATTCTCATCGGGCCGAGTTCGGTGCCAACGAACTCCAGGAGGCACCCGGCACCAGTCCGCTGCGACTGATCTGGGGGCAGATCTCCTCGGTGATGGTGCTGATCCTGATCGGCGCCGCAGTGCTCTCGCTGTTGCTCGGCAAATACCTCGAAGCGGGAGCGATCGGCGCCATCGTGGTGCTGTTCACCGCACTCGGCTTCTACCAGGAGTACCGGGCCGAACAGGCCATCGCTGCGCTGCGACGGATGGCGGTGCCGTCGGCCCGGGTCACTCGCGAGGGTCACGTCACCTCGGTGCCGGTCGGCGAACTCGTACCCGGCGACATCGTGCACCTCGACGCCGGCACGGTCGTGCCCGCCGACCTCCGCCTGATCGAGGTGGCGAGCCTGCGCATCGAGGAAGCGACGCTGACCGGCGAGTCGGAACCGATCGACAAGCAGACAGATCCGGTCGACCGCGACGATCTCGCACTGGGCGACCGGCTCTGCATGGCGTACTCGGGCACACAGGTGGCCGCCGGGCGCGGCCAGGGTGTGGTCGCAGCCACCGGCATGCGGACCGAACTCGGTCGGATCGCCACGCTGCTGCAGAGCGTCGAGTCGGAACCGACTCCGCTCCAGCGACGTCTCGATCGGGTCGGCAAACAACTGGCGCTGCTCGGCGTCGTCGTCGCGGCAGCCGTCGTGGTGATGGGGGCGTTCTCCGGCGAGGCGGCGAGTGACCTCGTGCTCACCGCGATCAGCGTGGCCGTCGCGGTCATCCCAGAGGGTCTGCCCGCAGTCGTCACGTTCACCCTCGCCATCGGTTCGCAGCGGATGCTTCGGCGCCAAGCCCTGATCCGCAAGTTGCCAGCGGTCGAGACCCTCGGTTCGGTCACGGTGATCTGCTCGGACAAGACCGGCACCCTCACCCAGAACCGCATGACGGTGACGGTGCTCGACGTGGCAGGCCACCAGGTTCGTCTCGACCCCGATGCTGCTGCGTCGGTCGGTGCAGCGCCGTCGTCGGCCACGATCACCTTGGTCGCTGGTGGGTTGTGCAACGACGGTGTTTCCGACGTCGACGGCGCGGGTTCGCATGTCTGGCTCGGTGACCCGACCGAGACGGCGCTGCTGCAGGCTGCGCTCGACAGCGGGCTGGATGTCGACTCGCTCCGACGGCGTATCCCGCGTGTCGACGAGCGTCCGTTCGACTCCACCCGCAAGCGAATGAGCACGATTCACGATCCGCTCGATCGAGGAATCGAAGAACTCGCCGAACTCCCACAGGATGTGCGGCTGTCGTTCGTGAAGGGAGCCATCGACGGCCTCCTGCACCACACCACCGCCGTGTGGGACAACGGCACCGCGGTCCCGTTCGACGACGGCTGGAATGCCCGGATCACTGCAGGGAACGAAGCGCTCGCCGCTGCTGGAATGCGCGTGCTCGGGATCGCATTTCGCCCGTTGTCGTCGGCGGACGACGATCCCGAGTCGGAGTTGATCCTGCTCGGCCTCGTCGGCATCATCGACCCGCCACGCCCCGAGGTGCGCGACGCCGTTGCCGTGTGTCGGGGTGCGGGTATTCGTCCAGTCATGATCACCGGGGACCACCCGCTCACCGCGCTCGCCATCGCGACCGATCTCGGCATCACCGACACCGACCGAGTGTTGGTCGGCGCCGACCTCGACCATCTCGACGACGGCGAGTTCGCAGCGGCCGTTTCTGAGGTCTCGGTGTTCGCCCGGGTATCGCCCGAGCACAAACTGCGCATCGTCGGCGAGTTGCAGCGCCAGCACCAGGTAGTGGCGATGACGGGCGACGGGGTCAACGACGCTCCGGCGCTCAAGCGAGCCGACATCGGTGTGGCGATGGGCATCACCGGCACCGACGTGTCGAAGGAAGCCGCCGACATGGTGCTGCGCGACGACAACTTCGCCACCATCGTGGCTGCCGTCGAAGAGGGCCGGGTGATCTACGACAACCTGCGCCGCTTCGTCAGCTTCGCCGTCGCCGGCAACCTCGGCAAGATCATCGTGATGCTCGGTTGGCCGATCCCGTTCCTCGTGTCAGGGTCCGACGCCGGCACCGCCATTGCCCTGCTCCCGCTGCAACTGCTCTGGCTCAACTTGATGACCGATGGTCTGCTCGGGTTGTCGATGGGTGTCGAACCGGCCGAGAAGCGGGTGATGGAACGCCCGCCGCACTCACCGTCGGACGGCATCTGGGCCAATGGACTGGGACGCCGGACGACGTGGGTCGGTGCAGTGATCGGCGTGGTCTCGGTCGGTCTCGGCTTCGCGTACTACGCCGCCGACCTCGAACAGTGGCAGACGATCATGTTCACGACGTTGGCATTCATGCAGGTCGGCCAAGCGTTCGCCACCCGATCCTCGACCGAGTCGCTGCGCACGATCGGCTGGCGATCGAATCCGCTGATGTTGGGCATTGCCGGGCTGGTGGTCGCGCTGCAGCTCCTCGCCGTGTACACCCCGCTACGCGACTTCCTCGATCTCCAGACACTCTCGGCCGTCGACCTCGGAGTGTGCGCCGCGGCCGGTGTCGGTCTGCTCGCCCTCGTCGAGTTCGTCAAGTGGCGCCATCGTGTTACTCGTGGTGTCTGACACCACGAGTAACACTCAGGCGAGTTTGTCGGCGAACCAGTCGAGGATGATCTCGGCGCGCTGGACTCGGTGGATGGGTGAGCCCGCCCGTGAGAGCTCGTGGTTCTCGCCGGGGAAGCGATAGAAGTCGACGTCCTTGCCGAGCAACGTGAGGGCGACCCACAGTTCCTCGGCCTGATTGATCGGGCAACGCCAATCCTCCTCGGAGTGGATGATCAGCATCGGCGCCTCGATGTTGCGGACCGATTCGATCGGTGAGAGGCGCACGTACTCGTCGGGGAGGTCGAGGTGGGTGCCGCCGTGGAATGCGGCAAACCCGGTGGCGATGTCGGATGACCACTCCATCGAGGTTGCGTTGTTGACCGCCCGTTCGGAACAGAACGCACGGAACCGGTCGCCGTGGTGCCCGGCGAGCCACGTGGCCATCCAGCCGCCGTACGAGCCGCCGAGCATGCCGACGCGACTGCGGTCGCAGAATTCGTAGCGGCCGAGGGCAGCGTCGATGATCGCCAGCACGTCGTCGACGTCGACGGTGCCCCACCCGGTTCCGGGCGCCTCTGGGTGGTTCGGGCCCATGATCGACTGGCCCCAGCCGGTGTGGCGGCCGCTGCTGCCCCGAGGATTGCCGAGCACCACGACGAAGCCGGCAGCAGCCTGCGTCTGGAACTCGTCGAAGTAGTACTCGCCGTAGTGGGTGTGCGGGCCGCCGTGCACGTTGAGCAGCACGGGGTAACGCTTGGACGGGTCGAAACCGGCCGGGCGCATGATCCAGGCATCGATCTCGTCGCTGCCGTCGGTGGTCGGAGTGGTGAACTTCTCCCAGCCGAACGATCGACGCGCGATGGCCTCGCCGACGTGGGTACGTCGCTCGTCGCCGACGTACAGCTCGGCGGGATGGTCCGCGGTCGTGCGGGCGGTCGCCAGCGTGCCCCCGGCAGCGTCGAAGCCGGTCACCGTGAGTGCCCCTTCGGTCATCGGTGTCGGGGCCGTCGAGCCGTCGGCCGAGATACGGTAGAGGTGGCTGTCGCCACGATCCTCGGCGACTGCGAGCAGCTGGTCGTCCGACTCCCAGACGGGCGGGCGTGAGCCGCTCGTGGTCTCGAATGTGCGGTCGAGGCCGGCACTCACCCACCGGATCTCGCGGTGGGGCGTCTCGGTGGCGTCGATCGGGAGGATCCCGACCTGGGCGTTCTGCGGGTACGTGCGCGAATCGGGCGATCCGATGAAGGCGACCAGCGACCCGTCGGGTGACACCGAAGGCGACCCGTAGTTGCCGTCGTGGGCGGTGACGCAACGTACGGCGGGAGCTTCGTCGGAGCCGTCGGCGTCGCCGGAGGGCAGCGACACGACGTACAGGTCGCTGGCACGGTCGAGATCCCACGTGTCGTGGCGCTGAGCGGACGTGACGACACCGCTGGAGTCGCCCAACCAGGTGATCCCGCCGTGCTGGAACTCGCCGGGCGTGAGGTTGCGCGCTGCGCCGGTCCCGTCGGCGGCGACGACGTACACGTGCCGGGGGCGGTCGGCAATCCAGTCCTCGCCGTTGAGGCGGCTGAAGAATCTCTCGATCTTGCGCGGCGCCTGCCACGAGGCGTCCTTGGCCTCGTACCGTTCGTGGCGCGTCCGGCTGGTGAACGCGATCCAACGGCCGTCGGGTGACCAGGCAGCGTCGCCGAGCCCATCGGGCATTGTGCACACCGTGCGGAGCTCGCCCGGCCCGTCGATCGCCAACACGTGGAGTGTGGAGTCGCCCTGCTTCTCGCCGCGCCGTGACGTGAACGCGATGAACCGCCCGTCCGGTGACCAGATCGGGTTCCCGTCGTGGTCGCCGGCGCTCACGGGGGCGCCGTCGAGCCAGACCAGCGAGCGGGTGGTGTTCTCGTCCAGGTCGACGGTGGCGACCACGAACGTCACATGTGTCCCGTCCGGCGACACAGCGGGCTGACCCACCGAGCTCCGCCCATCGATGAACCGTTCGGCGATGATGCGATGTGGCGACAGCGTTTCACTCATGCCAACCGACGGTACAGCGCCGCTCGGGAGCTACTCGGCGAGACCGACCGGTTGGTCGTCGATGATCTGGTCGAGGTACTCCGACATGCCGTAGCCGACGCGGCCCTCGAACTCGCCGGAATGGATCGTCCACTTGGTGTACGCCTCGGAGATGCGGGTCTGCAGCCAGTCGCCGTCGGGTGTCTGGCGCCGATTTCGCAGCGGGATCAGGCTGAGCGCCTCACCGGTGAAGTTCCATTCACGGTCACTGCGGCTGGAACGGATCGTGCCCTCGATGCGGTCGTGGTAGTGCTCGTCGCCGCGGGTCTCGGTACTGATCTGCACGTCGTCGCACAGATGCATCACGCCGTTCTCCCACACGAAGCCACCGCGGGATCCCTCGCTGTCGCGCTTGGCCACCCGGCTCGCCATGAACCCGAAGTTCTCGTCGACGTTCACGGTGAGCCAACGGTAATACCACGGCGCCTGCCAGAAACGAGGACCCCACGAGTGGTCGCGTAGACCGAAGCCGTCGATTTGCCACTCGCGCTCGCCGACGCGAATGGTGCCGGCCGCCTTCACCAACTGCTCGTAGTGGCCCTTTGCGAACTCTTCACCCGGCTTCTCGTGCGGCTCGTCGGGTTCGCCGCCGAACATGCTCGAGCGACCCTGCCCGGTGAAGGCGAGGTGTACCTCGGCTTCGGCGTACGGGTTGTTCGTGAACGCCTCTTTCGGGTTGGCCATCTGCTCGGGCTGGTCGAGCACGACCACCTTGCCGGTGTAGTCGATGCGCAGTTCGTCGAACGGCTTGACCATCGTCCAGGTCAGGCCAGCAGCATCGAGGGCGTCATTGTTCTCGATCGCTGGCCTCTTGAACATGAACCCGACCTGCCGGTTGCCACCGTTGACCTCGGGTGGGAGATAGAGGCACACCGTCATCTCCGCGGTGCCCTCGTTGGCTCGGTTGCCCATCCGGAACCAGCCGCCCACGCTTTGCGTGGGGTCGAAGGCGTTGATGTACATGCTCTCGTTGAAGTTCGACTCGGGGCCGAGTTCGTGCATGTATTCGTCGGATTCGTCGAGACGTACAGCCATGAGGTGACGGTACGAGAATCAGGGTGCCGCCATCGGATCGGAGCGCGACGGGGTGCCGCCGCTACCGTCGCGATCGGACGTCGACGTGACGCACCTGACAACGAGGGGACGAAATGACCATCACCGACGACGATCTCGAGGGCACCACATCAGCGATCGCGAAGCTGGAGGGGATCGAACCGTCGGGGGACATCGGCGAGTTCAACGCCCGCAAGCTCAGCTTCGGGCCCGACAAGGCGGTCGTCGGGCCGGTCGCCCACCTGGCGGCCGAGCGAATCAGGCTGACCGCGCTCGAGTGGGAGCATTTCGAGGTGCGCCAGGTCGGCGCCACGCTCGGCGGCATCGTGAAGGGTCTCGACCTGTCGATGCCGCTGGCCGACGAGGTGTTCGTTGAACTGGCCCGCGCGTGGGTCGACTACAAGGTGCTGTTCTTCCGCGGTCAGGTGCTCACCGCCGAGCAGCACATAGCGTTCGCCCGCCGTTTCGGGGAGCTCGAAGTGCACCCGTTCCTGCGCAACAACGACGAACTCCCCGAGCTGGTTCGGTTCGCCAAGGATGCCGACACCGGTGGCTACGAGAACGGCTGGCACCACGACGTCACGTGGCGCGAAGTCCCGTCGAAGGGGGCGATCCTGCGGGCACTCGAGGTGCCCGAGACCGGCGGTGACACCTTGTTCTGTGACATGAACGCCGCCTACGAAGGGCTTTCCGATGAGTTGAAAGATCGCATCGAGGGTCTGACCGCGGAGCACGACTACATGCAGGCGTTCGGCCACACGATCGTTGGCGCCGACGCCGAAGCGATGCGAGAGAAGTACCCGATCGTCGAGCACCCGGTCGTCATCCACCACCCGATCTCGGGTGATCGGCTGCTGTACGTCAACCGGTTCTTCACCTCGCGTATCGTCGGCCTCGAGCCGGCCGAATCGGACGAGCTGCTCGTCACGTTGTTCGCGCAGGCCAACACGCTCGAGTACCACTGCCGGTTGCACTGGCATCCGAACTCGATCGCGATGTGGGACAACCTCGCCGTGCAGCACTACGCGTCGAGCGACTACTGGCCCGACATCCGGGTGATGGAACGCGCCAGCATCGTGGGTGTCCGCCCGAGTTTCTAGCCGCAAGCACACGGGCACGTGGCACCGTCTACGGTGAGCCAGGTGGACGAGTTCGTGATCGCACGGAATCCCGACGAGTCGTCGTCGTTGCCGTATCTGTTGCGGATTCCCCTCGCATCGGGTGCGGTGGTGCTGAAGGCAAAGGACACCTGGCCGCGAACCAACAAGATCTACTGCCATCCGGCCGACGCCTGGCCGTCGCCCGACGAGGTGGACATCGTCGAACGGGTGCCGGTGCGCTCGTGTGTTCGACGAGGTGTGGCGGTCGACCTCGTACTCGACCGGGGCCGCGAGAATCGGTCGCAGTTCGTGTTCACCGTCGCCTGTGGGCGCGAGATGGTGTTCTGGCAGTCGGCGCGCACCAGCAAGCAGGCTCGTCCGGGCGTGCGGGTGCCGACGGCGCGGGCGTCCGGGCACGAGCTGCCCGTGCTGGTCGACACCCGAGAGCGCTACGCGTGGAAGTTCGCCGAGCAGCAGGCGACAACGTCGAAGCAGGCGCTCCCCGTCGGCGACTACGCCGTCGAGGTCGACGGTCGGGTGATCGCGGTGGTCGAGCGCAAGAGCGTCGACGACCTGGTGTCGACGATCGTCGGCGGCAAGCTCTGGATGCTGCTCGCCGAGCTGTCCGGCAGTGGGTACGATTCGGGCCGGGTGGCGGCGATCGTGGTGGAGGATCGGTACTCGGCGATCTTCAAGCTGCGCCACGTCCGGCCGGCATCGATCGCCACGCAGCTGGCCGAAGCTGCGGTGCGCTATCCGTCGGTCCCGATCGTCTTCGCCGAGACCCGCCGGCTCGCCCAAGAGTGGACGTTCAGGTTCCTCGGCGCTGCGGTCGAACACGTCACCCACGAGCGCATGGGAGAGGAGCGCACCGCCCAACTCGTCCCCGCTGGATCGGTGCCGCACCGGGCCCCGACCACGACGGAAGTTCGCGCCTGGGCAGCAGTGCAGGGTCTGCACGTCAGCGACCGCGGCCGCATCGCCGCCGAGGTGATGCGTGCCTATCTGGACGCTCACGGCCCGACGTCATGAACCCGCTGTGACGAGGTACCTCGCTCGCTGGGAACTTGGTGGCGTCGACGGCGCCGTGGTGGTGGTCGACGTGATCCGGGCATTCACGACTGCGGCGTACGCATTCGCATCGGGAGCAGCAGAGATCTACCTCGTCGGCACGGTCGATGAGGCGCTCGCGTTCAAATCGGCGCACGCCGGGTCGTGGGCGATGGGGGAGGAGCGCGGCCTGCGGCCCGATGGGTTCGACTTCCCGAACTCGCCGGCGATGGTTCGCGATGCCGATCTGGATGGACGGACCCTCGTGCAGCGAACCTCGGCGGGCACGCAAGGCGTCGTGTGCGCAGTAGATGCCAGCCGGCTGTGGGCCGCGAGCCTGGTTGTGGCGTCGGCGACGGCACGAGCTGTCGACGAGGCAGGTCTTGACGAGCCCGCCTACGTGATCACCGGCCGCTTCGAGGACCGCCCCGACGGAGGTGCCGACGACGTGCTCACTGCGGAGTTGATCGAACGTGCCCGCACCGGCCGCCCGCTCGAAGCCGTCGCAACCGCTGCGGCCCTTCTGGCCACCGAGGAAGCTGCCAAGACACTGGCGCTGGGTCCAGAGCACACCGACCCGTGCGACATCGAACTTGCCGCAGCGGTCGATGCATTCGACTTCGCGATGGAGGTCGAACGCACTGACCTCGGTCTCCGACTGGTTCGGGGCGCCGTCGGCTGACCGCCCACTCAGCAGATGGTTGGTCCGTCGGGTGCGGTGATGTGCCAGTGGCCGTTCGCATCTCGGGTGATGGTGAAGCCGAGTTCTTCGAGGTAGTTGTGGCGGGCGCAGAGTGGGGCGCCGTTGTCTGGGTTGGTGGGGCCTCGGGTCGACCAGCTGGTGAGGTGGTCGGCGTGGCATCGGGAGTGGGGTTGGTCGCAGCCCGGCCAGATGCAGGTGGCTTCGAGCAGCTTGACCGCATCGCGGGCGTGGCCGGTGAAGAGTCGTTGTGTGCGGCCCATGTCGATGACCACACTCTTGGAATCGATCACCACGCGTCGGATGAGCGCCCACAGTGACACTCCGATGATGGCGGTGGGGTTGACCCCGTTACCGCGGTCGGTGCGTGACACCACATCTCGGTAGGCGAGCGGGTCGAGCAGTTCGCCGTCGGCGGCCGCAGCGGCCGTGGTTGCGTCGAGAATGAAGTTCACGGTTGGTGGCGGCCGGGTGTGGGCACGCGGCGGCGGCGCGTGCCATTTCCAAGATGGCGTCAGCGCGTCAGCGCGTCAGCGCGTCAGCGCGTCAGCGCGTCAGCGCGTCGTTGGGCTTCGGTGCGGCGCAGTGTGGTGACATGGACGTTGCCGTCGCCGTGCTCGCGGGTCGCGGCGGTCCAGTCGTTGTTGAACTCGCGGTCGACGTACCAGGAGAAGATCTCCAAGAACTCGTGTCCGCCGACCTCGTCGAAGCAGGCGTGCAAGTTCCAGCCGCCGTCGGTGTTCTGGTGCATCACGGCGTTGCGGCGAGCCCGGTTGCGTTCGGTCTTCTCCGCGGCACCGGCCGGGTCGGCGAGCGCTTCGAAGGTCAGTGCTCGGCGTTCGAACTCGATATAGGAGACGTCCATTGCGTCAGCCATGAGGTTCCACACCCCGGCGGTGAGTACGTCAGGCTCGATGCGCGGGTTCGCCGCGATCCGTGCCATCAACCGGGTTTGGGCGACGCCGACTTGGCCGCCGGTGAGCGCGTTGTTCCATACCCGCACCGCGCGACGCAGTTTGGCTTCTTGCACCCGGCCGTGGGCTTCAGCGCCGGAGAGTTGCAGGTGGTGTTTCATCCAGTTCTTCGCAGTGAAGAACCCGAGATCGACGAATGGTTTGGCCGTGTCGATGATCCGCCACCGCGATCGCTGCTGCGGCAGCTTGACGGCGGAGTTGTGCGACGCCTGTGGCCCACCATCGTGGTCGCCGCATCGAACCCGGACGGATCAAGGCGTTCCAACATCGAGAGACCTTGAGCGCAGTGCTCGACGGCGGCGTCGATCCACTCGACCCCGATCTCGCCGACGTCACCGAACGCGACATCGGTGACCGGATCGAACCCGCGATTCTCCTCAGCCAGGAACCACACGGACCCGTCGCCGAACACCCCGCCGATCGCGGACGCGGCGGGCGTCTCTGCAACCAACGATTCATCGACAACAGTCATGGCTCCATCATGACCATGGGGTACCCCAGAGTTGGTCGGCGCGACCATCGCAGGAGCATCAGCGTGTGGGGTCACCGGCTGGACCCGCTGATCGGGCCGTCAGCTGTCACCTGGCTCGAACATCTCCAGCTGTTCCCACGTGACCGCGACGTCGCTGACGACGCACCAGCGAAGTCTGCCCCGTGATCCAGGTCGGCGAATCTCGACTCGCTCGGCGCGCAACGACCGGGCCGATCCATCGGGATCCCGGATGGCGATACTGCCGTCGAACTCGATGCCGACGACGCGACCCACGACCCAGCGGCCCTTGTCGTTGCGACGAAAGCGGACCGGCTCGCCCATCCGTAGACCGAGCCGAGCGAGCGAAGCGGGCGAGCGATGCATGGTGGATCGATTCGATGAATGTCAGATGCCGACGTTGCGCGCGCTGAATTCCACCCGCACATCGTAGGTTCGCCAAGCCCTTTCGGCTCGGACCCGTACCCGCTCAGACGACCGAGCATCCTCGATCGTCAGGTGTGAACGTTGTGTGACACCTTGCTCATCTACGCGTAGGTGCGTGCACGAAGGGGTCGTCGGGGGTACCGTATCTACCAATGACTGACGAGCGAATCGACTCCAGCAACGAGGCCGTGATCACCGAAGCCCTGAGCGTCATCGATGGCGCCTTGGCCCGCATGATGCAACGTGAACTCGTGTCGACGGGTGAGGTTGCCGATCTGTTGCTCGACGTGCGCACGTTGCTCACCGCCGAGCCTGCGACCCTCGTCGAACCTGTCGTCACCACCGACGCCTGAGCGTCGCGGGTGACGCAAGCGCCCCGGCGCGCCACTGACCTGCGTCCTACACTTCGTTTATGAGCGTTGAGGCGGGTCTCGAACAAGCTGTCGAGGCCCTCCGCGACGCCGGTGCTGCATTCGCCCTGGTGTTCGGAAGTCGGGCCCGCGGTCACCATCGAGACACATCCGACCTCGATATCGGCGCGTGGTGGCCGCGCGACCGACCCAAATCGTGGGATGTCGCCGTTCCCGCTGGCGTGGACCTCGTCGTGCTGAACGATGCACCGCTCGAACTCGCCGGGCGGATTGCACTGGAGGGTGTCGTGCTGTTCGACGACGACCCGCCGTCACGCGTGCACTGGGTTGCCGACACCCGCAAGATCTGGCTCGACGAACGCCCCCGCTTCGAACGCGCCCACCGAGACTTCATCGAGGCAGCACGTGGTCGATGAGGGTCGAGTCGTCCGGCTGCTCCGGGGGATCTCCGAGCGAAGTGCCCGTTTGCGCGTCGCCTATGAGTCCGACCCGAACGAGCGAGGCGACCTCTGGCTCGATGGCATCAAGTACCTGCTGGTGACCACGATCGAATCATGTGTCGACGTGGCGCAGCATCTGGTGTCGTCGGAGAACTTCGGTGCGCCGGACTCGAACGCCGGGGCGCTGCGCGAACTCGGTTCACGCGGTGTGATCGATCAGACCCTGGCCGGTGAGCTGGCCCTCGCCGTCGGGTTTCGCAACGTCCTCGTGCACCAGTACGCGCAAGTCGATGATGCCATTGTGCTGGCGGCATCGGAGCGGCTCGGCAATTTCGACCGTTTCGTCTCGCAGCTGAGCGGTTGGCTCGCCGACCAGCGGGAGTGAGACGAGTCGGATTCAGGGTGCGAAACGGCGAGCGAGGCGTCGGCCGATGAGGCCGAGGATCGTGCCCACGAGCGCCCCGGCAACCACATCGGATCCGTGGTGAATGCGAACGTAGGCCCGACTGATCCCGACGACTGCGGCGATCTTCCACCAGATCATCCCGACCTTCGGGCCGTCCCAACCGGACAGCACCATGGCCGCGAACGCCGCTGAGCTGGCGTGGCCTGACGGAAACGATGACGTTGTCGGCCGGCGGACGCGCAGTCGGTCATCGCCGGTCTGGGTGGGGCGCTCGCGACGGAACAGGCGCTTGACGCCTTGGTTGACGATCAGGCTCTCCGCGCCGACCATCAGGGCGAGCACGATCACCTGATCGGGCCGACCGTTGGCGATGCCCCTGACGATACCGATGCCGTGCCAGATCAGCGAGAAGTCGCCCACATGGCTGGCGCCGGCGAACACACGGTCGGTGATCGGGTTGCCGCGGAGCAGTTCGAGCAGTTCGTCGACCCGTTCGTCGAACGCATCCACCTGGGGACCGAATTGGCTCTGGCCCGGGACGATCGGGAACGGGCCCGCTTCGAGCGGCGGGGGATCGGCGTGCCCGAAAACCTTGTCGGTCGTCATGCAGCGTCCGGCGCGACGGGCGTAGCGAGCAGATTCTCGTAGGCAGCAACTGCCTCGGTAGCGGCGAGCGACGGATCGCCGCCGAACGCCGGACACCATTGCTGGAACGAGCACCAGTCACACAATTTGCTCTGGCGAGGTCGGAAGTCACCCGTGGTGCAAGCCCGCTCGACCGCCGACCACACCGCTGTGGTACGCGTCGTGATGAACTTCACCGACTGCGCGGACGGCACCGTTTCGATCGTCTCGCCCGACGCCAGGTACATCAGCCGGATCTTCGCCGGCCGCTTACCGAACAGCGCTTCGCACAGGAACGAGTAGAAGTGCACGCCCGCGAGGCTCTTCTGTTCGAAGTTGCCTGATGGCGCCCGGCCGGTCTTGTAGTCGGTGACCACCAATTCGCCGTCGGCGTCGAGTTCGAGCCGGTCGATGATGCCGCGCAGGGTGAGCTCACCCACCGGGGCCTCCATCCAGAGCTCGAGCCCGATCTCGCGGACCGAGGTGGGGTCTTCCATGGCGAAGTACTTGTCGATCAGCGCGTGGCAGTCGTGATCGAACTTCTCGACGGCGGCACCGTCGAGCCGGAGGCCGATGTAGTCGGGATGGGTGCGGTACTCGTCGAGCGCCGTGGCCATGTCGGTGGCGAGTGCGTCGGGCGTACGACCGGCGGCAGTCCGCACGAACAGCAACTCGAGCGCGCGGTGAACGATTGTGCCCTTCGTGGTTGCCATGCCGGGAGGCTCCGGCAGTTTCTCGATGCTCGAGAACCTGAACTGCATCGGGCACGACGTGAACGACGACACCCGTGAGGGTGACAGCGACATCGGCACCGGGAACGTGGGTGCGGGGGCAGCGGTGTCGGTCATGTCATCCATCGTAGATGGGGGCTGTCGCAGGGTTGTTCGAGACGTGCCAGGCACATCTCGGACAACCGTCATCGGTCGATCGCGTCGCGAATGATCGCCGCCATCGCAGCCGGATCGACGAACGGGGTGAAGTGGTTCCATTCGTCGTGCTCGACGTAGGTTGCGTTCGGGAGTTGCTCGGCGATCTCGCGGGCAATCGCCGCAGGACCGAACTCGTCGACCTTCCCCGCAACGACGACGACCTTGGTGTCGATCTCGCAGAGGTCGGCCCAGGTCGTATGCGTGCCTCCGGTATCGAACGTGCGGGCCTCGTGTTCGGGATCGCACTTCAACTGGACACCGTCGGGCGCCGGTCGGAACCCGTGGGCCACGTAGAGCCGCAGGACGTCGGGATCGAACGCCATCATCGGCGGCTTCGACGAGTAGTTGGCGATGGCGTCCTCGAACGTCGGGAACGATGCGCGCCGCTTGCGGGCGCCCCGTGACAGCATCGTGCCGTTGTTCTCCGTACCGTCGTGCGGATCGACCTCCCGAGGCGGGAACACGATCGGTTCGAACGCCACGATCACGTCGAACAGTCCAGGATCGCGGTGCGCCGCCATCAGCAGGCCAGCGCCGCCCATCGAATGACCGAAGCCGACCAAGTCGCCGTCGGGGGCGACGGCCCGGGCAGCAGCAAGCACGTCGTCGCCGTATCGAATCCAGTCGACCTCCCAGTCGTCGGGTCGTGCTGTGTCGCCGTGCCCGCGATAGTCGAGCGCGTAGGACGAGAACTCGTCGATCAGATCGTCAGCGATCGGAAGGTAGCAGTAGCCGTGGAAACCGGTGGCGTGCGACAGCAGCAGCGGTCGACCAGTTCCCCCGAACTCATGAACCGCAACGTTGACATGATCGGAGGAGGCGACGCGCACCGATCCATCATGCCGACGTAAACCACCGGGGTGCGAATCGTTACTCGTGGTGTCAGACACCATGAGTAACAGGTTCAGGGTTTGGGGTCGCGAGGGAGACCGAGGAGGCGTTCGCCGATGATGTCGCGTTGCACTTGGCTGGAGCCGCCGGCGATCCGCCCGCCCGGTGCAGCGAGCATGCCGGTGGCACTCGGACCCTCGAGCATCGCCTCTGGTCCATCGAGGTCGCCGCGCAGCATTGCCACCTCGAACAGCATTTCGGTGATTCCGAGCTTCATCAGCGACGCCGCCGTCGATGCCACAGGGCCTTGGCGCTGTGCCATGGCCTTCATTGCGCTTCCGCTCGCGAGGAGCATCGTGAGTGCTTGGCGTTCGGTGGCCGTCAGGTCACGCCCTTCGGCGAGGTACGCCATCTGGTCGAGGCGGCATTCGAGGCCGATCACCGAGGTGCCGATGTGGCCCCGCTCGCTGGTCAGCACTGCCATCCCGACACCCCACCCGCCGTGCAACGGACCGAGCAGACAGTCGGCCGGCAACTCGACGTCGGTGAAGAACACCTCGTCGAACTCGGCCTCGCCGGTCATCTGCCGCAGCGGCCGCACCTCGATGCCGGGCAGATCCATCGGGCACAGGAAGAAGGAGATGCCCTCGTGCTTGGGCGCTTCCTCCCACGGCCGTGTGCGCGCCATGAGAATGCCCCAGCTGCTGTAGCGCCCGCCGGAACACCACACCTTCTGGCCGTTCACGATGTAGCGGTCGCCATCGAGTTCGGCGCGGGTCGACAACGACCCGAGGTCGCTTCCGGCGCCCGGTTCGGAGAACAGCTGGCACCACACGTGCTCGGTGGCGAGCGTGGCTCGTAGATGTGCGCTCTGCTGCTCGGGTGTGCCGTAGCGCATGATCGCACCGCCGGTGAGGACGAAGCCGACCATGTTGAACGCTGCCGGCACGCCAGCGCGGGCACATTCGAGCAGCCAGGCGCCGTTGTGTTCGAGGCTGAGTCCTCGGCCGCCGTGTTCGACGGGCCAATGAATGCCGGCCCACCCGGCGTCGGTCAGGCGGCGCTGCCAGTCGAGCCCTGCGTCGACGAGATCCGGCGGGCAGATCGCTCCGTAGTCGCGAGGTGCATGCTGGCGGTTCGCCGCCAGCCACGCCGACGCGTCAACCTGGAACTCGTCGACGGTGGTCATCGACTCAGTTTGACCAACGCCGCCGGATCGGCACGACTCCTGAGCCCGTTACTCGTGGTGTCTGACACCACGAGTAACGGGTTCAGGAGAGCGCTTCGAGGAACAGTGCGGTTTCGTCGGCGATCGTGGCGGGGACGGCGTAGCCATCTTGTGCTGTGACGTCGCCCCAGTGGGCGGCGAGGTCCTCGGGCGACAGGTCGCTGGTGTTGGTGTAGCCGACGGTCTCGGCGATGAACACCTCTGCGACGCGGCCCCCACCGACCGAGAACACTCGGCCGGTGGCCTCGCACGACTCGTGCGACAGGTAGGTGACGAGCGGTGAGATCAGTTCGGGCTGCAGCTTGTCGCCGAGGCCGCCGAGGATGTCCTCGGTCATGCGGGTGAGTGCCAGTGGCGCGATCGCGTTGGCCCTGATGTTGAACTTGGCGCCCTCGACGGCGAGCACGTTGGTGAAACCGACGAGACCCATCTTGGCGGCGCCGTAGTTGGCCTGGCCGAAGTTGCCGAAGATGCCGGCGGCCGACGACGTCGACACGATGCGGCCGTAGCCCTGCTCGCGCATGATCTTCCAGGCTGGCTGGGTGACGTTGAACGCACCGCGCAGGTGGACGTCGATCACTGGGTCGAAGAGGTCGGCGTCCATGTTGTGGAAGGACTTGTCGCGCAGGATGCCAGCGTTGTTGATGACGATGTCGACCGTGCCGAACGCGTCGACCGCGCTCTGCACGATCGCCGCGCCACCCTCGGGCGTGGCGACCGAGTCGGTGTTGGCCACGGCCTCGCCGCCAGCGGCCTTGATCTCGTCGACGACGAGTTGGGCGGCGCCCTTGTCGCTGCCGGTGCCGTCGACGGCGCCACCGAGGTCGTTCACCACGATCAGTGCACCGCGCGTGGCCATCATCAGCGCGTGCTGTTTGCCGAGGCCGCCACCGGCGCCGGTGATGATCGCTACTTTGCCGTCGAATCCGAGATCAGTCATGGCCAGCAACGCTAACGGCGCACTCGACGTCTGATGAAAATCATCCGAATCGGTTGAAGCCGCCCTCGACATCGAGCACCTGGCCCCGGATCCACGCTCCCTCGTCGCTCACCAGGAACCCGACCACATCTGCGATATCGGCCGGATCACCCCATCGACCGTCGGGAAACATCGCAGCGACCTGGGCGTGGCGGTCGCCCTCGGCGTAGCCGGTGTCGACCGGGCCGGGATTGACGCAGTTCGCGATGATGCGCGACTTCGACATCGCGTGGTCGATCGACGATGTCATCTGATGCAGCGCAGCCTTCGACACCGCGTAGGCGATCTCGCCGTCCATCGGTTGAAGGTGCTGGCCGCTCGTGAACCACAGCATCCGTCCGACCGGTGGCTGACTCGACGGGATGCTGACGTGGCGCTGCGCGAACCGCTGCGCGAGCAGCACGACACTGCGTACGTTGGCCGCCCAGCACCGATCGAGTTCGTCGACGCTGACCTCGTCCAACGACTGGTCGGATGACCGTGCGTGCACCGCGGCCACGATGTCGAGACGGCCATGTAGCTCGAAGACCTCGTCGATCAGTTCGCCGGGAACTGCAGGGTCCTCCAAGTCGTGGTCGCCGACCTCGAATGA
>JBBQEU010000001.1:0-137631 GCA_038321235.1 Acidimicrobiales bacterium | reverse complement strand
CCGGTGCCGGCCTCGCCGTACACATCGATGCCGTAGATCGCCGACACGTCGACATAGCCGAGGTCGGTGAGGAACCTTGGCGGCGCCACTTTCACGAACCGGATGAACAGACAGAACGCGGTGAGGATCGCGAGTGCGTTGCGCCAGCGCGGGTACACGTTGCGGTGTCGGGCGTAGAGCCAGACCAGGAAGATGACGATTCCCGGTACATGCGCAGCGGCGTAGTGGTACGCGGAGAACCAGGCGAGCCAGTCGTGGTCGAGCACGAAGCGCTGCAGCGACAGCTCGCTCGGCAATCGGAAGAACTCCTGCACGGCCACGATGTCGTAGGCGCGGTCGATTGCGCCGTCGGCCTGGGTGAGCGGCAGGTTCTTGGCCATCCGCCAGACCGAGTAGAGCGACGCCACGAACGCGAACTCGAGCGCCGCCGGACCGACGATGTCGCCGAGCCGAGTCGGCCGCGACCTCCGCAGCGCCAACGCGACGAGACCCGCGATCATCGCGGCAACCGCCGCCTGACTCCACGTCGGCCACTTCACGGAGGATCAGCCTGCCGCCGCCGGCTCCGAACTGCAAGCCAACGGTACTCGGCGTCGGCCAGCCGCGCGACGACATGGCATGGAGATAGCATGATCATGCCATGAAACGCACCCGATTGAGCACCACCGTCGACACCGCCTTGTTGTCCGAGGCTCGACGGATACGTCGAGCAGACACCGATGCCGAGTTGATCGACGACGCCCTCGGCGCACTGCTCGCTCGGCACCGCCGGGCCCAGGTCGACGAAGCGTACGTGTCGGCCTACGAACGTTCCCCGATCGACGAACCCGACGAGTGGGGCGATCTCGATGCGTTCCGTCGCGCAGCCGCTGGGACATGAGCAACATCCCTCGACGGGGGGAACTGTGGTGGTGCGAACCGCTGGAGATCGGTCGGCGCCCGGTCGTCGTGCTCTCGCGAGACATCGCGATCCCACGCTTGCGGCGGACGCTCATCGCTCCGTGCACGACGACGGTCCGCGGACTACCGAGCGAGGTGATCCTGGAACCGGGGGTCGATCCGATCGGACGGCGAACCGCTGTCAATCTCGACTCGGTCGAGTCGGTCTCGATTGGCGTCCTGATCGAACGGATCGGGACGCTCAGCGCCGACCGCATGCGCGAGATCTGCGACGCCCTCGCCGTCGCCACCGACTGCTGAGCGCTACCTCGCGTAGGAGGTGACGGTGTCGGCAGCGTCGATCAACCAACCCGGGATGATGCCGACGACGAGCGTGAACGCAACCGCAGCGACGATCGCGGCGCCGATCGAGAACGGGATGGCCACCGGTTGGGCACCCTCGGCCGGGTCGGAGGTCCACATCGTGACCATGATCCGCAGGTACAAGTACGCAGCGATCACGGCCGACACCATGGCGATGACAGCGATGGCGTAGCTGTCGACCTCGACGGCGGCCTGGATGACGCCGAACTTGGCGATGAACCCGCTGGTGAGCGGCACACCGGCCTGCGCGAGCAGGAACACCGTGAACGCCAGCGCCAACGTCGGGCGGCGCCGGGCGAGACCCTTGAACGAGTCGATGCTGGTGTCTCCACCAGAGTTGCGAGACACCACCGTGACGACGGCGAACGATCCGATGACCAGCACCGAGTAGAGGATCAGGTACAGCACCACCGACGGCATGCCCGGACCCGGATCGGCTTCGCCGGCACCGTGCGCGGCGGCTTCGACGCCGACGAGGATGAAGCCGACGTGGCTGATCGAAGAGTAGGCGAGCATCCGCTTCACGTTGGTCTGCACGACGGCGAGGATCGAGCCGACCAGCAGGCTGAGCAGGGCCAGCACCCAGATGATCGGGCGCCAATCGTCGCGGTAGAACGGCAGCGCGATCACGAGCACCCGGAGCATCGCGGCGAACGCGGCGGCTTTGCCGACTGACGCCATGAACGCCGTCACGGGCGTTGGCGCACCCTGGTAGACATCCGGCGCCCACACGTGGAACGGCACCGACGCCACCTTGAATCCGAGCCCCACGATCAGCAACGCAATGCCGGCGAGCGCCAACGACTCGTTGCCGAACGGATCGACGCCGTTCTGCAGTGCCGCCACCATCTCGCTGATGTTGGTGCTACCGGTGGCGCCGTAGACGCGCGCTATGCCATAGAGGAAGAACGCCGACGCGAATCCGCCGAGCACGAAGTACTTGATCCCGGATTCGGCGCTCTCGTTGCTGCGCCGGTTGCTCGACGCGAGCACGTAGAGCGCGAGTGACAGCGTCTCTAGGCCGAGGAACAGCACGATCAGGTCGTTGGCAGACGCCATCACGATGCCGCCGATCGCCGCCACCAGGTAGAGCGCGTAGACCTCCGGGCCGTCGTTCGGCGTGCCTCGCAGGTAGTCGTCGCTCAGCAACGCAACGAGGATCACACCGATGCAGATCGTGATCGTCATGAACATCGACAGCGTGTCGTAGGCGATCACCCCGGCGACGAGCGTGCGGGGGCCGTTGTCGGTGATGTCGTCCCACTGGACCATGGCCAACACGCCGGCTGCACCGGCGATCGTGGCCGTGGCGAACGCGTACAGGCCCTTTGGCCACTGCGGTGTGAGGGCACCGGCGAGCATCAGCACGAGCGTGCCGACGAGCAGCGTGAGCATCGGCGACAGTGCGAACCAGTTGATCGCTGGTCCGACGAAGGGCTCGAGTTGCTGCAGCATCACCCGTCACTCTCCTCTTCGACATCCGCGTCGCCGTCCGCCGGCTCGTCGCCGCCGTGATCACCGATGCGGATCGTGGGCTCGGGTTCGACGAAGTCGGTGTAGTCCTCGACCCGCGTGATCAGTGCGTCGATGCTCGGCTCGATGCGGTCGAGCACCGGCTTGGGGTACACGCCCATGAACACGATGAGTCCGAGGAACGGCAGCAGCACGAGACCTTCCTTCACCCGCAGTTCGGGGAAGTGCTTGTTGTCCTCGTCAGGCTCCCCGTGGAACACTCGCTGGTAGGCCCACAGCAGGTACAGCGCGGCGAGGATCACACCGAACGCGGCAGCGACCGTCCACCAGCGGGCGGTGAGGAACGAGCCGGTCAGGATCAGGAACTCGCCGACGAAGCCGTTCAGGCCGGGCACACCGATCGAGCTCAGCATCACGACCATGAACCCGGCGGCGAAGATCGGCGCGACCTTCTGGATGCCGTTGAGCTCGGCGATCGAGCGGGTGTGGCGGCGCTCGTAGATCATGCCGACGAACAGGAACAGCGCGCCGGTCGACACGCCATGGTTGATCATCTGGATCACGCTTCCCGACAGCGACTGCGTGGTGAACGCAAACGTGCCCAACACGATGAATCCCATGTGCGCCACGGACGAGTAGGCGACGAGGCGCTTGAGGTCGGTCTGCATCGTGGCGGCGATCGCGCCATAGATGATGCCGATCACGGCGAGGGTGAGCCAGAGCGGCCGGCTCCAGAACGATGCCTCGGGGAACAGGTACAGCCCGAATCGCAACAGGCCATAGGTGCCGAGTTTCAGCATCACGCCTGCCAGCACCACCGAGCCGGCGGTGGGCGCCTGGGTGTGGGCGTCGGGCAGCCAGGTGTGCACCGGCACCAGCGGTATCTTCACGGCGAACGCGATGGCGAACGCGAAGAACAGCCATCGTCCGGTCGACGCAGCGAAGTTCGCTCCTTCGGCGATCTCGACGAGGTCGAAGGTGGTGTAGCCGAGGTCCCTACTGGCGATCGCCACCGTTGCGATGAGTCCGACCAGCATGAACGCCGAGCCGAGCATCGTGAACAGGAAGAACTTGGTGGCCGCGTAGACCCGGTTCTCGTACCCCCATCCGGCGATCAGGAAGTACATGGGCACGAGCACGATCTCGAAGAACACGAAGAACACGAACAGGTCGAGGCTGAGGAAGCTGCCCATCACGCCGGCCTGCAACAGCAGCAGCCAGGCGAGGTACGGCTTCTCGTCGTGGTGCGGATCGATCCCGACGATGGCGAGCGGGAACAGCACGCCGGTCAGCACCACGAGGAACAGCGAGATGCCGTCGACGCCGAGGTGCCACGAGATACCCCACGGCTCGATCCAGGTGTGCTTCGACACGAACTGGAAGCCGGCGTCGCCGGTCTCGAACGACGCCATGAGCCAGATCGACATCGCCAGCGTGCCCACAGTGGACAGCAGCGCAATGACCTTCGGGAGCTCTGGACGCGACTTGGGCATGAGCGCGACCAGGAGCGCGCCGATGACCGGTACGAGGACCAGTGCGGTGAGGATCGGGAACCCGATCGGTCCCGTCTCGGCGGCCAACATCACAGGATCCCTCGAATCACCACGAACCAGCCGAGCAGCAGCACCACGCCGATGCCGATGATCCCCGCGTACTGCCGCACGTAGCCGGTCTGGCCCTTGCGCACTTCGGTCGCGGTCTCCCTGACCGCAACTGCGACACCGTTGACGGCTCCATCGACGACCTTGGCGTCGAAGTCGGTCACCGCCTGGAAGCCGTCACGACCCGGCTTGCCCATGAACCACGAGATGGCAGCGTCGTAGTACCAGCCGTTCGCGAACAGGGTCGGCTCCCACGGCTTGATCCGCTTCTTCATGTACACGAGCCAGGCGAGCGCAAGGCCACTCAACGCGGCGGCGACGGCGATCGCCACGAGGATGTACTTGTTGTCGTAGGCCCATGTACCGGTGATGTCGGCCTCGCCGAACTCGATCACGGGTTCGAGCCAGTGCTCGAGTTCATAGGAGATACCACCCGGGAGACCGAAGAGTTTCGGCAGGTTGAGCACACCACCGATTGCAGCGAGCACGGCCAACACCACCAGCGGGATCCACATCACCGGCGGCGACTCGTGCGGCTTGAACTCGCCATGAGCGTCGTGCGTCTCGGGAGCGGGCTCGCCGTCGGCGACCTCGGGGGCTTCGGCCTCGTTGGCGTGGCTGGTCCACTTGGCCTCGCCGAAGAAGACCATGATGACCTGACGGGTCATGTAGAACGCGGTGATGATCGCCGTGAGGATGCCAACGGCGTACAGCGCCGGGCTGTCGGCAAGCGCGAACAGCAGGATCTCGTCCTTCGACCAGAAGCCCGAGAACGGCGGCACACCGGCGATGGCGAGCCAGCCGACGATGAACGTGCCGGCCGTGATCGGCATCACCGTTCGCAGGGCGCCCATCTTGCGCATGTCCTGCTCGTCGTGCATGCCATGGATGACCGAGCCGGCACCGAGGAACATCAGCGCCTTGAATGCAGCGTGGGTGATCATGTGGAAGATGGCTGCCACGTAGCCACCGACGCCGACGGCCAGCATCATGTAGCCGATCTGCGACACGGTCGAATACGCGAGGACCTTCTTGATGTCGTTCTGGGCGAGCGCGATGGTGGCCGCGAACAGCGCCGTGATCGCACCGACCCACGCAATCGTGGTGGGCACCCAGTCGTACGAGGCGGCGATCACCGGGTTGATGCGGGTGAGCAGGAACACGCCACCGGTGACCATCGTGGCCGCGTGGATCAGCGCGGACACCGGGGTCGGGCCTTCCATCGCGTCGGGCAACCAGATGTAGAGCGGGAGCTGGGCGCTCTTGCCGGCAGCACCGATCAACAACAGCAGCGCAATGGCCGACGCCGTCGACGCCGCGAGTTCGCCGGTCTCGGCGCTCTCGTTGAGCACGCTGTACGACAGCGATCCGACCGCGGAGAACGACAGGAACATCGCCAGCATCACGCCCCAGTCACCGACGCGGTTGGTGACGAAGGCCTTCTTGCCGGCGGTGGCCGCCGACTCGCGGGTGTGCCAGAACGAGATCAGCAGGTACGAACAGGTGCCGACGCCCTCCCAGCCGAGGAACGTGACCAGCAGGTTCTCGCCGAGCACCAGCAGCGTCATCGAGAACACGAAGAGGTTGAGGTACAAGAAGAACTTCGAGAACTTCGGGTCGCCGTGCATGTAGCCGACGGCGAACAGGTGGATGAGGCCGCCGATGCCGGTGACGAACAGGCACATCGCGATCGACAGCGGATCGGCGAGGAAGGCCATGTCGACCTGGAACGTGCCGACGGGCAGCCACGAGAACAACGTGACGACGGTGTCTCGTTCCTCGCTCGGCCTCGACAGCAGATCGAAGAAGATCAGCACCGCCGACGCGAAGGCGCCGAACACCATTGCGGTGGCGAGGTAGCCGGCCTTCGGATCGCCGAGACGACGTCCGAACAGCAGGATCAGGACGAATCCGGCCAGTGGGAAGGCAGGGATCAACCACACGAGGTCAGCCATGGTGTCAGCCCTTCAATTCCGCGAGGTCGTCGGCGGTGGCGCCGGGGCGGCGGCGCAAGATCGAGACGAGGAGGCCCAGGCCGACCACGACCTCGGCAGCGGCCACCACCATCACGAAGAACACCGCGGTCTGGCCGTTGATGTCTCCGAGCTGCGTGGCGAGCGCCACGAAGGTGAGGTTCGCGGCGTTGAGCATCAGCTCGATGCACATGAACATGATCAGCGGGTTGCGCCGAACGAGCAGACCGAACGCGCCGATGGCGAACAACGCTGCGGCGAGCAGCAGATATGACGAGGTGCCGATGGCGGCGATCATGCGTCGCTGCTCCGGTTCTCGGAGGCGGAGGCGGACGTTCCGGCGTCGCGCGGCCACTTGCGCGTGAGCAGCACCGTGCCGGCGACGGCCACGATCAAGAGCACCGAGGTGAGCTGGAACGCGAACACGTGGTCGCCGTAGAGGTTCGCCGCAAGTTGTCGGATGTTGGCGTCGTTGTTGCCGGTCTCGGTGGCGGTGTCGATACCGGCGCCAGGGTTGATCACGAGCGCATCGTTCGCGCGAACGATCGCGGCACCGAGAAGGCCGACGAGGCCCACGGCCATCACCGCTGCCAGCGGTCGTTGAATCGGAATCGGCTCGATCGACAGGTCGAGCGACTCGTCGACTCCGAGCAGCATGATGACGAAGAGGAACAGCACGACGATCGCACCGGCGTACACGATCACCTGCACCGCAGCGAGGAAGTGCGCCTCCATGGCGACGAATTGCACGGCCACGCCGAACAAGGTGAGCACCAACCCGAGTGCTGCGTGCACCGGGTTCTTGAGCGAGATCACGCCGATCGCGCCGCCGAGGATCATCACCGCGGCCGAGAAGAAGACGACGTATTCGAGGAAGGTGGTATCGCTCACCGCTCGACTCTCCGAACCGTTTTGTCACGCGCGGACTCGTCGCGGACATCCTGGGTCGGCTCGGGCTCGCGGACGCCGTAGCCCAGTTCGCCACTCCAGCCGACCTGGCCTTCGAACGTGGCGTCTCCGGACGGCGACGTGGCGCGCATCCAGCCACTGGTGAGCAGATCGTCGCCCTCGCGCCAGTCCTCCCACGGCAGCTTCTTCGGCATGCCGTCGTCGTCGACGACGAGTTCGGCCTTGGTGTAGATGGCGTCTTGGCGATTGGTGAACGAGAACTCGAACAGCTTCGATTCGGTGATCGCCTCGGTGGGGCAGGCTTCGACGCACAAGTCACAATGAATGCAGCGAAGGTAGTTGATCTCGTAGATCCAACCGAAACGCTCGCCCGGCGAGGTGGGGTTCTCGGGGTCGTTGTCGGCACCGCGTACGTGGATGCAGTCGGCGGGACACACGCCGGCGCACAACTCACAGCCGATGCACTTCTCCATGCCGTCCTCGTAGCGGTTCAGGACGTGACGGCCGTGGAGCCGTTCGGGGCGCGGCAGCTTCTCGTCGTGCTGGACGTCGCGAGCGTCGTCGCCCTTCTTCTTCGCACGCCGTCCGCCGGAGTACTCGGTGGTGACTCGCTTGCCGCCGAAGAGACGGTGCTGGCGGATCGTGACGCCAAATCCCTCGAGGTACCCCATCAGACGGTCACTCCCTTCTGCGCGTCCTGCGCAGCATCGTGCGCGGCCACCCGGTTGCGAGCACTGACCTTCAACGCTGCGCCGAACACTGCGACGGCGACAGCTGCGACGAAGAACGAGATCACCACGACGCGGAGGCTGTCTCCGAAGTCACCGTCAGGCGAGAACTCGCGCAGCGCTGCGAGCAACAGGAACCAGCCGAGCGAGATCGGGATCAGGATCTTCCAGCCGAGGTCCATCAACTGGTCGTAACGCAGGCGAGGCAGCGTGGCCCGCAACCACACATACAGGTACAAGAAGCCCATCAGCTTCACGAAGAACCACAGCGTGCCCTCGATCGCGCCCGGGATCAGCGGGATGTCGAACAGCCCTTGCGGGCCGCCGAAGAAGAGCGTGACCATCACGGCGCTCATCGTGACCACGCCCATGAACTCGGCGAGGAAGAACAAGGCGAACCGGATGCCGGAGTATTCGGTGTTGAACCCGCCGACGAGTTCCTGTTCGGCTTCGACGAGGTCGAACGGCGGTCGGTTCAGCTCGGCGGTTGCGGCGATGAGGAAGATCACGAACGGCACGATGCCGGTGGAGATCACGTTCCAGTCGACCACGCTGTCCTGGCTCGCCACGATGCCGGCGGTCGACAGGGTGCCCGACGACAACAACACGGCGGCCAGGCTGAGGCCGAGCGCCGCCTCGTAGGAGATCATCTGCGCCGAGGCGCGCACGGCGCCGAGCAGTGGGTACTTCGAGCCGCTCGACCAGCCGGCGAGCATGATGCCGTACACCGCGATCGACGACAGCGCGAGCACCAGCAGGATGCCGATCGGCGGGTCGGCGAGTTGCACCCGGGTGACCTCGCCGAAGATCTCGACGGTGCCTCCCTTACCGTCGGAGAAGTCGCCGCCGAGTGGGATCACCGACCAGATGAGGAACCCCGGCACGAACGACAGGAACGGCGCGAGGCGGAACACGATGCGGTCGGCACGGGTGGGCAGGAGATCTTCCTTGAAGAACGCCTTGATGCCGTCGGCCAGGCTCTGCAGGATGCCCCACGGACCGGCCTTGTTGGGGCCGATGCGGTTGTGCATGCCCGACACGACCTTGCGTTCGTACCAGATCATCAACATCGTCGACACGAGGCCGAGCACGAAGATGATTGCCACCTTCGCGATGATGATGATCAGCGGCGTCCACAGCAGGCCACCTTCGAGCAACGGGTCGATCGCGAGCATCAGACGCGCTCGATCCTGACGTCGGTGGTCGCTGCTGCGCTGTCGACGATGTCTTCGATCGTGCCACCACCCTGGTTGAACGGCGACCACACCACCCCTCGCGGGACACGGGCGTTGGCGGTGATCGCCAGCACGCTGGCAGCCTTGGCGCTGACGACCTTGACGTCGTCGCCCTCGGCGACACCGAGGCTGTCGAGATCGAGCGGATGCACGTGCACGGCCGAGCCGGGCGCCAGGTTCACCAGCGAGCGCGACATCTGCGTGCCCACTGCCCGGTCATACAACTTGCGACTCACCACCAACCGATAGTCATAGCTGTTCCGACCCGGCGCGGAGAAAGACACCGCCGGCAACGCGGCGGGAACTCGGCCGGCGAGGACGCCGTTCGGCTCGTCACGCAGGGCGGCTGTGGTGACCGAAGCGAACGCCGGGACGCTCGATGCAATCAGCGCGGTGACGTCGTCGACGGTCGACACACCCCGCAGCGGATGGTCGGCGCCGAAGGCGTGGTCGCCGATCATCAGGCCGAGCTCGACGGCGATCATCCAGTCGGGCCGGCTGGTTCCGGTGGCGGTGACCTGCTGGGCCAGCGTGGTGACGCGACCTTCGAGATTGGTGGTGGTCCCGGCTTTCTCGCCGTAGGCCGATGCGGCAAGGACCACATCGGCGTGTTGGGTGGACTCGCTCGGGAACGTATCGATTGCCAGCACGCGGCGGGCGCCGGCGATCGCGCGACGCGCAAGGTCGGCGTCGGGGCAGTCGTTGAGCGGATCTGCGCCGAGCAGCACGAGCAGCTCGAGTCTGCCCTCGGCGGCGGCACGCAACGTGGCCAGGCCGTCGTGGTCGGCATCGTCCGGGGCCATACCCACCGAGAGCGCGCCGACGACATTGCCTCGCCGCAGCGCGGGCAGCACGGTGGCGCCGGGGCATCCGTCGAGGATCGTCTGCAGCGCGGCGACGGTTGCCTCGGCCGACTCGGCGAGATTGGGGCGACCGGCCACCACGACCACGTCACCACGGCCGAGCTGTTCGGCGATGTCGGCATCGGCGAGCGCCTTGGAGACCGCTGCCTGCTGGGCGCCCGGCTCGTAGCGGAGCGACTTCCAGGCGTACGACGACATCCCGGTGTCGATCGTGGAGAACTCGATGACGCGGGTGTGCTTCCTCTCAGCAGCGTCGCGCAAACGCAGGTACAGCACCGGCAACTCTTCTTTGAGATCCGGCCCGAGCAGGATGACGGTCGCTGCATTGGCGGTGTCGTCGATCGTCGCCCGGTCGAGTCCGAGGATCTCGGCGGGCAGGCCGTCTCCCAGTTGGGCATCGCGGTGCGAGATCCCGATCGAGTCGGCGAGCTGCGCCCAGGCGAACGCGTCCTCGTTCGAACCCCGGGCTCCGCCGAGCAGGCCGATGCTCTCGGGACCGCCGTCGGCGAGCGCATCCGTGACCAAGGACGCCGCCGCGCGCAGCGCTGCATTCCAGGTGGTCACCACGAGGCCGGCGTCGGTCTTCACCATCGGCGCGGCGAGCCGGTGGTCGGAATTGACGGCTTCGAAGTTGAAGCGGCCGCGGTCGCACAGCCAGCCCCAGTTGACGGGGTCGGAGTCGACGCCCTGGTAGCGCAACAGTTCGTCGCGACTCGACTGGACCACGGTTCGGCACCCGACCGAGCACGTCGTGCACGTGGACTCGCGTTGGGAGAGATCCCACGGGCGCGCCTTGAAGCGGTACGGCTGCGCGGTGAGCGCACCGACCGGGCAGATCTGGACGGTGTTGCCCGAGAAGTACGACACGAACGGCTCGTCGGGGAACGTCATCACCTGGGTGTCGTTGCCGCGGCTGATGAAGTGGATCAGCTTGTCGCCGGCGACTTCGTCGGCGAAGCGAGTGCACCGGTCGCACAGGATGCACCGCTCGCGGTCGAGGTAGACGAGGTCGCTGATCGGAATCGGCTTTTCGTAGTGGCGCTTCTCCTCGACGTAGCGCGACTCGCCGGGACCGTGGCTGAACGCCTGATCCTGCAACGGACATTCGCCTCCCTTGTCGCACACAGGGCAGTCGAGCGGGTGATTGGCGAGCAGCAGTTCGAGCATGCCCTCTTGGGCTCGCTTGACCTGCGGGGTGTCGGTGCGCACCACTTGGCCGTCGGCCACCGGGGTCATGCACGACACCACCATCATCGGACCACGGGGACCCTCGACTTCGACCATGCACTGGCGGCACATACCCACCGGCGACATGCGCGGGTGATAGCAGAAGTGCGGGACGTACTCGTCGGCGAGCAGCGCCGCCTGGATCACCATGTCGCCCTTGCGGGCGGGCACGTCACGACCGTTGAGCGACACCGTGACGATGTTGGGATCGGGCTCCGAATGGGGCAGGGTCTCGACGTCCTCGACCTCTTCGGGTGCCTCCTCGACGGCTTCCTCGGTCGCCTCGACATCCGGCGGCGCCGCCGTCTCGGGCGTGTCGGGCGCCGTGGTGTCGAGCACCTCCGCGTCGTCGGGCACGTCCGTGCTGTCGGGCGCGTCGGTGTGGGGAGCGTCGGTGGTGTCGTCGCTCACGCCGTCACTCCTGCGGGTTCGGAAGTGATGTTCGCCGCCGTGATGTGAGAAGCCACCGGGATGTGGCGACGTTCGATCCGCTTGGTCACCAGCGCCGCGAAGTCCTCGGGGAACAGGGTCAGCGCTGAGTGGATCGGCACATAGGCCGACGGGCCGACGAAACAGATCGTGGTCATCTTGTACGGGAACGGCACGGCGTCGAGGCCGAGACGCTCGCTGGAGGCGTGGGGCATGTCGCCCGGGCAGATCGTCTCGCCGACCTGGCGGATCGTGTCGAGGTCGGCGTCGGTGCCGTGGCCGTCGACGATGCGCTGCACCAACCGGTACAGCCAGGTTCCGCCTTCGCGGCACGGCACGCACTTACCGCAGGACTCGTGCGCGTAGAAGCGCACCAGCGTGAGTGCGGCGGCGGGGATGTCGGTGGTGGAATCCATCACCATCACCGCGCCGGAGCCGAGCATCGAGCCGGCCGCGCTGGCCTGCGGACCCTCGAACTCGATGTCGAGCTGGTCGGCGGTGAACCACGGGGCCGACCCGCCGCCCGGCACGAACGCCTTGAGGTCGTTGCCGTCTCGGATGCCCTGGGCGAAGTCGTCGCCGTAGAGCAGGTCACGGAAGGTGGTCGATCCGTTGACGATCTCGAACACACCGGGACGGTTCACGTGTCCGGATACCGCGATCATGCGGGTCCCGGGGGACGTGGCGGTGCCGATCGCGGTGAACGCGGCCGACCCCTCGGTGGCGATGAACGGCAGGTTCGACAGCGTCTCGACGTTGTTGACGATCGTCGGCTGGCCGTACAGGCCGACTGCGGCGGGGAAGTACGGAGGCTTGAGACGCGGCATGCCGCGCTCGCCCTCGAGGGATTCGATCAGCGCAGTCTCTTCACCGACGACGTAGGCGCCTGCGCCGTAGTGCAGCACGATGTCGATGCTGAAGTTCGTGCCGAGGATGTCGGTGCCGATGTAGCCAGCCGCGTATGCGTCGTTGAGCGCTCTCGCCACGCGCTCTTGCGCGAGCGGCATCTCACCGCGGATGTACAGGAAACACTGCGACAACCCGGCGGCGTACGAGGCGATCAGGCAGCCCTCGATGAGCTGGTGTGGGTCGCACTCCATCAGCAGCCGGTCCTTGTAGGTGCCTGGCTCGGACTCGTCGCCGTTGACGACGAGGTAACGCGGCCATACGCCCTGCGGCGTGAACCCCCACTTGGTGCCAGCGGGGAAGCCGGCGCCGCCTCGACCGAGCAGCGTGGAGTTCTTGACCTCGTCGGCCACTTCGGTGGGCGTCTTGGCCAGCGCGGCTCGCAGGCCCTCGTACCCGCCGGTGGCCAGGTAGCGCTCGATGGTGTGACTGTCTTCGTACTGGAAACGCGAGGTGACGATTGCAGGTCGGTCGCTCGGGTAGTACCCGGGCGCCCAGGGATACGGGCTCACGACCCGATCGGTCGATTCTCCAGTGCTGGGGTTCGTGTTGCTCATGCGGGGCTCACGTTCATGCTGGGCTCACCGGGATCCAGGCGGGGCCGTCGGTGACGTCGTCGGGATGACGAGCTCCCACCGCGCGGTCGGCGGGGATCTGTTGGCGGTTGCGGCCGAGCGTGCCGTGCGGTGGCACCGCTGCGTCGAGCTTTCCGGCGCGCAGGTCGGCCACGAGTTCGTCGAACGCCTCGGGGGTGACCCGGTAGCGGTGGCGGTAGTTGACCTGCAACGTCGGAGCCTCGGTGCAGGCGGCTTGGCACTCGGCGTGTTGCAGGGTGATCAGGAGGTCGCTGGTGGTGGATCCGGCGCGGATGCCGAGGGTGTGTTCGGCGTGGTGCATCAGAGCGTCGCCGCCCATCAGTGCGCACGACATCGTGCCGCAGACGTTGATCAGGTACTTACCGGTCGGCTCGAAGCGGAACATCTCGTAGAACGACGCCGTGCCGTACACCTCGGCGGGGGTCACGTCGAGCAGGTCGGCGACGTGGCGCATGGCATCGTCTGTGACGTAGCCGTTCTGTTGCTGGCTGAGATGCACGAGCGGAATCAGCGCCGACTTCTTCTTCGGGTAGCGGGCGATGATCTCCTTGGCCACCAACACGTTGTGATCATTCAGTCGACTCACCTGTCCACTCCTCCGAGCACCGGGTCGACGCTACTGATCACAGCCACCGCATCCGCAACCAATCCGCCGCGCATCATGTGCGGCAGGCACTGGATGTTCACGAAGCTCGGTTCACGCATGTGCAAGCGGTACGGGTTGGCCGAACCGTCGCTGACGATGTAGCAACCGATCTCACCACGTGGACCTTCGACGCCGACGTAGGCCTCGCCCTCGGGCACCTTGAAGCCTTCGGTGAAGATCTTGAAGTGGTGGATGAGCGCTTCCATCGATTCGTCGATGCGCGCCCGCGGCGGCGGGGTCACCTTCTTGTCCTGGATGCGGTAGTCACCTTCAGGCATGTGGTCGAGGATCTGGCGAACGATCTTCATCGACTCGCGGATCTCGGCGAGGCGGATCGCGTAACGGTCGAATGCGTCACCGTACGACCCGACGATCACGTCGAAGTCCATCTGGTCGTAGTGCATGTACGGCTGGTCTCGTCGCAGGTCCCACTCGACGCCGGTCGAACGCAGGATCGGGCCGGTGGCCCCGAGCGCTTGGGCTTCCTGCGGCGTGATCACGCCGACACCCTGGAGCCGCTCGCGCCAGATCGGCTGGCCGGTCATCAAGATGTCGTACTCGTCGAGCCGGTCGGGCAGCATGTCGAGGATCGACAGCACGCCGTCGCGCCATCCGGCGGGCCGGTCGGCAGCAACGCCGCCGGGGCGGATGTAGTTGTGGTTCATCCGTAGGCCGGTGACCTCCTGGAAGAACCGCAACACCTCTTCGCGTTCGCGCCAGCCGTAGATCATCATCGACACCGCACCGAGGTCCATGCCGTTGGTGGCCATGAACAGCAGATGGCTGGCCATGCGGCTCATCTCGGCCATCAGCATGCGGATCCACACGGCGCGTTCGGGGATGTCGTCGCCGATGCCGAGCAGCTTCTCGGTGGTCATTGCAAAGACGAGTTCGTTGGCAATCGGGCTCAGGTAGTCCATGCGCGTGACGTTGGTGCCGCCTTGCGCATAGGTGAGCTGCTCGCCGGTCTTCTCCATGCCGGTGTGCAGGTAGCCGATGATCGGCTTGCAGCGAAGCACCGTTTCGCCCTGGAGTTCCAGCATCAGCCGCAGCACGCCGTGGGTCGACGGGTGCTGGGGGCCCATGTTGATGATCATCGTCTGATCCTCGTCGGGATCGTCGGGGAGATCGCCGAGCTTGGCGACCTCGGCTTCGGACATCCGTAGCACCGCACCGACCTCGCGCATCAACTCCTTCGCGGTGAGTTCGCTGCGCGGGCGCAGTTGCTGTTCGCCCTCGTCGGTGCCGGCGACGGAACGCTCGTAGAAGTCGGTGGTGGCAACTGGGATCTTGGTGTCACTCATCAGGTGTTCGCTCCCTTGAACTGCACCGGGATGCGGCCGATCTCGTAGTCCTTGCGAAGCGGATGGCCGACCCAATCCTCGGGCATCAGGATGCGGGTGAGGTCGGGGTGCTCGGTGAACTCGATGCCGAACATGTCGAACAGTTCGCGCTCCATCGCCTCGGTGCCGGGATGTACGTCGAACAACGTGGGGAGCACCGCGTCGCCGGCGGGCACCTGCACTCGCAACCGGAGCCGGCGGCGGTTACGCATGTCGAGCAGGTTCACGACCACTTCGAAGCGCTGGGCTGTCTCGGCGTCGTCGGGGAGTTGACGGCCGGGCAGTTCGAGGTAGTCGACGCACGTGAGATCGATGCACATCGCATAGCCCTCGTCGGCGAGCGCCTTCACCGTCGCCAGGTACTCGTCGCGCGCGACGTGGCGCACGTCATCGGGGGCGCCTTGGCGGCGTTCATCGGGGCCGTCTCGGAGTTCTTCGTCCGTGGCGCTCACTTCTTCGCCCCCAACAGCACCGGCGTGGCCGACGCACCCGGCTCGATGTACTCGACATGGACGTTGGCGCCAGCGCCGGATTCATCGCGACGCTTGAGGATCTGATTGGTCTCGATCAGCCCGTGGAGCGTCTCGATCGCGTGGATCAGCGTCTCGGGGGTGGGCGGGCACCCCGGGGCGTACACGTCGATCGGCACGATCTGGTCGACGCCCTGCACGATCGCATAGTTGTTGAACATCCCGCCCGACGAGGCACAGACGCCCATCGAGATGACCCACTTCGGTTCCATCATCTGGTCGTAGACCTGGCGCAGCACTGGGGCCATCTTCTGGCTGACGCGACCAGCGACGATCATGATGTCGGCCTGGCGCGGCGACGCACGGAACACCTCCATGCCGAAGCGTGAGATGTCGTAGTGCGCTCCGCCGGTGGCCATCATCTCGATGGCGCAGCAAGCGAGCCCGAACGACGCAGGCCACGACGAGCGCGACCGCGACCAGTTGACCAGGTCCTCGAGTTTTCCGGTGATGACGTTGTGCGACAGTCCGCCGAGTCCGTCGTCGAGCACATCGTTGACGATGCCCATGGTGTTGGCTCCTTTACGTCTGACTACTACGGCTACTACGACTGACTAGGACGCCAGTTGGGCAGCCGCGCCGTCACTGGCCGGCTCGCGGCCTTCGGTGCCGACTCGACGAACCGTTGACGTGGCCGTGCGTGCGGGTGAGACCATCGCCGCGTTGGCAGTCATGCTGCGGTAACGATTGATCGGGCCCCAGTCGAGGCCGCCGCGAGCGACCTCGTACACGAACGTGGCGAAGAACACGACCGAGAAGGCAAAGATCGCCCAGAACCCGTAGGCGCCCAACGTCGAATGCGACACGGCATAGGGATAGACGAAGATGATCTCGATGTCGAACATGATGAAGAGCATCGCCACGATGTAGAAGCTGACCGGGAACCGTTCGGGGGGTTCCCTGGTCGGCACGATTCCACACTCGTAGGGTGCCTCCTTCGCGACCGACGGACGTCTCGGCGCCAGCAACCGTGACGCAGCGAAGCTGAGGATACCGAAGATGACAGCGAGGATCAGGAGGACGACGACGGGGAGGTACTGACCCATGGTCAGACCCCGGCTCCGACCTTCTCCTGCTCGGCGTCTGCGGTGGCGTCGTCAGGTGGCGGCTCGGCGGCGATCGCCGGCAACGGCTGCTCGAGGTTGTCCTTGAGCACCCGGTCACGACGGTGCAGCAGGTAGCACAGCGCGAGGAAGATGAGACCGGAACCGATGGCGAGCACCGCTGGCGGCTGACGGCGGGCACCGAGATCGCGGACCATGTAGACGTACTCGCGCTGGCGGTTCTCGTCGACCTCGGGTCGGGCGGGGGCACGGCCGGGTTCGGTACGCACCGGCACGAACGGAGCGGCCTCGGCCACCACGAAGTGTGGCGTATGGAAGAAGGCGATGAAGTCGAGCGTGTCGTTGATCTTCGGGTATCGCTCGCCACCGGTGTCGAACACCTCGACGATCTCGAACTGGCCAGCGGCGAAGGCGCCCTCCTCGACCAGGAGTTCGGTGGCCGCTGCCTGCGCCTGGCCGAATGCGGGCGACGCCTTGTCGAGCACGACCCAGCCCTGGTCGAGGAACGTGTCGCGCACGATCTCGGCCGACTCGGTGGGCGTGGCCTCACCGGGGACATTCGGGCTCGGGTCGAGGACTCGGGAGGCTCCGAGCGCATCGACATCCTGCAAGACGGCGGCACCAGGAACCGGCTGCCAGGTGGGGTCAGGACCTCGGAGGCCGATGCCGTAGATCATCCAGACGATGCCCATCAGCATCATCCAACCGGCGAGCGCAGTGGCGGCCACGAGGAACGCGAGTCGCGAACCCATGTTGGTCGCCATGATGCCGTAGATGCTGCCACACAGGATGACGACACCGATGATGACGGTGAGGAGACCTCGGAGCTCGGGCTCCCAGCCGATTGCCAACAGCGTCATGGTCACAGGCTCCGTACGTAATCGACGATCTCACGGATCTGCTCGTCGGTGAGCAACGATCCGAATCCGGGCATCCGGCCGCTTCCCTGGCCGTTGAGACCATAGAGCTTGCCGAACTCCGAACCGTTCTTCAAGAACGCCACCAACTGTTCGTCGTCGGCGAAGTGCGAGTTGACCGAGCCGCCGGTGAGGTTCCAACCAAAGGCGCCCTGGCCGGACACGCCTGGCTGGCCGTAGCTCCAGCCGAGCGTGTGGCAGCGAGCGCAGCTGTATGCACCACTGCCGAGATCGAGGTTGAACAGCGCTTGGCCGATGCTCTCGGCGTCGCCATTGGCGACTGCCTGCTCGGCGGCGGCTTGGATGGCGGCCTGGTTCTCGGCAGGAAGGTTGCCCGAGTCACAGATGCGAGCGTCGTCTTCACCCTCGGCGCAGTTCTCACGCGGGATCTGGATGCTCTCGATGTACGCGATCAGGTTGTCGATCTGCTGCGTGTTCATCGGACCACCGCCGACGAGTCCCCACGGCGACATCGGCGAGAACGGACGGCCGTAGTTGAGGATGAACCGGATCTCGCTCTCGTCGAACTTGTACAGCGCCGTGTTGAGCGCCGGCGCCTTCCAGTTGACCGCCTGCACTTCCTGGGTGATGGGGTCGGTGATGGTGAAGGGGGCTTCGCCGCCGACGGCTCCCATGCCGCCGTGGCACCCGGCGCAGTTGAAGCCGCCCTCGGCGGTCGGCGCGAACAGCTGCGAACCCCAACTGGCGAATCGGTTGTCCCAACCCTCTTCGGCACCGGCCTGCCGACTGGGTTCGAACACCCAGTACAGCGGCAACGCGACGACGATGATGCCGAGCATGATCACGCCGAGGAGCTGCACTCGCTCGAGACGCGGACCCTCGAGCGTCTCGTCGTCGTAGTACTCCTTACGGTTGGCGGCGAGTTCGATCTCCGAGCCGACCTCGCGCCGTCCTGCGACGACGTTGAACAGCCCGTAGATGATCCAGCCCCCGCTGATGATCAGCAGACCGATGACCCCGATGGTGGTCGTGGTCAAGCCGAGTAGTGGCGACATCAGTGCTCCCCACCGCCGGTGCAGTGCGGGCCTTCGGCCTCTTGGCCAGTGGTGTTGACACCGATCGCCGGGCCCGGGATGGTGGTGCCGGTGTCGACGGTGACATCACCGTTCGCCGCGATGGTCGCGGGGTGGCGGTCCATGCCTCGTGGTGCCGGGCCGGCCTTCTTCTCCCCCGCACGGTTGTACTGCGAGCCATGGCACTGGCACTCGAACCACTGGCTGGTTGCGCACTCGGGGACGCGGCAACCGAGGTGCGGGCACTTCTGGCTGAGGATGACGAGGCCCTCTCGCATCGTCACGAGGAGGCTCTCGGGGTACACGATCTCGGCGAGGGGGACCGACTCGGCTGGGTACTCGGTGATCCACGAGCGGGCCTCGGCGGCGTAGAAGAATCCGCCGCCCTGCTTGATGCCGTCCTTGATGTTGCCGATCTTGCCAACGGTGACGGCGCCACCGAAACCGCCGGTGCCGCTCGGCCACAGGAATGCAACGAACGCCGCAGCAGCGAAGCCGGCGAGGCTGACGCTCATCAGCGACACGGTCGCACGGTTGAAGAACTGACGGCGCGTGACACCGATGACATCGGGGTCGGGTGGGGTCCAGGTGACGATCTCCGGCGTTGTCGCCGGGACGACCTCGGTGCTGCGTGATGCAACACCTGCCGCTTCGACGTCGGCCGCGGTGGTCTGCGTGGCGACGGGTTCGGCGCTCTTTCGCGCAGACTTGTCGCGCTGGACCGTCTCGCCCGAGAGCGCTCCGGCACCTCTGACGTCGCTGCGGCGAGCAAGCGTGAAGAAGGAGATCGCGCCGAGAACGACGACGACTCCGATGGCAATGGCGATGATTGCTGCAGTACTCATGACTGGGGGGTCTCCTTTCGCAATCTCACAATTCGAAGAACAGGCCTTCGACCCACGGTAGGACGAAGTTGAAACCAGGGCCTCGGAAGAACGAACCGATCAGTACGAGCACCGCCCAGAACATGAGATGAACAGTCATCAGACCGGTCATGAACTTGCGATCCTCTGGCTTGTTCGACGGATTCCTGTCGAGGAATGGTGCCAGGACCAGAGCGATCAAGCCCACACCGGGCAACGTGACACCCGCCACCATGGGGTGGAAGTAGGTGAGCAGCTCCTGCAGACCCAGGAAGTACCAGGGCGCCTTCGACGGGTTCGGTGTCTGGTTGGTGTTGGCGAGCTGCAGCAGGGGAGCATGTACGAAGATCGAGAAGATGAACACGAACACCGTCATCGCGAGCGACGCGACGAACTCGGCGGCCAGCAGGTGCGGCCAGGTGTGGACCTTGTCGACCGGCGTGGCCTTGACGTCCTGGATCGAACCGGACTTGACCACGGTGAGCAGGCGCTGGGTGTGACCGCCCGGGCCGGCACCGACCGGCACGCCGCCACCGGCTGCGGGTGCGGCAACGACCGCGCCGACCTTCTCGGCCAAGGCAACGCCTCCGCCGCCCGCCGGTGCCTCGTCGGCGGTCCCACCGGCCTTGGCGGCTTTGGCTGCCTTGCTGCGCTGTAGGAGGGCCTCGGGGATGCGCGAATCGGCAGGGGCGGCTTGCTCGGCGGCAGCCGCAGGCTCGGACGCGGCGACAGATGTCTCGTCGGCCGACTTCTCGCGTGCGGCCTGCGCTCGCTTGAGGAGATGCTCTGGGATCTCGGTCATGGGGTTACCTCATGCTCCAGTCAACAGGGCGAATCACAACGGACCCGAAATTCCGCCGTCCTTGCGGACTCGCCAGAAGTGGATCGCCATGAAGATCACGATCACGAACGGCAGGAACAACACGTGCAACACATACCATCGTAGGAGGGTTTCCGAGCCGATCTCGGCGCCGCCGAGCAAGACGAATCGGACCTCCTCACCGAACACCGGGGTGTAGCCCATCATGTTCGTGCCCACGGTGACCGCCCACAGCGCCAACTGGTCCCACGGCAACAGATAGCCGGTGAACGACAGCAGCAGTGTGAGGGTGAGCAGGATGACGCCGATCACCCAGTTGAACTCGCGTGGCGCCTTGTATGCGCCGTGATAGAAGACGCGGGCCATGTGCAAGAACACGGTGAGCACCATCAGGTGAGCGCCCCATCGGTGCATGTTGCGAACCAGCAACCCGAACGTCACCGAGGTCTGCAGGTTCTGGATGTCGTTCCACGCCGCCGTTGCCTCGGGGCGGTAGAAGAACATCAGGAAGATGCCGGTGACCGTGAGCAGGATGAACAAGAAGAAGCTCAGCCCGCCGAGGCAGAGTGTGTAGCTGACCTTGACCGCGTGACGCTTCACCTTCACCGGGTGCAGGTGGTACAGCACCGAGTTCATGATGACGTAGCTGCGGTTACGCGGGCTGTCGGTGTAGCCCTTGCGGAAGATCGAGCCGGGCCGGAAGATCGAACTCCAGGCTTGGCTGCCCTGCACCGAGCCGACCGTGGTGTTCACACGGTCCTTGACGGTGGGGCGGGGTTTGTCGTCGATGATCTTTGCCATGATTCTCAGAGCCTCATGCCGTAGCCGTAGCCGTGGTTGTTGGTGCGGACGTGGGAGTTGCCGGCGGCGGTGGCGGTGCCCACCTTGCCGAGGATGATGACGCCGGTGGGACATCGGTCGACGCACAGCGCGCATCGGGTGCAGATGTCGTCGTCGATGGTGAACATGAACGCATCAGAGGGATCGGTTCCCGGCTGCTCGGTGCCATCGGCCTCGACGACCGCATCGACCGACACCATGTGGATGCACTTCCACGGGCAGATGTCGACGCACCCCTCGCATGCAATGCACTCGCTCTGGTCGATGTGGATGAACTGCTTCGGCTTGACGGCCTTGGACAGGTAGTCCGCGTCGACTTCCACCAACGTGTACGCGTCGGTGTACGGCATCATCGGTGGGTTGGCATCAGTCCTCGCCATCGGTCACGCCTTCCTCACGAGGGGACGACCGTAGGTGGACACAGGGAGTTCCTTCGGCTTGACGTCGCCACGCTTCTGCCACCAGACGGCGATGAAGACGTACATGGCGAACAGCACGGCGTGGAGCACCACGACGACGATGTCGCGCAGGGCTTCGTACTGGAGCGTGATCGGGTTCCAGCCGCCGGCCGACTGGGGCTTCAAGATGCCGAAGGGGCCGAAGATGAGTTTGTCCTTCGACCAGCCCAGGTCCTTGTCGGCGTGGTCGATGAACTGGTGGGGCAAGATGCCGAAGGCCAGGAACAGCACGCCGAACAGATACGTCGAGGCGAGCATCGCCTCGCCCCACGAGAAGGTGGTTCCGACCGGACGACGCTTACCGTAGGGAATGATCGCGAACGACAACACGAGCGTCGCGACGAGTGCCGTCAGGAAGGCCTGATTCATCCCTGGCCACTCGAGTGGGGCGATTGCGATCATGTGTGCGGACGTTCCTGTCGTGGTGGAGTCTGTCGGTTGCGCCCGGACCAATCGGTACACCGAGTGGCCGATGGCCCGGGATATTCCTCGACGAACTGTAGTCGTCGGCGTCAGATGTACGAAGTCTGGCACGCAAGTCACGCGAGTTCGCGAGGTTGTGCGTAAGTGCATCGCGAACGATCCGGCAGCAGATTCCCAGTTCGTGTCCACCGCCATCTATCATTTGCAACGTGACCGAGATCCCCGAACATCTCCTGAAGCGGTCGCGCGAGCGGCGCTCCGCTGTCGGCCAGGGTGGCGAGGCCGCCGCCGATGCGCCCAGCGACGCTGCCGCCGGCTCGAACGTACCGGCCACCACGTCCGCCACGACGCCAGCCACGACCACGCCGGCAGCGTCGGGTCCGCCAGCTCGCACGGCGGCTCCGACTCCGGCTGCTCCCCCGCCACCCAAGCCCGACCCGGTCTACGTGCAGGCAGCCAAGCAGCGCCGAAAGATCCCGTTCTGGGCAATGGCCACACTCAGCCTGATGCCGTTGTGGGGTTTCATGTACGTGCGTGCCGTCACCGAACCGCCCGAGGTGATCGAAGGCCCACTCGGCATCGGCACCGAGATCTACAGCAGCTGCGCCAGCTGTCACGGTGCCGGCGGCGGTGGCGGCCTCGGGTATGCGTTCTCCGGTGGATCGGTGCTCCAGACGTTCCCGCACATCGAGGACCAGATCCGCTACGTCTATTACGGCACCGAGGGCTACAACGCCGGCGGGGTCGACATCTACGGCAACCCCGACCGCGAGGGCGGGCCTCACGTCACCGGCCAGCGTGGCGTCATGCCGGCATTCTCCGGCCAGTTGACCCAGTACGAGATCGTCGCTGTGGTGTGCCACGAGCGATACACGCTCGGCGGCGCCGATCCGACCAGTGAAGAATGGGCCGACGAGTACGAGACCTGGTGCTCGGAAGAGTCGCCGGTGTTCGCCGAACTCGAAGCGGGCACGTACGACTTCACGTCGCCCGACGTGCCGGCCATGGCCGAGATCACCCCGGTCGGACCCGTCGCCATCCCCGGCTCGCCCGCATCGGCCGGCTGACGGACAGCACTCTGGACACCGACGTCCTCGTCGTCGGCGGTGGTCCTGCCGGAGCATCGGTCGCCACGTGGCTGGCCCGATCGGGGCATCACGTCACCGTCGTCGAGAAGCGACCGGTCGCCCGGCACAAGGCGTGCGGCGACGCTCTCACCCCGCGGGCGATCCACGAACTGGCGCGGCTCGATGTCGACCCGGTCGGACTCGGGGCCCATCGCCTCGCCGGTGTTCGTCTCGTACACGGCGATCGGGCGGTGACGGCCCCGTGGCCGCGCCACGGCCAACTGCCGGATCACGCCGTTGCGTTGCGCCGTGACGTCCTCGACGCTCATCTGCGTGAACGAGCGGTCGAAGCGGGTGCCACCGTCTTGATGGGTCACCAGGCGACGGAACCGATCGTCGAACGCGGATTCGTGCGCGGCGCCACGCTCGCCGCCGACCCCGAACTCGACGCAACCGCAGCCCGGGTCGGGGTGGTGCGCTCACGGTTCGTCGTGGTGGCCGATGGCGCCAACAGCAGCTTCGGACGTGACCTCGGGACCACACGTCACCGCAACTGGCCATATGGCATCGCGACGCGGACCTATTTCCGGAGCCGGCGGGCGGCGGAGTCGTGGATCGAGTCCGACCTCGGTATTCCCGACGCGGCGGGCAACCCGATCGCCGGCTACGGCTGGGTGATTCCCCTCGGCGACGGCACCGTCAACGTCGGAGTCGGCGTGCTGTCGACGTACCGCGACGTGCGCGGCATCAACGCGCTGAAACTGCTCGACTCGTTCGCGCACCAGATCGCCGACCGTTGGGAGCTCGATCCGGGTGACCAACTCAAGGCGCCGACGCGGTTCCGTGTGCCGTTGGCCGGTTCGGTCGGGCCGAAGATGGGGCCGACGTTCCTGGTGGTCGGCGACGCCGCCGGTGGGGCCAGTCCGTTCAACGGCGACGGTGTCGATGCCGCGTTGATGAGCGGCCGTCTTGCCGCCGAGGTGCTGGCCGATGCGTTGTCGGCCGGGAACTCCACGACCCTGCAGCGGTACCCGACGATGCTCGCCGACGAAGTCGGTCGATACCACCAGGTGGGCCGACTGGCTGCACGGTTCCTCGGCCGCCCGGCGATCCTGCGGCCTGCGCTGCGACTCGGGGTGCGCAGCGAGCGTGTCGCCGGGGCCGTGCTGCGCATCGCCACCAACGAGCTGCGCGACGGCCACCGCGGCGGCGCCGAGCGCGCCTACGCCCTGGCGAGCACGATCAGCAAGTTCGCCCCGTCCTGGTGAACCGGCCCGGTCAGTGTTGCTCGTGGTGTCAGACACCACCAGTAACACTTCAATCGGAGCGGTGGCGGGGATGCAGCGCTCGGGGGATGCGCAGGGTGATCACCGACAGCGCCAGGATCACGGGATAGATCTCCAGACGGCCGAGCAGCATCTGCGCCATTGCGATCGCACGACCGGGTGCGGGGATCGAGAGGAAGTCGTTGGCGTGGTCGAGCGAGCCGAGGCCAGGGCCGACGTTGCCGAACGCCGTCGCTGACGACGACAGCGACGTGATCATGTCGGGCCCGGTGGCCGAGATCAGCAACGCTCCGCCGCCGAAGATCGCAAGGGCCAGGATCATGAACCCGACCACCCGTCGGGCGACGTCGTCGGGCAGGATGCCGTTGCCGACTCGCACCGGGCGGACCAGGTGCGGGTGGAGGTGACGCAGCGCCTCGCGGTGGGCGAAGCTGGCGACCGCCATCAGCCGAACGATCTTGATGCCGCCCGCCGTCGACCCCGCCATCGCTCCGATCGGCATCGCCATCAACAACACCAACTGGGTGGTCTGGCTCCACAGGCCGTACTCGTTGGTGACGTACCCCGTGGTGGTCACCGTTGATGTCGTCGTGAACAGCGCGTCGCGGAAACCTGCCGCCTGGCCACCGTCGCTGCCCGACGCCACGAACGCCCAGGTGGTGATACCGGCCACGACCAGGAGGTACACCTTGAACTCCGACGAGCGCAGCAGCGGTTTCGGGTCGCGCTTGATCGCCCGGTAGTACAGGGTGAAGCTGCCACCCGCGAGCAGCATCGCGACGATGCAGATCCATTCGATCAGTGCCGAGTCGAATGCGCCGATCGAGTCCTGGTACGGCGAGAACCCGCCTGTCGACACCGTCGTGAAGCTGTGCGACACGGCGTCGTACAGGCTCATGCCCGCCATGGCGTACAGCGCAGCGAGCACGACGGTGAAGCCGACGTACACCGCCCACAGTCGGCGAGCGGTCTCGCGCACCCGCGGTGTGAGCCGTTCGCCGGTGGGCCCAGGCGCCTCGGCGGCGAGCAGGCTCATGCCGCCCGAGCCGACGGTCGGCAGCACCGCCACGACCAACACGATCACACCCATGCCACCCATCCACTGGGAGGTCGAGCGCCAGAACAACAGCCCTTGCGACGTCGCCTCGATATCGGGGGTCACGGTGGCGCCAGTGGTGGTGAAGCCCGAGATCGACTCGAACAGTGCATCGTCGATCCGGTCGAAGTGGCCGGTGAGGAGGTACGGGATCGCGCCCACGACCGCCATCGCGACCCACGCCAGCGTGACGGTGGTGAACACGTCGAGGACGCGAATCTGCTTGGGCACGATCGTGACGCGCCACACGACGAAGCCGACCGCCCACACCACCACGCCGGTGGCGAGGAGCACCAGCACGTCGGGCCCACCGTCAACGGCGTCGACCAGGCCCGCCGCCGCGATGCCGACCCCGACCACGGCAACGGTGAGCCCGACCACGTTCGCCACGAGCGACGAGTAGCGACCCGGCGACAAGAGGCGTTCGCCACGACCACCGAACCACGACACGCGCCCCGTCGAGTGCGTCGCCAGCGTCACCTCGAGAACGCCTTGCGGGTCACCGCCAGCGCGTCGGGCCGCGAGAACACCACCACGTTGTCGCCGGCGTGCAGCAGCGTGTGGCCGCGCACGATCTCGGCGCTGCCGTCCTGGCGGGTCACTGCACCCAGCAACACCGAGTGGCGAAGGTGCAGATCCGCGACGAGCGTGCCGTCGGCCGAGCTGCCGGCTTCGATCTCGAACTCGTTGACCTCGATGTCGCTCTCGAGGAACGTCGCCACCGAGGCGGTGCCACCGCGAATGTGGCGGAGCACGGCGTTGGCCGAAGCAGTGCGCGGGCTGAGCGCGGCGTCGATGCCGAACTGGCGCACCAGCGGGAGCAGGGCCAATCGATGCAGGACCGCAACGGTGAACGCATCTCCTTCGGCTGCCGCATAGGCGCACGCCAGTACGTTCGACGCGTCGTCGCCGGTCGCCGCGATCACCAGATCCATACGGGCGACCGACTCCTGGAGCAACAGCTCGGTGTCGGCGATGTCGCCTTGCACGATCGTGACGCGCGGCAACCGCTCGCTGAGAGCTTTGGCTCGCATCGGGTCGTTCTCCACCAGCACGACGGTGGCCCCCTCGCTCTGCAGCCGCTCGGCGACACGGGCGCCCACCGCTCCCCCGCCGAGCACCATCACGCGCCGGGCTTTGCGGGTGGCTGCGCCGAGCAACTCCATGATCTCCCGGCGCGCCGCCCGAGTGGTGAGCACGCGGACATGGTCTCCGGCCTGCAGCACCTGGTCGCCGCGCGGGATCACGGTTTCGCCGTCGCGCGTCAGCGCACCGAACAGGAACTTCCAATTCGGCTCGAACGAGCGGCCGATCTCGGCGAGATCATGACCGATGAACTGCGACGACTTGCCGATCACGGCGCCGAGCACGAGCAACTCGCCGTTCGACATCGGGTACACCTCGTCGGCACCGGACACGTGGGCGAGTTCCATGATCTCATCCGCGGTGTCGGCGTCGGGGTCGATGATCACGTCGGCGCCCATCTTCGCGAGCAGCTTCTCGCCGAGCGGGCCCCGAAGTTCCTCGGTCTGGATGCGCACCACGGTCTGCTCGACGCCGAACTCCTTGGCGAGCAGCGAGGCGAGCAGGTTGACCTCGTCGTTCTGGGTGACGCCGGCAAAGAGATCAGCGCGTTCGATGCCCGCAGCCCGCAACGTCGATGGAACGGCGGCGTTGCCGACCACCACCTGCACGTCGAGCTCGGCTGCGATCGCCGCCGCGATCACCTCGTTCTGTTCGACGACCACCACGTCATTGCCCTCGGCACCGAGTCGCTGCGCGAGATACCAGCCCACCTCACCGGCACCGACGATCACCACATGCATTGCCACACACTGCCCGATCGCGCCGACCGATCACGAACGTCACACATTCTTGACGCTCAGGCGGTGACGGAAACCGACTCGAGCAAGGCCCGGGGCGCGGTGCGCAGCGCCGTCGTTGCGTCGGAGTCGGGAAAGTCGTCGCAGCACGCCTCGGCACGCTCGGCGTACTCGCGGGCGGTTTCGACCGCCGACGCCAACCCCTCGTTCGATCGCACGATCGCCAACGCCTTGTCCTGCGCGGCGGCATCGAGCGGAGAACCGAGCAGATCGGCCAGCTCCGACGCCGATGCGCTGCCGAGCGCCAAGGTGCGCAGCACCGGCAACGTGTAGACGCCTTCGACCATGTCGTGGCCGGCGGGCTTGCCGAGCTGCGCGTCGGTGGCGGTGATGTCCAAGATGTCGTCGACGATCTGGAACACGGTGCCGTACGCATTGCCGTAGTCGGTGAGCGCGTCGATGATCGGCCGATCGTGACCGGCGACGATGCCGCCGATACGCGCCGCCGTTCCGTAGAGCGACGCGGTCTTGCCGTGGATCGAGGTGAGATAGCTCGCCTCGCCGCGGGACCGGTCGTAGGTGTGGCGGAGTTCCTCGATCTGGCCTTCGCAGAGCCAGCCGATGGTGCGCGCCAGCAAGCCTGCCACTTCGGTGCCGAGCGACGCGGCGATCTCCGACGCCCTGGACAGCAGGAAGTCGCCGGCCAGGATCGCCTGCAGATTGCCCCACTTCGCGTTGACGGTCTCGACGCCGCGACGCGTGTCGGCCTCGTCCATCACGTCGTCGTGGTAGAGCGATCCGAGGTGCACCAGTTCGCACGCCACCCCACCACGCACCACATCGTGGGTGGCCGGCACACCGAAGATCTGGGCGCCGGCCACAGCCAGCACGGGCCGGAGACGTTTGCCACCCGCGACGATCAGGTGCGACGCGATCTCATTGAGATAGGCGTCGGGGGTGACGACGGCAGCGTGCATCGCGTCTTCGATGCGCTCACGGTCGGCGTCCATCGAGGGAAGGGTCAACAGCGGCGACATGCCGTTGGGGGCCAGCACCTCTTCCTGGGACACGTCGGACAGGCTAGGCGCGCCCGACGAAGGACGCACGAACGTGCACCGAGCAGTCGTTCGGGTCCTGTCTCGGCGCTCCACGTCGGCCCAGCGCCGCCCCGCCTCTATCCTGAGAGCCATGTCTGTCACGGCGACCGCGCCCGCCATCTTGCCGAAGGCGAACGAGGCCTGCTGGTGCGGCAGCGGCCGCAAGTACAAGCGGTGCCACAAGAAGTCGGAGGGCAAGGTGCTGCCGGGGATCGTCACTCCGATGCGCAGCGTTCCCGACATGATCGCTCGACCGTCGTACGCCGACACCGGCGAAGTGACCCCCTGGGACGAACCGCGAATCAAGAGCTCCGACACGATCCAGGCCATGCGCCACGCCGGCAAGGTCGCTGCCGAGGTGCTGCGTCTCGCCGGCGAGATGGTCGCCCCCGGTGTCACCACCGAAGAGATCGACATCTACGTGCACGATCTGTTCGTCGAACGGGGCGCATACCCGTCCACGATCAACTACCACGGGTATCCGAAGGCATGCTGCACCTCGGTCAACGAGGTCATCTGCCACGGCATCCCCGACTCGCGTGCCCTGCAGGACGGCGACATCTGCAACATCGACGTCACCGGCTGGATCGGCGGTGTCCACGGCGACACCAATGCCACGTTCTTCGTCGGCGACGTCGACCCCGAGAGCCGCCAACTCGTCCGGATCACCGAGGAATGCACCTGGTACGGAATCGAGGCCGTCAAGCCGGGCCGTCCGCTCAGCGACATCGGCCGAGCCATCGAGGACCACGCCAAGAAGTACCGCTACGGCGTTGTTCGGGCCTTTGTCGGCCACGGCATCGGCGAGCAGTTCCACACCGACATCCAGGTGTTGCACTACTACGACTCGCGGGCCTCCACGATCATGCGCCCGGGCATGACGTTCACGATCGAGCCGATGATCACCCTCGGCACCGTGAACTACAAGGTGTGGGACGACGATTGGACGGCGGTCACCGGCGACGGCCGGCGTACCGCCCAGTACGAGCACACCGTCCTCGTGACCGAGGACGGCTTCGACGTGCTCACGGGTGGGCCGGGTGCGGTGAGCCCGGCGGCTCCCTGGAATCGCTGACCGCGTCGGTCGTCGGGCTCGGAACAGGCACGGCGAACAACCACCACAGCGCGACCGCTGCGATCGCGACGCCGCCGGCCAACGCGAACGCCGTCGTGAACCGATCGAGCCAGAACGGTGCATCGGTCGGAATGATCGCTGCCGACAACCCGTCACGCTTCACGAAGCCCCACACCGCCAGTTCCACTCCCACCAGCAACAGTGCGGCGTCGGCGGCGAAGCGCACGCCTCGCCCGGCGAGCACCACCCCGACGGCGGCCGACACGACCGCGATGATCGGCAGCACGATCCAGATCGGCCGAGGGCCGGTTGCGCTCGGCAACGACAGGTACTGTGCGGCACCGACGACCGTGGCGGCCAACGCCAGAGGGACAACTGCGGCGATCGGCGGGAATCGACCACTGCGCAGGAGCCAGAGACCCACGCCCAGTCCCGCTCCAGCGACCACACCGAGCCACATCGCGAGCGGAGATGGCTCGGGCTGCCACGTGCTGATGACAGTGACTTCCACGGGGTCGCCGTCGACGACGATCGGGATCACCGCTTCGAGGATCTGATCGCCTTCACCGAACCCGAACGGGCGGGCGCTCTGCATCCAGTGAGCGCGGTGGTCATGCCACGCCCAGTAGCCCCCAGTGGCCACCTGGTCCCAGCTCGGATCGGCATCGGCGCGAGCGGTCGCCGGCACCCCGTCGTTGCCGAACCGGTTCGCGTTCAGATGGGTGGCGGGCGAGTTCTGGTTCTCGAGCACAGCGCCATCGGGTCGGAACCACAGGTAGTCCTCGCCCTGATATCCGATCACCATCACCTCGGTGCCGGGCTCGACGCGTAGCTCGAGGAACGAGTCGCCGCCGATGATGCCCACCTCGATCACGGACGTGTCGGGCTCGACCGACTGGACCTCCGACCGGTAGTCGGTCGGTCCGGGCGGGTCAGCGAATGCCGGCGCAGCGACGGTGATCGCGAGGCCGAGACCGGCGACGACACCGGTCACGGTGCGCCGAATCCGGTGCCTCAGGGTGGCGCTCACATCAGTGCGACTCATGTGGTGACCGCCCGATCACTCACCCATCGGCGAGCGTGTCGATGAAGGCGACGATGTCGGCGATCTCCGCGTCGGACAGGCCGTTGGCCGGCATCTTGAGTGTGTAGTCAGCCACGAGATCGGCCGAGGGCTCCGCGATGGCGCGTGCGAGATAGGCGGCGTCGGCCGACACCGTGCTCCCGTCGGCAAGCGTCACTTCCGAACCGGCGAGACCAACCCAAGTGGGGCCTGCGCCGCCGCCGAAGTCCTGCCCGTGACAGCCCGCGCATCCCTTGCTGCGCGAGAGCCGCTCGCCGTTGACGGCGTCGCCTCCACCCGCCGAACTGGCCGGCGGGGTGACCGCCGGAGCGTCCGTGGCAACGGCGCCGCCGGATCCTGCCTCGTCGGCATCGCCACCGCAGGACACCGCGGCGAACGCCAAGGCCCCAGCCATTGCCGATGCGGCTGCCAGACGACCCAGACTGCGCTGACGTGTCCCTCCGCGTGCGCTCGACGAGTGGTCGGTCAACTGGTCCACGTTCTCAGTGTCGCAGCGCTTCGCAGCGACGGCGTAGTGACGAATGTCATCATTCGCGTTCGCCGCATTCGGGGCGGCCGACACTCACGCAGTCGACGGCTGCCGCGACTCGATCCGCTCCAGCAGCGCCGACCACCAGTCGAACAGCGACGGCTCGAACAGCGTCGACTCATCCCTGATGCCGTAGGCGACATCGACGGCGGCGCCGCACCCCTTGATGTCGCCGCGTCGGACCGCTTCGACGGCCGCTCCGAGGTCGCCGGCTGGCCACGGCAGCGCAGCGAGCGTCACGGGCGACAGTCGGATCGCGTCGGCCGACAGGCCGGTTCCGGCGCCGCGGTGCCACAGCCAGGCCGATGCCACCGGTGAGGTGAGTACCGCCGCGATCTCCCAGGCCGACTCGGCGAGTTCGTGGAAGGGCCGTGGGCTCTCATCGTCCCAATGAGCCCCTGTCGGATACACGCCGAGCACCGGAACGGCTGGCAACCAGTCGCCGTGAGGATCGCACACTGCCTCGACCAGCCGAGTCTGGTTGGCCACGAGCACCTTGGGAACCAGGCGCCGCCGGGCCCACTCACGCATGTGGTCGTCGAGCCGCCTGACGTCGACTCGCGGTCGCAGGTATCGATGTTTCGCGAACGTGATGGGCCGCTCGCCCCACCACGATCGGCCCGGGTCGACGAGACCGGACGTGACCAAGTGTGGTCCGGTGTCGTGGTCGCCGACGGCGGGGATCATGCCGTAGTACTCGTCGCGGAAGTTGGCGTTCAGGCGGGCTCGGTCGCCGAGGTTCCCGTCGACACGGACGTCCTCCGGCACGGCGGGAACCCCTCGGCGGCTCGTGATCACGTGCGACCAGTTCGATCGCCGTTCGACGGGCTCGGGGCATCCGAACTCGAAGGCGAGCACGCACACGTACACCTGTGCGTCGAACACCCGGCGTTCGGACCACCACGACCAGACCATGCGGGCCCGGTCCCCGATCGCGCTCCGGATGACGTCAGCGTCGCGCGACGCCAACAGCGACTGCGGAAGCACCAGAGCGACCCGCCCGCCATTGGGCTCGACCAACTCGCCGGCCAGCGCAAGGAACTCGGCCGCAGCGTCGGCGTAGGGTCCTCCTCCGCGCTCGCTGGAGCCGCCTCGGGTGGTGGCGGCCGCCATCTGCGACAGGTACGGCGGGTTTCCGATCACCAGGTCGAAACGCTGCGGCGGCCAGACAGTCGACAGAGCGTCCGCCTGGCGGAGGTCAGCATGCTCGGGCAGCGTTGCGCTTGCCGCAGTGATCGCTGCGGGGTCGAGGTCGCAGCCGTGGAGCGACGCCGCGGCGCCCAGCGACGCAATCCGGCGGTCGGCGGCAGCCAGGAACCGGCCGTCACCGCATGACGGGTCGAGCACCGTCAGCGGACGCGGACGAGTCGCCACGAACTCGGGGGTGATCACTGCCTCCACCACGGTGTCGACGAGATCAGGCGGCGTGTACCAGGCACCCAGTTGTTTGCGAGCGCTGACCACCCGCGCAGACTACGCCCGATGCCCACTCCCGCCTTTCGCCCATGATCCTCGGGCCGTACTCCACGGGGCCGCACTCCTCGGCGCTGGGCCTGGGCCTTGGGGACGCGAGTGTCCGTCGATCTACAGTCGGCGCCGTGACCCAGACCGCGACCGGAGGCTCCACCTCGGCAGCCAACGGAACGAGTCGCTATCTCGACTTCGACCGCGAGACGTGGTCGCAACTGCGAGCGGCCACGCCGCTCACCCTGGCCCAGCCGGAACTCGAACGTCTCCGCGGCATCAACGAGCGAATCGACCTCGACGAAGTGGCCACCGTGTACTTGCCACTCAGCCGACTACTCAATCTGTACATCAGCGCCACCCAAGACCTCCACCGCGTGTCGGCGACGTTCCTCGGTGCGATCGCACCGAAGGTGCCGTACGTCATCGGCATCGCCGGCAGCGTGGCGGTCGGCAAGAGCACGTTCGCCCGCATTCTCCAGGCGCTGCTCGAACAGTGGCCCCACCATCCCAAGGTCGACCTGATCACCACCGACGGGTTCCTGTACCCGAACCAGGTGCTGGAGCAGCGCGGCATCATGAACCGCAAGGGCTTCCCCGAGTCGTACGACACCAAGGCGCTGCTGCAGGTGTTACGCGAGATCAAGAGCGGTCACGAGGTGGTCGAGGCGCCGGTGTACAGCCACGTCGTGTACGACATCGTGCCCGACGAGCGCGTCGTCGTGAGCGGCGCCGACATCGTGATCATCGAGGGGCTCAACGTGTTGCAGACCCGCAGCGGCGCGCCCGAGTTCGTCAGCGACTACTTCGACTTCTCGATCTACGTCGACGCCGACGAATCCGACATCGAGCAGTGGTACGTCGACCGGTTCCTCGCCTTGCGGGCGTCGGTGTTCCAGGACCCGGATTCGTTCTTCCGGTTCTACGCCGAACTCAGCGACGATGAAGCGGTCGACACCGCCAAGCTCATCTGGCGAGAGATCAACGGGTTGAACCTGCGCGAGAACATCGAGCCCACGCGCGAGCGCGCATCGCTCATCGTCCACAAGACCGGCGACCATCGCGTCGACCGCGTGAGGCTGCTGCGGTTGTGACCGCTCCCACCGATCTCGACGTGCTCATGCAGGCCGCCGACATCGCCGACCGCGAGGCGATGCGCACGTGGCGCAGCGACGACCTCGACGTCGAGATCAAGCTTGACGGGTCGCCGGTGTCGGCGACTGACAAGCTGATCGAACGGATGTTGCGCGAACTGCTCGCCGAGCACCGACCCCACGACCGCATCATCGGTGAGGAGGAGGGCGACACCGGTTCGGGTGTGCGCTGTTGGGTGCTCGACCCGATCGACGGCACGAAGAGTTACGTCGCCGGGCGGCGGGCGTGGGGAACGCTGATCGCTCTGGAAGTCGACGGGCAGCCGGTCGCTGGCATGGTGTCGATGCCTGCCCTCGGGCGTCGGTGGTGGGGGACGCTCGACGGCGGCGCCTTCTTCACCGACGGGCCTGCTGCGACACCACGGTCGATCGGTGTCAGCGCCGAGTCGGACGCGGAGCAGATGCGGTGGTCGAGCGGACCGGTCGTCGATCAGCTCGCCGGCGAGGAACGAGCGCAGATCGAAGGCGTGGAAGGTCTCGGGCGCTACGTGCCGATGAACGAGTGGACGACGTACCCGGCGCTGATGGTGGCCGAAGGTTCGCTCGAGGTAGCGGTGCAGTTCGGCCAGCACTGGGACCACGCGGCCCTGGCCGCCGTCGTCGTCGCCGCCGGTGGAACGATCGCCTACGACGCTCCGCCCGCCGAGGGAACTCGGTTCGCCGCCACGTTCACCAACGGTCAGGTCGGCCTCGGACACCGCTTCTCGATCAGAGCGTGGTGAGGCCGAGCCAGAGAGGGACGTCGGCGATCGAAGCGAGTTCCATGACGTCTTCGTCGTGGTGGTCGACGCGTTCGTGATCCCAGGTGATGTGGTACGGAACATGGATCGCATGTCCGCCGAGTGCGAGCACCGGGAGCACATCGCTGCGCACCGAGTTGCCGATCATCAGGAACCGATCGGGCGCGACGTCCAGACGCTGCAGGATCTTCGCGTAGGTGTCGGGGTCCTTCTCGAGAACGATCTCGATGTCGGTGAAGTGGTGCTCGATACCCGACGTGGTGACCTTGCGGGTCTGGTGCACGAGGTCGCCCTTGGTGATCAGCACCGTCCGGACGCTCGGCGACACCGCCGCAAGCACCTCGCTGACGTGCGGGAGGAGGTGGACGTCTTCGACCAACATCGACCGGCCGAGATCGGCGAGTTCTCCGACAACGACGCTCGGGATGGCACCCTCGGTGACGTTGATCGCGGCGCGGACCATCGACAGCGTGAACGCCTTGACGCCGTACCCGGTGACCGAGATGTCCGCGCGTTCCACGGCCTTGAGTGCCGCATCGACATCGACGCCGTCGGGCACGTAGGGGCTCACGAGTTCGGCGAAGCGGTGCTCGGCGTGACGGAAGGAGTCCTCGCTGCGCCACAACGTGTCGTCGGCGTCGAAGGCGACGACGTCGAACTGGTCGATGCGCCGGATCACCGGTGGATCGCGTTGAGGTAGTTGTAGACCGTGATGCGGCTCACGTCCATCGCGTCGGCGACGTCCTCGACCGCTCGGCGGAGGATGAAGGCGCCGCGCTCGTCGAGGAGTCGTACCGCTCGTTGCTTGTCCTCGCGCGACAGCAGGGGGAGCCGACCGCCGAGCTCGGCTTCGACGGCATCGATCAGGCGCTCGAGCGCGCCGTGCAACGGTGGCATGCGAACGCCCGCAACGGTGCGGCCCTCCCACACGAGCGCAACGTCGCTGGCCTCCATCTCGTCGGCTGCCACGAACGACGCTCCGAGCGCGTCGACCACCGGCTTCACCGACCGGAGCAACGGATGGACCGCCAGCCGGCCGTCGGCGCCCCGCGCTCGACCTGTGGTCAGCGTCGGTCTCGTCGTACTCATTCATCGACCCCATGGGGTACTTCGAATGCCGGCGGTCCAGTCGGGATCTCGCGTGCGACGTGAACGCTGACGTGGGACGCACCGTTCGCCATCGCCGCATCGGTGAGCGCACCGATGACGCTGCCGACGTCGGCGAGATCGACAGCCACCGACGACCCGAACGGCCCGATCTCGACATCGAACCCCGTGGCCTCCGCGGCAGCGATCGCCGCGATCACGTGCGGGCCTGGTCGTCCCTCGACGAACGGCTCGATGGTGAACTCGACGTATGCCACTGCGGCCAGCGTAGAGGCTTCGCAATCAGCCGCGAGCGCCGAGCAACCTGCGCAGCTCGTCGGACATCGTCATGCAGTCGCGACCGGCCAACCCGAAGGCCTCGTTGAGTTTGCCGAGCGCCTGCTTGAAGCTGCCGTTCCAATCCTCGACGAACTGGTCGCGTGCGGGGCCCGTCCAGGCGGTTCCGTTGAGTACACCATCGACGGTCGACATCACCTGGGTGATGCTGTCGATCTGGCGATTCAGTGTGCTGCCGAGGTTGGTGAGCTGCTCGGGGTTTGCTCCGTACATCGTCATGGGTCGCTCCAGTCGTTCGATCGAACGACGACCGGATGTCGTCGTTCGGTGCGTCAGTGGGCGGTGACAGCTCCGAAGGGGAACGCCTACCATGCCGTGATGGCCGACCCTTCGAACGAGCTCGCGCACGACACCGACCCCATGATCGCATCGGTCACGGCCCATGCCCACGAGCTGCTCGGTGACACCATCGCGTTGCGACGCACATTGCACGAATGGCCGGAGCTGGGCAACGAGTTGCCGATCACTCGTGACCGGGTGTTGGAATCGCTGGAGGGGTTGCCGCTGTCGATCACCACCCACGAGTCGACCAGCGGGATCGTGGCGCTGCTGGAGGGTTCGAAGCCCGGTCCGACGATGCTGTTGCGCGGCGACATGGACGCACTGCCGATGCCCGAGGACACGGGGCTCGACTTCGCATCGCACGTCGACGGCTGTATGCACGCCTGCGGTCACGACACCCACACCGCGATGTTGTCGAGCGCCGCGCACCTGTTGGCCGAGCGCCGTGACGACATCGCCGGACGGGTGCTGTTCATGTTCCAGCCCGGCGAAGAGGGACACCACGGTGCGCGATTCATGCTCGACGAGGGCCTGCTCGACGTACCGAAGCGGGCAGACGGCACCGAGTCGCCGGTCGACGCGGCGTTCGCGCTGCACATCACCTCGGCACTGCCGAGCGGTTGGGTGAGCAGCCGGCGGGGGCCGATCATGGCATCGGCCGACACGATGACGATTCGGGTGATCGGCCGCGGTGGCCACGCCAGCGAGCCGCACCGGGCGCTCGACCCGATCCCGGTGGCGTGCGAGATCGTGCAGGCGTTGCAGACGATGATCACCCGCTCGATCGACGTGTTCGACCCATCGGTGGTCACCGTCGGGCGCATCACGGCGGGCACCACCAACAACGTGATCCCCGAGGTCGCCGAGATCGAGGGAACGATTCGCGCCACGAGTGAGCGGACTCGGGCCAAGGTCCACGACGGTATTCGCCGCGTCGCCGAGGGCGTAGCGTCGGCCCATGCCTGCGGCTGCGACGTCGAGATCGTCTTCGGGTATCCCGTCACGAGCAACGACGATCGCTTCGCCGACTGGGCGCTCGACCTGGCGGGCGACGTCGCCGGCGCCGACCACGTGGTGAAACTGCCGCACCCGGTGATGGGCGCCGAAGACTTCAGCTACGTGTTGCAGAATCTGCCCGGGGCGATGATGTTCCTCGGTGGCACACCGCAGGGCGAGAACCCTGCCACCGCCGCGCCGAACCACTCCAACCGCGTGATGTTCGACGAGCCGGCGATGGCCACGGGCACCGCGCTCTACGCCGCGGCCGCCCTCCGCCACCTCGCCCCCACCTGAACGTGACTCGCAAGCGATGAGTCTCCGCGCGGACAGGTCACTCGGAAACTCATCACCTCCGCGACACATCCCCAAGCGATGAGTCTTCGCGCGGACAGGTCACTCGGAAACTCATCGCTCCACGGGGTCAGCGGGTGCGGCCGTCGTCGTTCTCGGATCGGCGCAGGCGGAGGGTGACGATCTGAAAGGGGCGCAGCGTGATCGTGACCACACCGTCGCCGACCTCCTCGGCGCTCTGGGGTTCCTCCAGCAGGTTGCACCGCCAGGCATCGGTGACCCGGCCGGGGGTGGCCACGGAGATGCGGGTGCGGTTGCCGACCGCCTCGTGGAGCCGCACGATCAGGTCACCGGAGCCGTCGTCGGCGAGCTTGACCGCATCGACCCCGACGCCTGGTGCGCTTCCAGCATCAGCGCCAGCGATCCGCACGATCGACGCAGTCGGAGCGATCGCTCGGCCATCGGTGATCACCCGGAGCGGGGCGTTCAAGCGGGCAGCGGCGGCACGCACCTCGGCGAGCCCAGCGGAGTGCGGGCGGATCGCCAACGTGACCTCGTGGTGGCCCCGGTCGGCATTCGGATCCGGATACTTGGCCGCCTTGGCAAGGCTCACCCGCACCGCTCCATCGAACACACCATGGCCGTAGCGACCGGTGTTGAGGATCGCGACACCGAAGTCGGGCTCAGCGACGTCGACGAACCGGTGGGCGCAGACCTCGAACTTGGCGGCGTCCCATGGGCTCGACGGATGGGTCGGGCGGGCAACCACGCCGAACTGGATGTCGCACATCGCCACGTCGCTTCGCACGTCGAGGGGAAAGGCCATCGAGAGCAGATGCTCGTCGTGGTGCCAGTCGAGTTCGACGTGGACGAGCAGTTGGGGACTGTCGGCGTGCAGTTCGTAGGTGACCACCGAACGCGATGCGCCGAAGCGCCGAGCGACCTGCAACCGCCCGACCAGCGGGCCGTCGTCGACGATCGTCACCTCGACGGTGCCGGGTCCGGTGAGCGGCACACCGCCCGAACGAGTCCACGACTCGAGGTCCCAGGCGTCGTACTCCACCGGCTGATCAACCGCGAGTTCGAGCGCCGCCATCACTTCGCCGTTCGGCACGATCTCGCGAGCGCGGGCGAGATCGATGATCGAGATGATGTTGCCGAGCGAGTCCCAGCGCGCGGCGAGGTGGCCGTTCGTCATGGACGAGTCGGACAGCACCACCCGGTCGTCGACGGGCTGCGGCTCGAGCAGCGCGAGGCCGAGCGCAGGGACGTCGACACGTGCGGCGACACGACCGTCCGACAGGATTTGGCCCTGGTCGCCTGCGATCGATGCCGCGTCCGCCCCGTCGACGTCGAGCACGACGACCTCGTCGATCGCCGCATCGGCAGGGTTCGCGAGCCAACGCCCCGGGCCGACCGCGTCGCTGAGCAGCACTGCAATGCGCGCCTCCAGCTCGGCGCCGACCTCGGCGAACGCGGCTTCGGCGTCAGCGTGAACCCACGCGATCGACGAGCCCGGGAGGATGTCGTGGAACTGCTGAGTGAGCACGTCCTTCCAGAGGTGGTCGACGTCGGCCTCGCGTCCGAGCGTGGACGCCCACAGCTCGGCTTCGACCAGCAGGCGCTCACATCGGCGGTTACCGATCTTGGTCTCGATCTGGCTGGTGAGCGTGCCGCGGTGGGTCTCGAAGTACAGCTCGCCGCGCCACACCGGCGCCGGGGCGCCGCGGTCGATGTCACGTTCGATCCGCTCGAACATCGCGTCGGGTGCACCGACCTCGAGGGTGGCCCGCGAGTCGATTCGCGCGAGACGACGGCCGCGCTCGAGCATCTCGCGGGTCGGGCCGCCGCCACCATCACCGTGGCCGAACGGCATCAGCGAGTCGCTGCTCCACGCGTGGTCCTTGAAGTTGGTGATCGAGAACCCGAACTCCGCCGGCGTGATCTCGGCGTTGTAGGTGTCGACCGGCGGGAAGTGGGTGAGGACCCGCGTGCCGTCGAGGCCCTCCCACCAGAACGTGCTGTGCGGGAACGTGTTCTGCTTGTTCCAGCTGAGCTTCTGGGTGACGAATCGGTGCATCCCGCCGGCGGCGAACACCTGCGGCAGCCCGGCCGGGTAGCCGAACACGTCGGGGATCCACACCTCGGTGCAACGGCGGCCGAACTTCTCCTCGAAGTAGCGCTGGCCGAACACGATCTGGCGCACGAGGCTCTCACCCGACGGCACGTTCATGTCGGCTTCGACCCACATGCCGCCGACCGGCGCCCACTGACCGCGCTCGACCCGATCGACGATCTTGGTGAACAACTCGGGGTGGCGTTCTTCGATCCAGGTGTAGTGCTGCGCCGACGAGGCTGCGAACACGTACTCGGGGTAGTCGTCCATCAGCGCGACCGCCGAGGCGAACGTGCGGGTGCACTTGCGCTTGGTTTCGCGGATCGGCCACAGCCAGGCGGTGTCGATGTGGGCGTGGCCGACGGCGACGGCCCGGTGACGCACGGCGTCGCCGAAGTCCTCCGCCATCGCAGGGGCAATGACGCGGCGAGCAGAGCTGACATCAGGGATGCGATCGAGCGCGGCGGCGATCGTACGAAGCAGCCGAGCGCGGCGCGGATCGTCGAGTGCCAGCGAGCACATCACCCCGTCGAGCACCTCGATGTCGTAGGCAAGGGCCTCGGCAACTGGGTCGACAACCACGAGTGACGCCTGACGGAACCGGTAGAGCAGCCGGTCTCCGGCGGTGTCGAGCGAGCCGAGCGGCGACGGCGTGAACTGAGGGAACATCGGATTGGACGCCGCCTCGACGTGGAGCACGATCGGTCCCGCCACGGCGTCGACGGCGTAGTTGGTGCGGCGGGGGTGGATGCCCTGCAACGGCGTGAACGAGCCGTCGTCGTGGAGGTCGACGACGAGACCTTCGCATTGGAACCCGGCGGCGCGCTGGTGGAACCCGAGGTCGATCACGGCTTCGACGCGACGGCCCGCCCAGTCGCCGGGGATCTCACCGGTGAGACGGAACCACGTGGTCGCCCACGGTGCACCCCACGACGATCCGGCTTCGAAGGGTTCGAGATGCCCGACATCCGGGCCGGCCTCGATCGTCAGGGGACGTCGGTGGGAGTGCACGAGCGGGAGGACTCGCTCCCACAGCTCGCGCTGGATCCGCTTCTCGACGAGGTCACGATCGGCGTGCACGCTGCGACCTTATTCCGATGAGTTTCCGCGCGACCTGTGCGCGCGGAAACTCATCGCTTCTGGGTACGGGTCTGAACCGACTCAGTTGAAGGGGACGACGCGGACGTCGTACGCTTCTTGACCGTTACGCCCGTCGCGAACCTCGAAATCGACGCGGGCGCCGTTGTCGAGCGTCTTGAAGCCGTCATCGAGGATGGCCGAGAAGTGGACGAACAGATCCTTGCCGCCGACGTCAGGCGTGATGAACCCGTAGCCACGGCCCGAGTTGAAGAACTTGACCGATCCCTGGGCGTCACCGGGGTCACCGGTCGGCACGGACCGAGCGGGTGACTTCTCGCTCACGGGCGCATGCTTCTTGGCCGTCGGCTCCTTGACGGATTCGTCGCGGGGAATGCGAGTGACGCGGTGCTCGGCGTCGACCGACTCGGTACGAGCCGCGTGGGCCTTCTCCGGTGCGGGGTGGATCACGAGGTCGCGCACGTTGGCCTTGGTGACGGGCTCGTCGATGCCGATGCCTCGCTGCATCTTGAGCGCATCCTTCTTCTGGCTCTGGTCGAGCAGCGAGACCACGGTGCCGGTGGCGCCAGCACGGGCGGTACGGCCCGAGCGGTGCAGGTAGGTCGAGTCCTCGGCCGGCGGGTCGTAGTGGACGACCGCGTTGACGCCGTTGACGTGGATACCGCGTGCGGCAACATCGGTGGCGATCAGCGCTGATGCCTGACCCTTCTTGAAGGCAGCGAGGGCGCGATCGCGCTGGCCCTGGCTGCGGCCGCCGTGGATCGGCTCGGCGGTGACACCGTTGCGCCCGAGCTGCTTCGCGAGCCGGTCGGCGCCGTGACGGGTACGGGTGAACACAATGGTGGATCCCAGACGCTGGATGACGTCGGCCGTGGTGGACACGCGCTCTTCGCGGTCGACGAGCCAGAAGTGGTGCTTCGCGGCGTGCACGTCGGGGCCCTTCGGGCCGACCTCGTGGCGCACCGGGTTGTGCTGGAAGTCGGCGACGAGCTTGGCGACCGGGCCGTCGAGCGTGGCCGAGAACAGCAGCACCTGACGCTTGTTCGAGGTCTGCTCGACGATGCGGCGGACGGCGGGCAGGAAGCCCATGTCGGCCATCTGGTCGGCTTCGTCGATCACGACGGTGGCGACGTCGCGCAGGTCGATCGCCCGCATCTGGATCAGGTCCTCGAGACGGCCCGGGCAGGCGACGACGAGTTCGACACCACGGTCGAGCGCCTTGCGCTGGCCGCCGTAGCCGACACCGCCGTAGATGGACGCTGCATCGTGACCGGCAGCCTTCGCGAACGGGGTGAGCTCGGCCATGATCTGCTCGGCGAGTTCACGGGTGGGGGCGAGCACGAGCGCCACGGGGCGCTTCGGGCGGGCGTCGGTGAGGCCTGCAACGAGCGGGAGCCCGAAGCCGAGGGTCTTACCTGAACCGGTGGGAGCGCGGCCAGCGACGTCGCGACCGGCGAGTGCGTCGGGAATGACGGCGGCCTGGATCGGGAAGGCGTTGTGCTTGCCCTGGCTCTCGAGGCGGTGAACGAGTACGTCGGGCAGGCCGAGGTCGCGGAAGGCAACCACTTCGTCGGCAGCGTCGGGGGACATGGCGCGCGGGGTGTCATCGATGATCGTCATTGGGGGGACTCCTCTATGTAGCTCAACAGCGCAAGACCGGAGCAACAAAGAATCCGAATGCGCTCACCAGTCGGATTTCGACCGGTGCCAACCACGCACGCTACCGGCAGGAACACGCGTTCCACTGTGACGCCCGCCTGTCACAGGACGTGGTGCGTCAGGTGGCGGGCCCAGGAGGCGCGAGCTGATCGCCGAAGACCATCTCCATCACGTCGTGGAGGTTCGGGCCGCGACGGAGATGATGGCCGCCGTCGGCGCTGATGCACATCCCGGTGATCCAGGAACTCTCCGGTCCGGCGAGGAACCGGACGAGCGATGCGATGTCGTCGGTGGTGCCGAGGCGATGCAGCGGCATCTGTTCCAAGTAGTCGTCGACGATGTCGGGTACGCCGGTGAGACCGGCCGAGATGTCGGTCGGTACCAGGCTCGGTCGCACCGCGTTGGCGCGGATGCCGGACGAGCCGAGTTCGTCGGCGACCTGTTGGACGAGCATCTCGAGGCCTGCCTTCGACACGTTGTACGGCGTCATGTAGCGATGCGTCGACACGGCTGCGATCGACGACATCGCCACGATCGAACCGCCGCCGTTGGCTGCGAGGTGCGGGACCGAGTGCTTCATCGTGAGGAACGCGCCCGTGAGGTTGGTCGCGAGCACCGAGTTCCAATCGACGAGCGTGGTGAGGTGGAACGGCCCCGCCGACCCGGTGCCGGCGTTGGCGACCACGATCCTCAGCGGGCCGACTGCTGCCGCCGCCGCACACGCCGCTTCGACGCTGGCCTCGTCGGTGACATCGCACGCCACCGTGGCGACCTCGACGTCCGGAAACTCCGATCGGAGTTCTTCCGCGGCCGACGCCAGCCGGTCGATGTTGCGCGCTGCGAGCATGACCGATGCTCCGTCGGCTGCGAGTGCACGGGCACACGCGAGCCCGATACCGGACCCACCCCCCGTGATCAACGCGGTCTGTCCAGCGAGCGGCATCGCTGCGGAAGAGAGGTCGTTCGACATCCGAGCAGTGTGACCGATCGATCCAGCGGGGATCGGATCGGGCACGATGGGCGCGTGACACCAGCTTCACCCACCGCTTCGACACCAGCCACTCGACCGCTCTCGGGGATCCGGGTGCTCGATCTCAGTCGGGTGCTGTCGGGCCCGCACTGCACCCGGATGCTCGCCGACATGGGCGCCGACGTGATCAAGATCGAGCCACCCGCTGGCGACCTCACCCGGTTCGCCACACCACGCCGACACGGGCTGTCGAGCTACTTCGTGCAGCAGAACGTCGGCAAGCGCAACCTGTCGCTCGACCTCGCCACGCCCGAGGGCGCCGAGATCCTGTTCGCCCTCGCCGAGCACGCCGACGTCCTCGTGGAGAACTACCGACCCGGTGTGATGGCCCGCCTCGGGCTCGACGCCGACGCCGTCCGCGCTCGAAACCCCCGACTGATCTACGCGTCGATCTCCGGCTACGGCCAGACCGGGCCGTGGGTCGAACGCCGCGCCTACGCACCGGTGGTCGAGGCCGAGACCGGAATCGTCGCATCGCAGGGCAACGCGCGCGGCGGCGAACTCGCGAAGGATCCTCACAGCCACGCCGATGTGTACACCGCACTCGAAACGGCCTCCGCGATCCTCGCCGCGCTGTACCAACGCGAGCACACCGGCGAGGGCCAGTGGATCGACGTGTCGATGGCCGAGACGATGCTGTACGTCAACGAGCACCTCCACGACGCACTGTGGGATGGCCACGACGACCCCCAGTGGATCCGCAGTTTCCGCCCCGGCGACTACCTCGTGCTCACCGTCGCCAACGGTGAGTCGCTCGTCGTCAGTGGACATCCCGCCGAGCGCGGCACGTTCGACTTCTTCATCGCCGCGATGGGCCGAAGCGACCTGGCCGACGATCCCCGCTTCGTCGACGTCGCCGCCCGACTCGCGAACTTCGACGCGTTGCGCGAGATCATCCGCGACCATGCGGCGACGGTGCCGGATGCAGCGACGTTCGAGGAGCAGTTCTCGAAACACCAACTCGCCGTCGGTCGGGTCCGTCAACCGGGCGAGCTGACCGACACCGACTGGGCCCATGCCAGAGGTGCCGTGGTGAACGTCGACGATCGTGGTGGCGGCACGATCCGCGTGCCGAACGTGCCGTGGCGGTTCAGCGCCTCGCCCGATGTCGGCGTGAGCGGCGTGCCGAAGTACCGGGGCGAGGACAACCGATCCGTGCTCCGCGAACTCTTGGGCTTCGACGACAGCCGCCTCGATCAACTGGATGCCGATGGCGTGCTGTCGAGCCGCCTCCCCGCCGAATGAGTGACGGCTGAGCCACGATGCCGCTCCGCTTCCCCGTTCTTCCGATGAAGGCCACGATGGGCTCGACCGGCGCGGTGCCCGACGGGAACGACTGGGCGTTCGAGGTCAAGTGGGACGGGTACCGCACGATCGTCCACATCGTCGACGGGGTCGTCCGATTGCAGAGCTCCGCGGGCCACGACGTCACCGGGCGATGGCCGGAGTTCGCTGACCTCGCCACCTCGGTGAACGCGCCCTCGGCGATCCTCGACGGCGAGCTCGTCGTGTTCGACGACGATGGCCGGCCGCGTTTCGGACTGGTACAGCGAAGCGGGGTCGGGTCGGATCGTCAGGCGGTCATCCAGTTCTTCGACGTGCTCCAGGTCAACGGCACCGACACGATCGACCTGACCTACCTCGACCGCCGGCGGCTCCTCGACCAACTCGTCGAGCCATCAGACAACTGGACGGTGCCGTCGTTTCGCATCGGAGACGGATCAGCGCTCGCCGCCGCCACCGCCGAGCAGGGCCTCGAAGGCGTGATCGCCAAACGCATCGACTCGCGGTACCGACCCGGCGCCCGATCGACGGACTGGCGCAAGATCAAGAACCGCACGACGGTGGAACTGACCATCGGGGGGTTCACCGCAGGTACGGGCAACCGAGCGAGGACGTTCGGCGCATTGCTGGTCGGGCGGCCGACCCCGGACGGTCTCGAATTCGCCGGCGGTGTCGGCACGGGCTTCGATCAACGCGCGCTGACGACGTTGAGCGAGCGCCTCCGAGCGAGCGCTGTCGACGAGTGCCCGTTCGATCCGCCGCCACCATCGTCGGTACGCCGGACGGCGACGTGGGTCGCACCAACGCTCCGAGCCACGATCGAGATCGCCGAGTTCACCAACGACGGTCTCGTCCGCCACGCGAGCTTCGTCCGCCTCGCCGAGTGACCGCTCAGTCGGGGCCGAATGCCGCACCGTGGCGCTCGACCGCGAGTTCGACGAGTCCGTGAGCCCCGCTGATTCGATGGAGTTCGATCAGCGCGAGATGAGCGGACTCGTCGAACGGATCGACCGTCAGCAGATCGTTGAGCGCTCGCGCCGCCATCACCGTCCGCCCGGTCGTGGTGGCGATCCGGGCGATCGATCGACTCAACTCCGAATACAGAACAAGCGTCTCTGCGCGCACCGAACCCCAAGCATGGTCGTAGGGATCATCGGCGAACGGCATGCCGCCGTACGCAGCGACCGCGGCGAGCAGCCGATCGAGTTCTGAGTCGTCGTCACGGCGAGTGTGCAAGGCGTCGTGGGCCGCCGCGACGAACAACTCCAGGTCGACACAGATGTCTTCGGCAGCAATCCAGATCGTCTCGCGATCGGCCACGACGATCTCGTTGCGGCCGTACACCTGATCCGGGTCGAGCGATCGTCGAATCGTCGACAGCGCGACCGAGAGCCGGTTCGCGACCACCCCAGGGTCGTCGCCCGGCCACACCTGTTCCATGAGCGACTCTCGTGTGACCCTGCCACCACGAGCAGCAACCAGACGCTTGAGTACCGATCGCGCTCGCCGCGACGACCAACGGACCTCGACGCCAGACGTGTCGACGCACCGGAACCCACCGAGTACGTCGATCCTGATCCTGCACGGCACCGCACCGTCCACGACGTCGCTGGGGGTAGACAGATCGACGGTCGACGACATCCGCCCTTCGAGGGTCTCGGCACGTTGGATCTGCTCGACGAGACCGACGCGACGAGCCGCTGCAGCTGCCTCATCGATGAGAGCGAGCGCCCGCTCGCGCTCATCCGGACAGTGGCGCACGAGCAGATCGGCGAGATCGAGCTGCACCTCGACGAGCCACGGGATGGCACCGAAGCTCGCCGTTGCTGCGATCGCCCGTTCGTACAGGTCGACCGAGGCGTCGACATCGCCCCGGGCGAGGTACAGCATGGCCAGCGGTCGAGCAACCGTCCCCCAGAAGGAGATGCCCATCGCGATCGGGACGAAGTCGTCGCGATAGGGGCCGAGCAGCTCGATGAACCCGTCGATCTCGTCGGCGGTCCCCGATCGCGAGGCGACTTCCGCTGCGGTGACGGCGGCGAGCATCCAGTTGCGATCTCGCGATGCCGCCAGGAGGTGATCGGGGCTGAGGCGATCGAGCAGGCCACGAGCTGCGGCATGCATGCCGTTGCGCGACCACAACCACGCCAGCACTGCGGACCAGACCGGCTCGTTCGAGCCGTTGGCCATGTCCCGGTACAGCGGTTCGAGTTCGTTGACCCGTCCCTGCATCCAACGCACGACGCCCAGCTGCGCGCCCCACACGACGAAGGCGTCCGGGTCGTGGGCGACATTCGCTGCTGACAGGCCCTCGTCCACCAGGACCTCGGCGCGTTCGATGTCGCCGTCGACCGTGGTGAGCATCGCACGGAACCACACGTCGTGGCGGAGGAAACCCGGTTCGGCGAGCGCGTGGACACCACGGTGTTGCTCGGCGACGATGGCTTCGAGCCGTTGGCGATCGCCGCGCTGCACCAAGGCGCCGACGAGCTGGAAGCGAGCCTGCACGGCAAGCGCTGGGTCGCCTGTTGAACGGGAGATGTCGAGCATCTCGTCCGACTGGGCGAGCCGGTCGTCGAGTTCGTCGGGGCCGAGATCGGTGACCAGCACGGAAGCGAGCGCCTCACCGATGCACCGAAGATCATCGACCTCCCTGGCGACAGCGAGCGCTTCGAGAGCGGCTGCTCTGGAATCAGTGGGATCAGGCTGACCGATGAGTTCACACGCAAGCTTGGACAGCAGCAGACTGCGCGCCACCGACGGGCCGGGATCGAGTCGGTCGAGCACGACCCTGCATCGTTGCGCTCGTTCGTTCGGGAACACAGTGCCGAATGCCTTCGGGAAACCGGCGCCGAGTGCACCCGACGTCATGCGTGCCGTGTCGTCGAGGCGACGGGCAATGTCGAACGCCGCGTCGTAGGCGGCGTCGGACTCGGGCCGTCGTGACGCCCGCCAGCAGGCGCGGCCGAGACCGAACAGGAGATCGGCTCGGAAGGCGTCGAGCGGCGGATCAGCACCGGCGACCGGAGCTCGGTCGATCGCATCCACCGCTCGCTGCGCGTGGGTAACGGCGTTCTCGAACGCCAGCGCATCCAACGCCCGCTGTGCCGCCGACGCACTGGCCTTCGCCGCCTCGACGGCACGTTCGGGTCCGGCCCGGTGGAGGTGGTAGGCGATCTCCTCGGAGTCGGCCGGTCGATGATCGGCCAACCACTCGGCGACCGCAGCGTGGAGTCGGCACCGTGGTTCCTCGTCGAGTTCCGCAATGAGGACCTCGCGAACGAGCGGATGCTGGAACGACAAGGTCGAGTTGTCGACACGGACGAAGACGAGTTCGGAGATCTCGGCAAGCATGCGCCGAACCGCTGCTTCGTCACCGGCGATCGCGTCACATTCGACGTCGGCGAGCATCTCCAGGTCGACGTCCGGTCCGATCACGGCCGCGGTTCGCAGGAGGCGACGCGTCTCGGGCGCCACCCAGTCGAGGCGGGACACGAGGATGCGACGGATGCCGTCGGGGACGTCGAGATCGGCGAGTGCATCATCCGGTGCCGCGACCGCGAGCTGGGAGGCCAGGTGCTGGACGAACAGCGGATTGCCCTGGGTCAGGGTTGCGACCCGTTCGACGAGCGCCCCCTCGAACCCTCCAGGCTGTTGGTCTACGCTGTAGTTCTCCAGCAGCTTTCCGACATCGACGGCGCCGAGCCCGCCGAGTTCGATCTGTCCGCCGTGCCGTGCCGCCTGGTCGAGATGTGCGAGCCCGTCCTCGGCGAGTTCTGATCGCTGGAGCAGATCGGCTCGGCGGTAGGTGCCCATCAACATCACCGCAGCATCGGTGATGCCTTCGGCGATGAATCGCAGGAGCAGCATGGTGGCCAGATCCGCTTCGTGCAGGTCGTCGAGCACGATCACGGTCGGCTGCTCGGCAGCGGCGTCGCGGAGCTGATCGAGCAGACCGGCGAAGAGCGCGAACCGGTCACCGTCGTCGTGGGGCTCCGAGTCGCTGAGCACATCGAGTCCGAGTGCCCGGGCGGCCATCCGCCACGGCCAGAACGCGGGGGCACCTCCCTGGTCCCACGAGAAGGCGTGCACCGTTCGCGCCCCGACCGACTCGGCGTAGAGACGCGCCTCGGTGACCAACCGTGTCTTACCGATCCCTGGCTGGCCGACGACCAGCCAGGTGGAGCCATGACCGGCACATGCCGCATCGACAGCCGTCCGCAGGGTACGGAGCTCTCCGTCGCGCCCGACGAGCGGGGCGGTACCGCGTTGGGGCATCCCTCCAGTGTGGACGACAGGGCGACGGTCGCGCGCTTCGAGCGAACATGACTCCACCAGCACCGGAAGCGCACTTTCACGAAACTTTCAGCGTCGCTGTCACCGTTGGTGCATGGCGCCCCCGCATCTTCACGCATCCACTGCAACTGCCCGGAGGCGGCGGGTCAGTGTCCTCGTGGCGCTGGGGCTGCTCGTCGGCGTGCTGGCGGCGGTCTCCCCGCTCCCGACCGGCCCGGTTCCAACAGCTCAGGCAGCATCCACCATCATCGAACTTCAGGAGACCTCGGTCCGTCGAGCGCTCGGCGATGACCGGATCCAGCCGGGCGAGCAGATCCAGTGGCGCAACCGGTCGGGCCGCACGATGGCGGTCACGTCGCCCGACGGCGTGCTCGACTCCGGCCCGATCCCCGACGGCGGCTCGTTCTACGCCTCGTTGCCGGTCGCACGCTCCTACGCCTGGGAGACCGAGGTCGGCAGCGGGTTGTTCTACTCCACCACTGGCTTTGACGGCGCCGACTGGGCGCTGGCCAACGACTCGATTCCCGATCTCCCACCACCACCCGTCGACCCCGCCGACGTGGCGCTGCACCCCGATCTTCGCATCGAGGTGCCACGCAACCGGCTCATCGTCGGATTCACCGACGACGCCACGGTCGAGCAGGCCAAGGACGCTCTCCGCAACGAGTGGGTGATCATCGGCGGCCTTCCGCGAACCAAGCTCGTCTACGTCGAGCAGCAGTTCCCATCGACCGTGTTCCCGACCACCCCGATCGCATCGTTGCGGGCGAAGCAGGGCGTGAAGTTCGCGAGTCTGCTCCTGCCGCTCGAGGAGGCGGCGCTGACACCCGTGTCGAGCGAAGCTGTCGATCTCAAGGTGACGTGGGAAGACCCGTCGATCGCGCCCCTCGGCCTCGGACCCAACTTCGGGCTCGAGATGTCGCGGGTGCCGCAGGCGTGGAACTTGAACGATTCGCTTCGCGCTGCCGGGGCTGAGGGCGGGGCCACGACGATCGTCGTCGACAACCCGCACGACGTGCACGACGACCTCGACCGCCTCGAGATCACCAACGAGTGCATCGAGTACTGGCAGTGTCAGGCGCAGTCGGCATCGGAACCCCCGGACGACCACGGCAACCACGTGGCCGGCATCATCGGCGCCGACCATGACGCCTGGGGAACGAGCGGCGTCGACCCGTTCTCCCGGTTGATCGGGTTCACCCACCACTTCGACCACGGGCCGTTCTCGGTTCTCTTCGACCACGCGCCGTCCTTGGTCGGCAGTGATCCTCCGAAGCCGAAGAGCGATGTCCATGGGGCACTCAATCTGCTCACCGAGAGCATCGCCCTCGGAAGGATTCCGGCTCCCGACGTGATCAACCTGAGCATCCAGAACGTCGTCGCGGAAGCAGCGGACTGGTGGGCCATATGGGACGGCAAGACCTGCGGGCCCGGCTACGACGACGACGCCGCCGGAACAGGCGTCTGCTTTCCCGACACCGAGGACACCTCCCTTCGCGAATACGCCCAGACCGGACTCGCCGTCCGCACGCAGGTCGAAGCGCTGATCACGGTCACCGACGATCCACCGCTCCTCGTTGCGGCGACCGGCAATTACTCGGCGATGTTCTGCGCTGTGCTCCGCGGGAGTGCGTGCGTGACCGCGAGCGCCGTGCCTCAGAGCGGCTCGAAGATGGGGTCGCCGTTCGCGTGGGCGGCTCGCAATTGGGACACGGTGAACTTCGGTGCGGATCCGCCGATCCTGCTCGTCGAATCGATCGGGCTCGTTCAGAACAGCGCTTTGCTGCCGTCGACAGCACGGTCGCCGTTCTCGAACATCGACGGCGACATCGCTGCACCGGGCTGGATCATCAGCGCCGGGGCCGCAGTGAACGAGCTGGAAAACCAAAGTAAATGTCGTACGGGCTCGAACCCCGTGGCCACCACACAGACGTACTGCATTCTCGGCGGGACCTCGATGGCGACGCCGTTCGTGGCGGGTGTGGCCGGCCTGGCGCTGGCCGCCGACCCGACGCTCGGGGCTCTCGAACTCAAGCAGCTGCTGCTCCGCTGGGCGCGAGCCGACACCACCGACGGGGCGATGCCACGCGTCGACGCGTTCGCCACGGTGCTCTCGCTGCCGGACGCCGCGCGACGGCTGGTCGACGTGAACGATCCGTCCGCTGACGGGAACCGACGCGTGATCCGCAGTGCCGCCGGCGTCTCGGTCGACATCGTCTCCGCCACCGATCCTGAGGCGTTCACCGAACCCGATGGGGTCGTCGACCTCCGGGACTTCCGGCGATTCCGCGACTCCTGGCTGCTGCGGTGTTCGATCAGCCCCGAAGCGGGTTGTCCGACAGCGATCGTGCTCGACGGCACCGACGACCACCCCAAGCGCGACCTCAACCTCGACGGCTGCATCGCCCTCGTCGCACCAGCCGAAGGACTCGGCTGCCCATCGGAGCTCACGTTCCCGCGGACCGACTTCAACGGCGACGGAACGATTTCTTCGAGTGCGACATCGCTCATGCCGCTCGATGCCAACGGTGCGCCGGCGGCCGGGCCCGGGTCCGGGATTGCGATGACCGACCTCGACGTGTTGCAGAGCCAGTGGGACGCTGGCGCGGCCGGCTCGATGTCGGTCGCTGCATCGGCGCTCGACGGTTTGATGATCTCGGGTGACATCACCGCGTCGGTTGCCTCGCTGAGAGCTGCGACGGCCTCGTCGGAGGTCTCGGTCCGTCTGCTCGACGCCACGTCGGGAGCACTGCTCGCCGAGACCACCATCGATGCTGCGTCGACCGTGCCCGAGATCGTGTTGACGGCTCCGGCCGGCGCGAACGTGCTGGTGTCAGCCACCGGTGTCGGCCCCACTGCAGCGAACGCGGGTTGGGGCCCGTTCACCATCGGTGCCGGCGAGGACTGTGTGCTCGAAACGTGTGCCGGTGTCACGTTCGACGGGCCGAGCTACGACGTCGAAGCAGTCGCGTTCGACGGTTCCACGTCCGGCTACCTCCTGCTGGAGGAATGGGCGAGCCCAGGCAGCCCAATCGGCCCGTCAGTCAACTCGCTCGGCGACGTCGCCTACGGCGGGCGGGTTCGCGACGACGATCGCTATCGCGTGTTCATTGCACCCACCGGAGCCAAGCCTGCCGAGCCTGCGACCACCGAGCAGGGAGTCGGAACGGCCACCGACGAATACCTCGTCGGCAACGTCGAACTCAACGATTCCCGCCAGGTCGCCTACACCGTGTTGTCGACCAGCGGCGGCGAAGCCGAAACCACGATTCGCCGATCGACCGGCACGACCACCGTCACGTTGGACACCGGCTCGACCGCAGACTCCTTCACCGGTCCGTTCGTCGGTGTCGACCGACCGACGATGAACGCCTCCGGTCGGGTCATCCACGTCGGCTCCCAGGCAGGCTTCGTGAAGGTGCTCGCCGAGGGCACCAGCACCGGGGTCGTCACCGGTCTCGAAACAGTCATCGGTCTGCGACCGCGGCTCGCCGACGACGGCACGACGGTGACCACCGATGTTATCGAGCGGCAATGCACGGCCTACCCCGAGCGCACGTGCACCGCTCCGGAGGCGGCCGTCGACCAGTTCTTCGACACCATGATCATGGCCGGCACCGGCGTCCAGGCGAGTGTCGGTGACGTGATCGCCGAACAGCGAGTGGGCGGTTGGGGCGGGCTCTCCGAGCCCGACATCTCCGAATCGGGCGATGCAATCGCGTTCACTGCGGAACGATTCGGCGTCAAGGGCCTCTTCGTGGCGCTGCGCGACCCGGACGCTGGATGGCAGCCGCCGGTCGCAGTGGCCGGGCCGGCCGCCGGTGGTGCGATCACCGACGTCGAGGGTGTGCGACCGAACATCAGTCAAGTCACACGGGGCGCCCCCGGGCCGGTCGATGACGCGTTCGTCGTCATGCTCGTCGGCTCGAACGACGCCCCGACACGGCCGACCGGGGTGCATGCCGTGCGCTTCTCCGTCAACGCCTCGACCGACGCCAGCCGCCCGTTCGACGTGGCGGTGGAGGGGGCCGACACCGTGATCGAGGTCGGCGACGCGTTCCTTGGATCGACCGTCACCGCTGTCCGACTCGACGACGCCGTCGCCATGGCCGCTTCACCAGCGCATGCATTCGATCACTGGGTGTCCGCCCACCTCCGCCTCGCCGACGGTCGCAACGTGATGATCCGCGCCCGATCGACTCGTCCCCCGACGACCTTCGTGTTCGGTGGCCTCACGGCCGGTCCCACAGCCGGACCGGTGGGGTTCGCTCCGCTGCGCCGCAACCGGTTGGCCGCTCCGACAGCGCCATCGTCGACCGCGCGCTCGGTCGCTGGTTCGCTCGTGGCAGCACCGCTCGCTGCTGCGCCGACCGCTCCCCCCGTGCTGCCCGGCCCACACGTTGCGGCGGTCACCGTCGACGACGACACACCGATCGCCCGGGTGCCGACCCGGGTGACCAACCGGTCGCGAACTCTCGACGGAACCCCTACATGGGCAGTGCTCGACGAGACCAGCAACATCCTCAAGGTGCTCACGAACCCGGTCCTGCTCGGGCCCGACGAATCGACCACGTTGGAGCTGCCCGACGTGGAGGCGCCGTTCTTCGCCATCGGTGCACCGGTGAGCGCCGGCGGCGACGCCAACGTCGTGAGATTCGTCTTCACCGTGTCGAAGGGCGCCAACCGACCTCCGACCGGTGAGATCATCGGCGCGCCGTTCACCATCGTCGATGGTGAGCCGTTGACGGTTCCGGTCACCTCCAGCGACCCGGACGGCGACAGCCGCACGTTCACCTGGGACCTCGACGACGACGGGGTCTTCGACGATTCGTCGAACTTCCCGCCGCTGAAACTGACCGGGGCACAGGTGGCGGCCAACATCTGCGGTGGCACCTGCACCGTCGGCGCACCGAATCCGATCGCTGTGCGGGTGCTCGACGCCCGTGGCCTCGACACCGTCGTACGAACCACGGTGACGGTCATCGACGCCAGCGCGCTCGATGTGCGTGTGCAGCCCACCCTGATCCGCATCAACCCGGGCTCGTCCGGCACGGTCTACCTCGACGCGATCGACGACGGCGCTGCACCACCCGTCGAGCTGGCGACCACGACCGAAGGCCTCCCAGACGGCTGGTCGACGAACCTCTCGAGCACCACCACCAGCGGCACCACCCGCCAGGTCCGGATCACGGTCCCGGCAAGCGAAGCCGAAGGTTCGTTCACGTTCGACTTCGTCAGCAGCCGGGGCACCGACGTCTGGCGCCGACCGGTCACGGTCGCCACGCAGTTCGGGCTCGTTCCGACGTGTACGACCAAGATCTCCGGCACGATCCGCGACGAGTCGGACGCGCCACTTCCGAACGCGTCCGTGTCGATGCAATTCGGCGGGTTGTCGCCGGCTCGCACCGGGACCGACGGCACCTTCCAGATGAGCCGGAATGGCTCCGACCCGCAGCTGAGTGAGGGGTTCGAGTTGCAGCGCATCACGAGCTGGGTGGTGGCAGCCGACGGCTACGTCACGGTCCGACTCGGAGCCTTCGACGTCGTCTGTGGCGGAGTGACGAACCTGTCGGCGCAGCTGCGTCCGACCATCGATCTCGTCGGCGCCACGGTCCGAGTCGTCGAAGGCATCGCGAACCCGGTCCGACCGGCGCGACCCATCCCGACCGGAGGCCCCGTCGGGGCGGCGACCGTCGAGATCCTCTCCACGCAGGGACTGACCGGCGTCGATGGTCGGTACACGTCGGGATCGTTGCCGTTCGAGAGTGGCATCGGAACGACGCCGCTGACGATGAGCGTTCGGGTGTCCAAGGCCGGGTACTGGTCGGCCACACGAACCGTGCCACTCGCAGGTATCGATCCGAGCACCGTGTTGGATTTCGGCGAGGTCGTGCTGCTGGCCCAGTGCGCTGCAACCGTCACGGGAGGCCTGGTCGTCGACCAGAACGGTGCACCGGTGGAAGGGGCTTCCATCACGATCGGTGGCTACAGCCTGGCACCGATCATCACCGAGGCCGACGGCAGCTACCGCCTCGACCGTGAATTCAGGCTCGGGACGTGGAACCAGGCGATTTCCCTGTTCGTCAGTGCCAAAGCTCCTGCGGGGTTCGGATCCGGCGCCAACGACTTCGTCGCGGTGGCCCTCGACCAGTGCGGTCAAACCACGGGCATCCCGACCCTTCGACTCGTCCGACCTCCCCCCGTCATCGACCAGTTCGGCGACGTGCGCGGCAAGGTCACCGATCAGGAGACCAGCGCAGCCATCGTCGGAGCACGCGTGACCATCTTCCCGGCCGGCGCGCTGACCGGCGCGCTGGCGAACGCCGTCGTCGAGCCCGACGGGTCGTGGACGACACCGGGCATCTCCGTCGGCACCGACCCGCTCGGCTCCAGGGCCCTCCAGGCTTTCGTAACGGCACCCGGCTACTGGTCCGAAACGAAGAGCTTCGATCTGCCAGCGGGTGCGACCGGTTCCGATGCGGTGGTAGTCGACGTCACACTGCTGCGTCAACAGCGCGTGGCCGTCAGCGGCACGGTGACCGATCAGGACACCGGTGAACCGATCGCCGATGTCCAGATGTCGATTCGCGGGAAGGACAACACGTTGTCGACGAGAACCGCTCCCGACGGCACCTACAAGATCGAGGACTTGCTGCTCGACGAGGGGAACCTGCCGTTCCCGACGCAGGCGGGCGCATCGTTCGGCGACCCGCAGCAGTTCCCGGCCGCGACCCACTGGCCGGTGGGGAAGCCGTTCACGCTGACGGCGGCCGACGATCAGGTGGTCGACCTCCAGATGTTGCGCGTGTGCGCCTCGTCGTCGATCAGCGGCGTCGTGTTCGACGCGTCGAACGGACTTCCGATCGAGGGCGCGAGGGTCTTCGCCGGAGGATTCAGGGCGACCACCGATGCCGACGGCCGTTACCGGATCGAGGGGCTCCGACCCGGGCAGCTCAATAGTCCCCGATCGGTGCGGGTCGTGGCGCAGAAGGTGGGCTTCTTCGACTCGTCCGTCGATGTCTTCACGGTGTGCGGATCGGATCTCATCGTCGACTTCGGGAGACCACCTGTGGGGTTCGGCACCGTGGTCGGCACCGTGGTCGACGATGTCGATGCACCGATCGAAGGTGTCGACGTGGGCACCCAATGGGGCGACGTCGTCACCACGGGCCCCGGTGGGACATTCCGCTTCGAGCGGGCACCACTGGCCGTCGACGGCGGCCCGCGTACGTGGACCGTGCGGGCGGTCAATGGTCCGCTCACGCTGCAACAGGACGTCACCGTCGTCGCCGACGGCGAGGCCGAAGTGACGTTCCGCTTCACCGGGTCGCCGCCCGACCCGGACCCCGAAAACCGTCCACCGGCGGCGGAGATCGCACCGATCGGCACCATCATCGAGGGCGACTCGATCCGTTTCGACGCCGGCGCGAGCACCGACCCCGACGGTGATGCGCTGAGCTTCGCCTGGACGCTGCTCGCCGACAACGGGTCCACGATCGCCACCGGGACCGGGCCGATCTGGAGCTTCGCCACCGTCGACGACCTGGTCGCCACCATCCGTCTGGTCGTCTCCGACGCTGGCGGGGCGTCGACCACGATCGAACGGCCCGTGACGGTCGTCAACGCCTCACCGTCGGTCACGATCGATGACGTCACGATCGACGACGCCGTGGTCGGGACGACGGCACCACTCACGCTGGCCGGAATAGCGTTCGGCGGCCTGGCAGCGACCACGGTGGAGCTTCGAGCATCGTTCACCGATCCGGGCGCAAGCGACACCCACACCGTCACAGTCGACTGGGGAGACGGGAGAACCGAGCCGCTCCAACACGCCGGCGGTTCGACCACCGGCTCGCACGGGTACGACACCAACGGATCGTTCACGATCGTCGTCTCCGTCTGCGACGACGACGCCGGATGTGCCAGCGCTTCGAGATCGGTCACCGTCGGGTCCGGTTCGGGGGGACCCACCCAGCCACCGCCCACGCCCACGCCCACGCCCACGCCCACGGTGATCGTCACCGAGCCGTCCACGCCGATCGCCGTCCCGGCCGCACCCAACCCGATCGCTCCCTCACCGGCCGACCCCTCAGCGGCTCCTCCGGGTGGCGATCCCAACACCACACTGCCTCAGACCGGCTCGAACCCGGGTTCGCTCCTCGCTGCTGCCCTCGGGCTCATCCTGGTCGGCATCATGCTCGCTCTCACGGGCGGCGGTCGGGTTCCTGCCGGCACCAGCGGCGGCGTCAGGAGACGACCACGACGCTGATCGGTGGTCGCCCTGCTGGTTCGGGTCGGCACCAGTTCGGCCCCAGGCCGTCGGAGTGACACAGTCGGGAACGTGATCGACCGCGCCACCGCTCTGACCCTCGATGCGAACGACCCGCTGGCGAGGTGGCGCGACGAGTTCGTCATTCCCGATCCTGAGCTGATCTATCTCGACGGGAACTCGCTCGGGCGCACGCCGAAGCGTGCTGTTGCTGCACTCCACCGGGTCGTCGAGCAGTGGGCGGGTGACCTGATCTCGTCGTGGTGGGAACACGACTGGCTGAACCTGGCGCTCACCGTCGGCGACGAACTGGCGCCGCTCCTCGGTGCTGGGCCCGGCGAGGTGGCGGTTCACGAATCGACCACGGTCGGCATCTTCCAGCAGGTGAACGTGGCGCTCGATCTCGCTGGCGAGACGGGCCGACGTCGAGTCGTGGCGGTGGCCCGCGACGACTTCCCGACCGATCGCTATGTCGTCGAAGGCATCGCCCGATTGCGCGATGTCGAGGTGCGGCACGGCCTCGATGATCTCGACGGGGTCGATGTCGTGCTCCGGTCGCTCGTCGACTATCGGACCGCCGAGCTCGCGGATCTCGACGGCGAGACCGAACGGGCCCGTCGAGCCGGGGCAGTGACGGTGTGGGACCTGTCGCACGCCGCGGGTGTGCTCGAACTCGGCCTCACGAGCGCGGGCGTCGACCTCGCCGTCGGCTGTTCGTACAAGTTCCTCAACGGCGGGCCAGGCGCCCCGGCGTTCGTGTATGTCTCCCGACAGATCCACGATCGCGTGACGCAGCCGATCTGGGGGTGGTTCGCCCAGAACGACCAGTTCGCGATGGAGCACCCGTTCGACGCGCGGCCGGGCGTCGGGCGGATGCTCAACGGCACGCCGCCCGTACTCGGGCTGACTGCGGCCCGCGAGGGCATCCGGCTGTCGGTCGAGGCGGGGATCGAAGCGATCGCCGCCAAGGCCCGCTCGCTGACCGGATTCGGTATCGACCTCGCCGACCAGTACGGCCTGGAGAACGTGACGCCGAGAGATCCCGAACGACGCGGCGGGCACGTGGCGATCCGCCACCGCGACGCCCGCCGACTCCACGAGGCATTGACCGCTCGCAAGGTGATCATCGACCGCCGCGACCCCGACATCCTCCGCTTCGGGATGTCACCGCTGACCACGAGCTACGTCGACGTCTTCGGCGCCTTCACCGCGCTCGCGGACAACCTCTCCGACCTTGCCACCTGAGACTCCTTCGACCATCGCCCCCACGTCCGGGAATCACTCATCTCGGTTGCAGCGCGCACTCAGTGTTGCGTGTACCGGGCCCTGCTCATCGGAGGCGAGATGCGCCAGCGGCACTCAGCCGATTTCTCACCCGGCGCGGGAGTTCACGGATGCGCACGTGCCGTGTCGGCGTGTTGTACGGCCATGCCAACAGCTCGGGCCAGGTCTGTCGAGTCACCTCGACGAGCAGGCTCCCGTCTTGGCGGACATGCTGCGGAACCTCGATCATCTTCGACACCACCTCGCGGTGGCACATCGGGAAGATGGTGAATCCGGGTCCGCGGTACTCCGCATACGGAAAGACTCCGGCCCAGCTGCCGATTCGGTTCTCGAGGTAGAACATGTCGAGGAGTTGCAGCGCATCGGTCGTCCCGGCGTGCTCGATCCAGTGCTCGAGTTGTTCGCGGATGACGGGTGATTCGGCTGCGGCCGCCTGTCCGGGCATCAGTGTCCCGCGATGGCGGAGCGCATGGACGACAAGGCGATCGGGGGTGATCACGCTGTCCGGTTCGTCCTCGGGCGTGCGGTAGCCACGTCGTGCGATGTCACCGATGTTGCCGCCCAGGCGGACCCGGTTTCGGTCGAGCGTGCGGTGCGCAGCGGTGGCCTGCCAGCCACGTGGTTCACCGACGCTGCACGAGATGCGATACATCCACCTCTCGAGGTCGGTGTCGTCCGCAATTCGCATCGGCACACGGCGGTGCTCCAGGTCGAGTCGGCGGGCCATCTGCGCGGCGACGTAGCTGTCGTTGGCGCTGGCGAGACCAGGGAAATCGAGCGTGTACAGCTCGAGATCGGACGCCCACTGCCGGGCGCACGCCAGCAGCATCCGCGAGTCGCGACCGGCCGTCAGTGGGAGGTAGCACGGGAAGTGCTCGAGGATCGCGCCGATGTTCCGCGTGGTGATTCGCGCGATGTCTCGCGCGGCTTCCTCGACGGAGGTGGTCCCGTGTTGGCGCCAGTCGGGCCCATCTCGGGTCATCACCCACCGATCGAGGTCGAGGTGATGGTGAGGGAGCAACCGGTGGATGCCGTGCCGCGGGGTGAGTCCGACCGGGTACATCGAGTTCGTCCACGGGACGCCGAGTTGCTCGATCAACTCGGTCCGGTCGGTCGTCGTGGTGTCATAGGGGATCAGACCGGGAGTGGAGGCGGCGGTCTGGAGGGCGGGACAGTAGATCGACGAGTACGTGCCGCAGGCGTCGGGGTGAATCGACGGCGTGTCGGTGTTCACGAAGATCGCGAGAAATCGTCCACCGAGGCCGCCGACGAAATCGTCCGGCTGGATGCCCGTCGGCAACGTGATGTGCCCACCCGTGGTCAAAAGTTCGCCGTCAGGCGTGATCGGATAGCCGAGTAGCCAGCCGACCTGCAGGCCATGATCGTCGTCGATCGAGATGACCGACGCCGTGGGGTGATGCGCGAGCGTCCACGAACAGAGGGTGAGCGATGACCATCCGTCGGGCAGATCGACGGTTCGGGACAACAGGAATTGCTCGCACAGATCTCTCGGCGATCCGCGGCCCGCCAACAGGCGCGGCACGAACGACTCACGTGACGCGGCTGACACCATGCTCCGAGATTCACCTCGCACCGACGTCGTCAAACGCGCGTGGTGGGCATGCTGACCGCCCGGCCCGCCGGCTCAGGCGCCTTTGACGACGTGTTCGACGACGTCGAAGCTCATGAGGTCGGCGCCCTGCGCGACCGGCTTTCGGGGGGCCTCACCCTCGACGGGCTGGTTGGCGTCGGCCTGGCCGCTGGCGTGGCCGTGGGCGAAGTCCTGGCTGTTCATCCAGACCTGGAAGTGCTCCTCGGAGGCCCAACGGGTGTAGACGAAGTAGCGATCCTCGCCTTCGGTCGGGCGCAGGAGCTGGAAGTCCTCGAACCCATCGAATTGCTCGACCATCTTTGCCCGCCCGGCGAAGCGACCTTCGAGCTGCGGGCCCATGCCCTCGGGGATCGTGATGGCATTGATCTTGACGACGCTCATGGCTCCAGGATGCCGCCGTTCAGACTCCAGCGCACCGCGCGCCAGCGTTCTCGTGAACCATGTGCGGCCCAGGTGCGCTGTTTGTTCACGAGAACGGGACGGGGCGGGCAGCACGGAGGCTTGTAGCCTCTCGGACTCGTGGCACTGATCGTCCAGAAGTACGGCGGCACCTCCGTCGCCGACCCCGACCGCATCAACGCGGTCGCCGACAACGTCGCATTCACGAAGAAGCGCGGCAACGACGTGATCGTGGTCGTGTCGGCGATGGGTAAGGCCACCGACAACCTGATCGCCCTCGCCAACTCGGTCTCGCGCACCCAACCTGGGCGCGAGATGGACATGCTCCTCACCACCGGCGAACGGGTCACCGCTGCGCTGATGACCATGGCACTCGCCGACCGTGGCATCGACGCCATCAGCTTCACCGGCAGCCAGGTCGGCATCATCACCGACACCGCCCACCGCAAGGCCAAGATCATCGAGGTGAAGGGCGACCGCGTTCGACAGTCGTTGGGCGAGGGCAAGGTCTGCGTCATCGCCGGCTTCCAGGGCGTGAGCACCGCCAAGGAGGTCACCACCATGGGTCGCGGCGCGTCCGACCTGACCGCGTCGGCGCTCGCCCAGGCAATGGGTGCCGACGCCTGCGAGATCTACACCGACGTCACCGGCGTGTTCACCGCCGACCCGCGCATCGTGCCCCAGGCGCGGAAACTCACGAAGGTCCACTTCGACGAGATGCTCGAGATGGCCGGCGCCGGTTCCAAGGTGTTGGCGCTGCGCTCGGTCGAGTTCGCCCGCAATCACGACGTACCACTCCACGTCCGTTCCGCATTCACCTGGGAACCCGGCACGTGGGTCACCAACGAGGAGGCTTCCATGGAAGATCCGATCATCTCCGGTGTCGTCACCGACATGTCCGAAGCGAAGGTCACCGTGTTCGGTGTGCCAGACCGGCCCGGCATCTCGGCTGCGCTGTTCGAGCCGCTCGCTGACGCCAACGTCAACGTCGACATGATCGTGCAGAACACCTCCACCCAGGGCACCACCGACATCAGCTTCACGATGCCGAAGGCCGACATGGGCGACGCCGAACAGATCGTGTCGCGAGTGGCTGCCGAGATCGGCGCCACGGGCGTGTCGCACGACAACGACATCTCCAAGGTGTCGCTGGTCGGTGCCGGCATGAAGTCGGCGCCCGGGATCGCCGCCAAGATGTTCCGGGTGCTCGCCGACGAGGGCGTCAACATCCAGATGATCTCGACGTCGACGATCCGGGTGTCGGTGGTGTGCTCGGCCGGCGACATGGAGCGCGCCGCACGTGCGCTGCACACAGCGTTCGGACTCGACTCCGGCGTCGACTATTCCGCGCCGCTCCCCGAACGCAAGTAGAACGCGTGGGTGTTACTCCTGGTGTCTGACACCATGAGTAACAGTCGGCGGTCTGGCGCGATTGAATGTCATCCACATGGGTGACGTCTGGCCTCAACTGCTCCTCGTCGCTGTCCTCGTGCTGGTCAACGCGGCGTTTGCCGGGACCGAACTCGCTCTGGTGTCGCTACGCGAGAGTCAGCTCCAGCGGCTCGAGGAGAGTTCCGCCACCGGCGCCGTGCTCGCCCGCCTCGCCCGCCAGCCCAACCAGTTCCTCGCGACGATCCAGATCGGAATCACACTCGCCGGGTTCCTGGCGTCTGCTGCGGCCGCGGTGTCGCTCGCCGAGCCGCTCGAAGCGCCGCTCGGCTTCCTCGGTGGCGCGGCAGGTCCCGTGTCGGTGATCGTCGTCACGCTGATCCTTGCGTACTTCACGCTGGTGTTCGGCGAACTCGCACCGAAGCGGATCGCCATGCAGCGTGCCGAGAAGTGGGGCATGGTCATGGCGCGTCCGCTCGACGTGCTGTCGACGCTCACCAAGCCAATCGTCTGGCTGCTCTCCAAGTCGACCAACATCGCCGTACGCGTTCTCGGCGGCGATCCAGACCGACAACGTGAAGAGGTCACCGGCGACGAACTCCGCGACATGGTCGCCATCCACGAAACCTTCCCCCCAGAACAGCGTCAGATCATCGACGGCGCCTTCGAGATCGCTGAACGCACCCTCGACGAGGTGATGGTGCCGCGCAACGACGTGGTCGTGATCGACGCCGACTCGAGCTGCATCGAAGCCCTCGCGCTGCTCGTCGAGACCGGACACTCCCGAGCACCGGTCGCAGAGAAGCGCAACCTCGACCGATCGGTCGGGATGGTCCGACTCCGGAGCCTGCTCGGCCGCGGCGACGAACCGGTCACCTCGGTGATGTGGGACATTCCCGTGTTCCCTGACGCCGCTCGGGTGCTCACCGCGCTCCGTGAGTTCCAGACGCGCCGTACCCAGATGGCTCTGGTCGTCGACGAATACGCCCGGACGATCGGCATCGTCACCGTCGAGGACCTCGTCGAGGAACTGGTCGGCGAGATCTGGGACGAGACCGACCCCGACCTCAACACCGTGGTCCGTGAAGCCGACGGCACGATCGTGTTGCCCGGCACCTTCCCGGTGCACGATCTCGTCGACCTCGATGTCGAGCTACCCGACGGCGACTACACCACCATCGCCGGCCTCGTGCTCGACGAGCTGAACCGCTTCCCGACGCCCGGCGAGACGATCGACTTCGACGGCTGGCACATCACGATCCGCAGCGTCGGACGTCACCGCATCACCCAGGTGGCGCTGCGACCGAGCGCCCCGCCCGACGATCAGCGAACGGTGGCGATCAACCAGTAGTGATTCGCGTTGATGCCGTCGAACTCCTGATTGACGGCTCCGCGACCCGTGATCTTGCTCTTCGGATTGCGCCAGATCTCGATGTCGGTGAGCAGCGGTGAGAGCGGGCCGATCAGTTCGTCGGGTTGCAGCCGATTGGCCTGCCAACCGAGGCGGGCGGCCACGCGACGCTGCGAGAGCCACGGCCCGAACTTCGGGATGCGGAACAGCCCTCGGGTGACCGCCCCGAGCGGGAGCAGCACGACGTCCTGTGGACTTCGCGCCCGGTAGTTGAGCACGACCTTGCCGCCGGGTCGCGTGATGCGTACCGCCTCGGAGGTCAGCTCGAGCGCGTCGTCGGGGTCGCAGTGCTGGAGGGTGATGTAACTGAATGCCACGTCGGTGGAGTTCGGCGGCAGGTCGAGCGTGTGTCCGTCGCCGACGTGACTGGTACGCAGACGATCGACCTTTCCGAACTGCCCGACCGTCTCGATGCACCGTTCGAGAAACCCCGCATCGAGGTCGCACGCCACGACCGATTGGTATTCCCTCGTGAACGCGCACGTCATCCGGCCGATACCGGACCCGATCTCGACGAGCGTCTTGTCGTCCGGCGTCCGGCCCTCGGCGTCGGCGGAACGCAGCCCGAAGACCGTGAGATAGGCCGGCACCTCGGAGTCGCCGGTTGCGACGAACTGCTCGAGCGTCAGTTCGTTCCCGGTCTCGTTGTTGAACACCCAGCCGGTGGTGCGAACGACATCATCACCACTGGCCTGACGTTCACTTGTCTGTCCAGCGGCCTTCCACGGCACCAGTTGGGGGCGTCGACGCATGCCAGGAGTGTGCCAGAGGCGCCCGAAAACCGCCCAGCGCGCGCGAAACTCGACGTCGGCGTGACGTCATCGACCGTTATCGTTGCCCGCATGTCTGGAGCACTTCGCGTCGGTGTCGTCGGCGCCACAGGTCAGGTCGGCAGCGTGATGCGTCGCCTGCTCGACGAACGCAACTTCCCGGTCAGCGAGATGCGATATTTCGCGTCCGCTCGATCTGCGGGCACCACCTTGGCGTGGAAGGGCACCGACATCGTCGTCGAGGACGCCGACATCGCCGACCCGAGCGGACTCGACATCGTACTGTTCTCCGCCGGAGCGACGTCGTCGCGAGTCCTGGCCCCGAAGTTCGCTGCTGCCGGCGCGATCGTGATCGACAACTCATCCGCGTTCCGCATGGATCCGGACGTTCCTCTGATCGTCTCCGAGGTCAACGGGGAACTCGCCTTCAACCCGCCGAAGGGCATCATCGCCAACCCGAACTGCACGACCATGGCCTTCATGCCCGTGCTCAAACCGCTCCACGAGGAGGCCGGGCTCACGCGGCTCATCGTCTCGACCTACCAGGCCGTGTCCGGAGGGGGGCTCGCCGGCGTCGACGAACTCGACAAGCAGGCCCGCGAAGTCGTCGACCGCGCCGCCGAACTCACCCACGACGGCGCCGCCGTCGAATTCCCCGCACCGACCAAGTTCGTCAAGCCGATCGCGTTCAACGTGCTGCCGATGGCCGGCTCGATGGTCGACGACGGCTCGTACGAAACCGACGAAGAACAGAAGCTCCGCAACGAGAGTCGCAAGATCCTCGACATCCCCGGCCTGCTCGTCTCTGGCACCTGTGTACGGGTGCCCGTGTTCACCGGCCACTCGCTGTCGATCAACGCCGAGTTCGCACGCCCCATCTCCGTCGAGCGGGCCACCGAACTCCTCGGCGCTGCCACCGGTGTCGTGCTGTCAGAGGTGCCCACCCCGCTGGAAGCCGCCGGACAGGACCCGTGCTACGTCGGTCGGCTGCGCATCGACGAAGGCGCCCCAGGCGGGCGTGGACTGGCGATGTTCGTCAGCAACGACAACCTGCGCAAAGGTGCTGCCCTCAACGCCATCCAAATCGCTGAACTGGTCCAGTCGCAGCGTTGACCGAAATATCCCTGGATCTTGACGCTCACCGTCACGATCGGGGGACGTGTCGAGAGCAACCGCTTGATTTTGTATCAGGTTATTGAGACAATCGAAACGTGACGGGCAACTGGCTCTTTCTCATCGTGCTCTGGAGCGCCTCGCTGCTCGTCATTGTTGCGGGCGCCAGGCCGATCTCCGACCAAAGATTGACCCAGTGGTCGATCCGGTTCAACGTGTTGGTCTCCGACAGCTCCGCGGCGACGATCCGCCGGCAGCTCCGCCGCGCGCGTTCGATCCGATGGACTGCGTTCGTCGCGGGCGTCAACGTCGGAAGCCTGCCGATGTACATGAACGTGATCGACGTCGAGCGAGCGGGTGATTTCGCGAACGCCCTGACCGCGCAGGCGCCGTTCATCGCGGCGGCCCTCGGGTCGGTTGCGGCCGAACTCCTGTTCGTGCACCCACGGCGTCGCCACCGGCGCACGGCGGGATTGGTCGAACGCCGTTGGTCCGACTTCGTGCCAACGCTGTGGGTGCGTTGCATCGGCGGATCCCTACCGATCTCACTGGCAGCTGCGATCGTCGCCACCGAGCGCAACATCGGCGCGGGTGGCTGGCTCTGGGTCGGCCCGGCAGCAAGTGCGCTGGCGATCGCCGCGATGACCATCGGCATCCACGTCGCCGTCAACCGACCGACCCTCGCCGACAGCCGACACGACCTGCGTGTCGACGACGCCCTGCGAGCCGACGGCGTGCACCACATCGTCGGTGCCTCCTTCGCGATGGCGGGAGTCGCAACGTCCGCTGCCTTGACGGCAGCATTCGGCGGTCTCGCCGGCGTCGTGTTCGCACTCGCCAGCTACGCCGTGATCGGCGTGTGGTACAGCCTCGCCGCCACCGATCGATGGAACGTCGATCAGGCCCGTCTGCAGCGGGCATGACCGCCGCCGTCACGATCGACCACGAGTCGACGGTGCCTCCGTACGAGCAACTCCGGAGTCAGCTGGCATTCCAGGTTCGCGCCGGCGCTCTGCGAGCAGGTGACCGCCTGCCCACGGTCAGGCAGCTCGCACGCGACCTCGGGCTCGCCAACAACACCGTCGCTCGGGCCTACCGCGAACTCGAAGCAGATGAACTGGCCACCGGAGACGGACGCCGAGGCACGTTCGTTGCGGCCGGATCGAATCGGGCCGACGATCGGTCGGCATTGATCGAGGAAGCGACGCAGCGCTACATGGCCGAACTGTCCACGCTCGCTCCGAGCCTGGACGAACTGATCCACGCTCTGCGAGCGGCATCAACCCGAAATGCCCCTGGATCCTGACGCTCACCGTCACGATCGAGGGACATTTCGAATCAAGTGCGCATCAGCAGGTGCAGGGAATGGAGTCGCACTTGGGGCACCCGTGCGCGAATCGTTGGATGGCTTGGTTCAGGTCGACACCCTGCTGATTGGCGAGCGTGGCCACCCATGCGACCACGTCACCGAACTCGTGTACCCGATCCTCGTGGGTCCCCTTGCGGACAGCCTGCGCCAGCTCGCCGATCTCCTCGGTGAGCCACGCCACGCTGGCCGACACCCCACGCTCGCGATCGCGATCGCCGTAGGTGCGTTCGATCACATCCTGCAACTCGGCGAAGTCCACGACCGGCGACCGTAGCGCCGTCAGGACTCGAGGGCCAGCACCGCGTCCAGTTCGAACGTGGGCTGGAAGTCGGCCATCCGAGGATCCGCATTCACCACGGCGAGATACGACGTGTCACAGCCGGGCACCGTCGACGACACCCGGGTCATCGACGCGTACGCCAGGCGCCGCGAGCGTTCCTCCATCGCGACACCGACGACGACCGCTGCGCTGTCCCAGCCCTTGTAGCTGTGCACGGTGCACCCCTTCACGGCATCGGCATCAGGCCAGAACCGACCCTTGCGGCGATGGCGTTCGTCGGGATCACGGCTGTAGACGTGATGGACCGGGTAGCCCGCCGCCTCGATCTCGCCGGCGGCCTCCAGCCCGTCATGGTGGTACTCGCACAGGTACACGATGTCGCGCGGCGACAGATCAGGATGCTCTCGCAACAGTCGCACGACCTCTCGACCGACAGCGACACCGAGATCGGCGACACGTTCGACGTTGCACCACGATCGGATCGCACTCGACACGTGCCCGACGACGACGGCCTGGTCGTCGGCGATCTCCGGCACCACCGCGTCGTCGGCGATGAACGACCTCGCGAACTCGTTCGTCGAACGGACCAGATCCGGCGCCATCCGATACGAACTCGTCATCCGGATCCAGGGCTCGGTGAAACCGGCAGCGGCGAGGGCATCCGGGTCGTCCCACGTCGATTTGCCGTACAGATCGACCGTCGCATCGGCCACGAGCAGCATCTCCCCGCCTGGGTGCACGACGTGTTCGCGCAACAGGTTCCACCACTCGACCGTGAAGTCCTGGCCCTCGTCGACCAGGACGGCGTCGAACCGGCGACCGAACCCCGCCTCGAACACCTCACGAGTCTTCATCACGATCTTGACCGGCCACGTTCCGCGGGCGGGCTCGTTGGCGACGATGCCGGCCTGGGCGGCGTCGTCGACCACCCGCGAGCAGAACGTGTGGAAGCTCGTGCACGTCACGCCGGCCGGGTTCGCCCCGTATTCGGCGCACCGCTCGACCACGAGTCGGCGCAGGTGATTCGCCAACGTCAGATTGAAGCACAGCACCAGCACGCTCCTGCCCTCAGCAGCCAGGTGTGCCGCACGCGCGGTGAGCGCGAACGACTTCCCGCTGCCTGCGGTGCCGGAGACCCCGCGAACGTGGGCACGGCTGGGGTTGGCCGCCACCAGACGAGCGTTGTCACTCAACTGCACTGGAGCGCCGGCGTCGTACATCATTCCGTCGACCACGAGTTCACGACGCAGCCGCTCGATCGACGCTACAGAGGCCGGAACGGTGCCGGGTCCGTCGACCAGGAACGGCAATCGTCCGGTGAGGTCGTCGCCAGACCACACGAGCACGGCGTTGGCCGGATCGCCCGAACCGGACGTGAGGAGCGCTCCAGCCTCGGCAGCCGAACACCACGGGAGCATCACGACCGATCGGACGGCACCGCCCGGGGCGCGGGCGTCGCCGGGGAACGCGAAGAACTGTTCGTACACCGTGCTGCGATGACGGCGGGCCAACGCGAGCGGCTGCTGCGCGCTCGGTCGCCACGTGCCGTCGGCACCCAGCACCTCGACGTCACCGCGATCGGAACGTCGGTGATCGGTGGCACGCCAGTCGACCACGTCCACGGTGATCACACCTCGCACATCATGGACGAGGACGAGATCAGGGACGTCCTGGCCGACCTTCGGCTGGACGTAGATCGTCCAGTCATCGCCCAGTTCGGCGAACGCATCGAACACGGCCCGCTCGGCGTTGTCGAGTGGTTCCTGGAGTTCGTCGACTTGATCGATTGACGGGCGAATGATGGCCACGGAAGCTCTCCGTTTCGGGCGGGCGGACGTGCTGTCATCGGCACCGACCGGACACGACTTGAGAGAACTCTCGATCAGTGGCGCTCGAGGCACTCGAGCACATAGGGGTAGATGTCAGAGACGGCGTCTCGTCCGAACCAGATGTCCATGTGTGCGTAGTCCGCGAAGACGTGGCGGGTGTAGTGCTCGGGACCGTTGTGCGCAACGAGCCACTCGTAGGTGCGCTCCGAGGTCTCGGGGAGGAAGATCTGGTTGAGCCGGCCAGCGAGGAAGTCGATGGGCAGACGAAGGTTGCCAACATTGGGCAGGTATGCATCGGTGCCGTCCGCCATGACCGCGAATCCCCGCGTCACGATGTCGGAGATCTGCTCGAACGGACCCGTCGACACCGCGCCGGTCATTTCCGCGAGTGCGATGTGAGTGTCGTGATTGAGCTGAGCATGCGTCCATGCGGGACCGAAGATCGAGAACACGCGGTGACACACCGGGTTGGTACACGCCTCCCCCTCCGGGACCGGGACCATGAACATCGCCGCATCGACGAGCCGGTCACCCTGCTGCTGGACACTGGTCCCTTCGTGAGGGCGCAGCGGCACCATGCTGATCTGGTCGCGGAAGTCGATGCCGAGCGACGGCATGTTCGCGTGCCGGATCAGTGGCGCAACACCGACATCGGCTTTCAGGTTGTTCAGCCAATTGACCACCGGGTGCACTGTCGTCTGCGATGAGATGACACTCCTGACACCGTGGAGGTGGCCTCCGAGCAGCGACATCAGCACGGTCATCGACGCCACGCAATGCGCGATGATCTGCGGGTCCTTGCCGGTTGCCGTGCCGACCGCCGCCACGGCGGCAGGCCAGTCGTACTCGGCAATGTCATCGAGGTCGAACAGGCGAGTCGACGATCCCGAATCCGGGCTGCCGCTGTACGCGAAGAGCCACACGTCGTAGTCATGCTCGTGGAGGAACTCGACGATGTTCACGTCAATGGTCGTCGTGGCAAACGATGCCGCGGTGATCGCGAAGCCGGGCGCCAGGATCACCGGGCCCTTCTTGCCGCCCGGGTAGTGATACAGCTTGAGTTCGAACGGGTCTCCCGACCCTGGGCCATGGGAGGTCGAGACGACGATCTCCTCGGGTGCAGGGGCGGGACACGTTCTCGGCGGTGCCACGCGCTTCAGCCGATTCTGGTCCTCGGTGACATCGAAGTTGCCGAGGTCCGACAAGAGGCCGCCGTAGGCCTGGATCACTGTCAGCCCGAAGTTGGAGGCGAAGGTCCCTCCGAACTGCAACTTGAGGGCCCGATCCAGCCAACCGATACGGCTGAACCACCCGGCGTGGGAGTCCATCGTGGCCGTGTACCCCTGACGGACGAAGTCTTGGAGATCGAGCCGGAGGACGCCGCGGCCGATCGGCGCGCCGTCGTCGTCCGAGACGGTCACGAACAGCTTGGTCAGGTCGGTCCAGGCGTCGGAGCCCGGCGCCCGTTCGAGGTGTTTGACGCCGTGGAACCTGAGACGCGAACCGTCTTTACGAACGAGCGGGAGGTCGTAGACCATCAACCACCGGTCGACGTGATCGGGGTCGGGCGGCAGCAGCTGGAACGTGCCGCCCTCGACGGTCATGTGTGCGCCGTCGAGCACCGGGCAGTTGACCCATCCAGTCGCCGTCGCCATGTGTTTCGGGTCGGCATTGAAGACGCCGAGGTTCTCCATTGCGATGGTGAGCTCGAAGTCCATCTCGGTGTTCGCGTGCTTGCCTCGGGCCTCGGCGATCTCGAAGGGATCGGAGATGCGCTCCCAGAGCGGAACCTCGGTGTCTGTGTAGCGATCCGAGTACCAGCCCGTCATCGTCTCGGTGAACGACATGCTCGGCGCGACCTTCTCCGGCCGATGCTCGATGTACCACTTGACGATGTGCCGGATGAGTGGCGTGACCACTTTCTTGAGCCCAGTGAGCAGCAGGGCGCCGAGGGTGAGCAGCACGCGGCCGAACGCCGAGAGCACCCGTCCCAAGTACTGGATCGGCCCGGTCGGCGGGGGCGGGGACGGACGCCCCGGACGGGGCGACGAGAACGGGCGGTGGCCGATCTGTTCGGCGGCCAACGTGTAGTCGATCGTCCAGCCACGATCGTGCGCCAACAGTTCGACCGACCGTTCGGCAAGCGCCGAGATGGTGAGCAGAGGATTGACCCCGACCGCCCCGGGCAACACCGCGCCATCGCAGACGTACAGTCCGTCGTGTACCTCCGACGGCGAGCGGAAGACCTGGCTGCGGTCGTTGACCACGCCGTGATCCCACTCGTCGGCCATCCGGCAGCCGCCGACGGGATGCACGGTGACCAGTTGCTTTCCCATCGCCCCGCTCCACATCGGGTTCGGCATCGACTGCCCATGCACGGCAGCGTTGACACGGCGCAGGATGTCGTTGTCGCGCTTGAACACCGTCTCGTTCCCGGCGTGCGGCCACTCGATGCGCAGGCGATCGTCGACCAAGCCGAGTTGACCGTTGGCATGGTCGTGGCTCATCACCAAGTATGTCTGGCTCCGATTCAGCGTGCCGGCATACGCCTGGCTCGCCAACGAGCCTGGATGCGTGCGGATCACCTCGGCCAGATCTGCCGCCGCGAGGAGACGATCCTTGGCCTCGAGCGGACCAAAGGCGAGGGGATTCCCACCGATGACATCACCAGCGAAGAATCCGGGGACGACGGCGGCAGCGATCGCTCCTGGGATCACACCCTCTTCGATGATCAACCGATCCTGGACTCGTGGCGCGTTTCGAAGGTCGATCATTCCGGCGATGCATGGACCCGGCCACTTGGAACGGTCGACCTTGTTCTGTCCGATCCCGATGCCGTTGATGGGCGTCCACTCGGTGTCGGGAGCCGACGGCGACGGCGACGGATCAGCGACCTTGACCGTGTCGCTGGGCGGACGCTTCCAGTTGTTGTCGTAGCCGAAGCCGAGCACGTCGCCGTTGCCCGAGAAGTGGCTGCCGAGCGCAGGTGACAGCTCGAGGCCGTTGTCGCGCGAACGCAGGAGGATCTCGGTCGATCCGAGCGTCCCGGCAGCGAGCACCACGACGTCGGCGACGATCGATCTGCGCTCGCCGTCAGCGGTGGCGAACGGTGTCGCTCCCCCCAACGGTTGGACGTACACGCGCCAGAGGTCACCGTCACGCTCGACGTAGCTGACAGAGATCTCGGTGAAGATCTCGGCTCCGTGGTTGTGCGCGTCCGGCAGGTAGTTCATCAACGTCGTGTTCTTTGCGCCGTAGTTGCATCCGCTGACACAGTCGCCACAGTTGGTGCAGGCGGGCTGGTAGACGCCGAAGGCGTTGACCTTGTCGACGAAGTTCACGTTGATCGGCGGGCACTCGAACCGGGCGCCGATCGCGTCGGCGGACACCTTCAGTGCGGCCACCTTGTTCAGGGGGCGGGTCTCCTGCGGGTACGGTGTCGGGTCGAGCATCGACCGGGCTCGCTTGTAGAAGTCCGCCATCAACTCGGGTTGTTCACGGAACACCGCCGGCCAGTGGTCGGCCGTGAACACATCCGGATCGGTCTCGAGCGACACGTTGGCGTTGATCAACGACGTCCCGCCCAGCCCACAACCGACCAACGCCGTCACGTCGCGATTCATGTGGATGTCGAACAGCGCCGTCTTGTCGCCCTGGTGCTCGTGCTCGGAGTCGACCTGCACCTGCGCAGCGACCTCGCTGAGAGTGCTCGGGTACTCCCCGGGCCGGATCTCCTTGCCGCGCTCCAACACACAGACGCGCTGGCCTGCACGAGCGAGCCTCGATGCCGCTATGCCGCCTCCGTAGCCCGAGCCGACGACGACGACCGTGTAGGAGGACTTCAGTTGGTCGATCGACGACGAGATACGGGTCATCGAAGGCTCCTTCGTGGATGGGTCGGCGCTGGCGGGTGGGCCATTGGATCGAAGTACGTCGTACGCAGGATCGCAGCGCGGTGTTCGATCCCGACGAGGCAGTCGCTCGAGAACGCATCCCACGCTGTGGGGTCGGCGGCGAGCGCGGACGAGAGCGCCGCGACGAGCGGGTTGTCGGGATCGTCGGCACAGCCAGCGGCGCGCACCGTGCCGACGGAACCATCGAGCGGATCGTTGAAGAGCCTGAGCGAGGCGACGTTCGCTTCGTCGTCGACGAGGATCGCCGCGCCGCCTTGGGTCGGGCTCAGCCCGGGATGGTCGAGGACCCAGCCGCCGGTGTTCCAGACCTGGACCGGTTGGGAATATCCCGGCACGAGGAACTCGTCCTGGAACGGCTTGTGGGTGTGTCCGAAGACGAAGGACAGGCGTCGGTCCGAGTGTGGGGCCCCGTCGATCAATCGCCCCGTCCACCGGGCCGTCGCGAGCTGGGAGCGGACCGGCCCGGCGAGGTAACTCCGTACGCCCTCCACCGCATCCGGTGACAGCACGTTGGTGACCGAACCGCGTTCGTTCTGGGCTGCACGAGCAAGCGTCAGATCGAGCAACGCCTCAGTGATGCCCTGGACGGACACGTCGAAACCGCGGACGTCGATCCGCGTGCTGGATCGCACGGGAAAGATCCTCGATGCCGCCTCGATCATCGTCGTCGCCAGTTGCTGGATGCTCGTTTGCGTCGCGGCCGGGTCCTGCATCGTCTCGTAGTAGCGGTAGAGCAGCGGACCGAGCTCGCCCTCGTCGCCGCTGTTCGACCATCCGAAATCGATCCACGGACCATTGAGCATCTCGACGTGTCGCAAGTCGGACGTCGCGGGACGCCCGCCGACCACCTCGGCGACCTTCGACATCAACCGATAGGTGCCCTCGGTGTAGTGGCCGTGGTGCATGACGACGACGTTGCCATCGGCTTCGACCCCGATGTTCGGATAGCCGGACACGACGGACAGGCCCGGGTTGCCGGTGGCCTGCTGCGCGAGCACGGTCGCCAGTTCACAGGCCACCATCGACTCGGCTTCGAGCCCGGTCACGACGAGTTCGTCGGGCTCCTGATCGCCTCGCCGCACGCTCTCCAGGAACGCGGCGTCGCGCATCAGCCGCCACATGCGATGATCGTGGTTGCCGGGGACGTAGATGATCGTGTCAGCGAAGATGGCCGGTTCCGACCAGAACTGCTCGATGAAGCGCTGGAACGCTGCAGTCGCTGACGCCGGCGTGGCGAACGAGAGGTCGTAGACATCGCCGAGCAAGACCAGCGTGGGCCGCTCCTCACCGCTGAGTCGGGGCAGGAGTGAACGGAATCCGGCCGCCAGGCTGACGAGCGTGGGTGACGGCGACGTCGGACGCGCTACACCTCGATCGTCGGCGTCGGTCAGCAGGCTGTAGCCCGCGCCGAGGTGCAGGTCCGACATCACCACGTGGGTCACCGTTGTCATCTCGCCCCCTGACGACTCGTGTCGGCCGCGTTGACGACACCCGAACCATCAGATAGTGCCACAGGCAGGTTGGGTCACCGCACGAGACACCGGTCACTGCCATGCCACGGCACGACCGACGCTCCTGCCATCCCTCCAGCGAAGAGCTGTCAGCTACGGTGTCCGCACAGGCAGCCGATCGGAGCACGCGGTGGACTTCTTCACACACGTCGATGACGCACAGGAACTCCTGCGTCGGCATGGGCGGGTGTCGCGCCGCGGCCTACGAAGGGAGCTCGGTGACGATGATCTCGTCGCTGAGATCATCGACGAACTCGTCGTGCGAGGGGTGGCGCGGATCGATGGCGACGTCGTGGTGCTGATCGACTCGACCGTCGAGCCGGAGCCGATGACGGCACGCCAGCCGGACGAACTTCCCGATGGCGAGATCCGCAACCTGACCGTGTTGTTCTTCGACACCGTTGGATCGACGGAGCTCTCCGAGATCGTCAGCTCGGAGGATTGGAGCGAAGCGATGCGGGCCTCGCTCGAGATGGCAACCGCCTCCATCGAGGAGTTCGGTGGCTATGTCGGCGGCTACATGGGCGACGGGCTGATCGCCTACTTCGGCTACCCGGTCGCACAGGAGGATGCTCCCGAACGCGCGGTGCGCGCTGGCTTGTCAATGCTCAGCGCCGTCGTCGATCTCAACGAGACCGGTGGCCTCGCCATCGATCGTGAGCTGTCGGTCCGCGTCGGCATTCATACCGGACCCGTCGTGCTCGATCACGTGGCGGGCACGACCCAAGCCATGGGCAGAACTGCCAATCTGGCGGCCCGCATCGAGTCGGTCGCGCCGACCAACGCCGTCGTCATCTCCGGCGAGACGCGCCGGCTCGTCGCCGGCATCTTCATCACCGAGGATCTCGGCGCCCGCGAGCTCAAAGGCTTCGCCGAGCCTGTATCGATCATCCGCGTGACGGCCGTGGGTGGGCTGAGACGACGAGCCGGCCGGTCGACCACCAACCCACTGCTCGGCCGAGCGAGTGACATCGACCTGATGCATGACTGCTGGATCCGTGCGGAGGCCGGCGTCGGCGGCATCATCGAGATCATCGGCGAGGCGGGAGTCGGAAAATCCAGTCTCGTCGACGCCTTCCGCGAGTCGTTGGTCGATGTCGCACACTCGTGGCTGGACTCGATGTGCACGCCCCTCGCTCGCTCGGCACCGCTGTTCCCGATTGCGGAGCTCCAGGCGCGAGGACTTGGCTTCCGCGTCGATGCGACAGCGGCTGCACGGCGGTCAGCGATCGAGACCCACATGGCCAACATCGATCTCGATCCGGACCATGCGGTGAGGATGCTGACGAGCCTGCACGGCCTCGAGGACGCAGCGTCACCGCCGTACGAGGATGCGGCGGTGCAGCGAATCGAACTGTTCGAGTTCATGCTGGACTGGATAGCAACCCTCGCCCGCCGCCAGGCGACCGTGCTTGTGATCGAAGACCTTCACTGGGCGGATCCCACCACCCTCGACTTCGTGGAGCGCCTGGCATCTCGATCTCTACGCGAACCGCTCCTGGTGCTGCTCACCTCGAGGCCCGAGCGGGTCCGCGAGCTCCACGACGAGATCTCCGTCACCCGATTGGACCTCAGCCGGCTGGATCGAGCCCAGAGTCAAGCGTTGGTGCGATCGATCACGGGGAACGCGCTCGACGCAGGTGTCGTCGACTCGATCGTCGACCGGGGCGACGGCGTCCCGCTGTTCCTCGAGGAGCTCGCCGACGCTGCGGTGCGGAACCCCGAGGGCTTCGAGGTCCCGGCCACCGTGCAGAACGTCCTGATGGCCCGCCTCGATTCTGTTCGCGGTGTCCGGCCCGTGGCGCGTGCAGCTTCGATCGTCGGTCGGGAATTCTCGGTGGCCGATCTCGAACTGCTGCTCGATCAGCCCGAATCAGAGTGGCGTGAGGACCTGGAGCTCGGCGTGCAGAACGGCGTGTTCTTCGAACGCGAGGCCGCTGGGACGACCGAGTTCGTCTTCAAGCACAGCCTGATGCGCGACGCGGTCTACGACTCGATGCTGCGCCGTGACCGAAGCCGGCTACATCTCACGATGGCCAGGGGCATTGCAGACCGGCATCCAATGCTGGCGGACCGGCGCCCCGACCTCGTCGCGGAGCACCTCGAAGCCGCTGGGCACGACGCTGACGCGAGCGTCTGGTGGCAGCGCGCCGCTGAGTTGGCGAACCGCACGGCGTCGGCATCGGAGGCGGAACGCTTTTACCGCAAGGCATTGGAATCAGTTGATCCCACCGACCGCTCGCGCCAGGTCGAGCTCGAGATCGCCCGAGCCGGAGCCTTGTCCAACCTCCACGGGTTTGGCCACGAGCAACTCGAAACGGCGTGGTCGAACATTCTCGAACTCACCGAGGCCCAGGAGTTCGACTGGCACCGTGCGATGGGAAACGCTGTACTGGCCACCACGGTGTGCCAACGTGACATCAGCGAGGCTCGCCGAACCGCAGCGATCAGCGAGACGATTGCCAAGGGTCGGTCGATGCCCGACGTTCGGATCGCGCTGGATGCCCTCGAGACGATGCTGCACTTCTACGAGGGATGGCCGCTCGACTGCATCGAGCTGACCGAGCCCCACTTGGCGGCTGACCCGAGCGATACCGACGACTTCAATCGGGGCCTCGGCATCGCCGTCGTCCCGATGATCAATGCTTTTCGAGGCGAGGCGTTCGCATCGCTGGGTCGGTACGCCGAGGCCGCAGCCGCGCACGAGCGGGCGTCAGAACAGGCTGCGACGTTGGGTCCCTCGACCCAGACGCTCCTCATCACGGTCGCTGCGTCGAGCCCGATGCAGCGAGACGACATCCAGCACTTCGTCGAGTTGAGTGACCGCTTCCTGGAGCAAGCCCGCCGTTACGACCTGGGTTACTCGATCCTCACCGGAGAACTCCAGAGCGTCGCGTCACACCTCATTCTCGAACCCGACGATGTCGGCCTCGCCCGGCTCGACGATCTCCAGGACCGTCTTGCCCACGGCGGCCGGGTTCTCGCTGTGCCGATCTTCGCGTGGATCCTGGCGCGGGCAAGACAGTCATGCGGTCATCTCGAGGTCGCCGACGGCACCGCAGCGGTCGCACAAGCGGTCGCTGAATCCACCGGACAACGCTGGCTCGACGGTCACCTGTGCGCCTTCCGCCTGGAGCTCGCCGAACAAATGGGACAGTTGGAGCCCGACTGGTTCGAGTCGACACAACCGGTCCTCGACTTCTTGAACAGCCGATCGCTGTACACCGGTGCGCTGTACCTCGCTGCGCAACGTCGAACCCTGGCCGCTGACGGTCTCCACGCCGAGGTCGCCGCGCAGCAGCTGGCGGCCTCCTATTCGCTCATCGCGGAACCCGACGATTCACCGCTCCTCGTGCGGGCCCGCACGCTGCTCGGCACCTGAGTGGGCGTGGGCCTCGACATGGCGTTCGTACCACCAGGCCGCTGCTGCCAATCCGCCGTACAACAGCTGCGCTCCAATCGCCAGGACCCAAGCCGGCTCGAGCGGTGGGAGGAACATGTAGCCGACCTGAATGACGGCCATGACGGAGAGGAAGATCAGGAGCCAACGTCGGGAATGTGAGGTCGTGAGGGTCCGGTGGAGCAGGATGCCGCCGATCGCCAGGACACCCAGCTCGACCGCCAGGCCGAGCAGCGTCGGTGACCACCATTCGAGCCCGACCTTGGTGTTCTCCGACGGTGTGAGTGGAAGGTCGGGCCGGTGCACGAGGAAGTCGAGCGCCCAGTGCGAGAAGAACGCTGCGGCGATGATCGCCCCGAAGCGGGCGTGGCCCACCCCGACGCCGATCGCCAGAATCACACCGGCGCACACGAGGTTGAGCAGCAACGAGTGCGTGTAGGGGATCGACACGAGATCCATTCCGAGCGGCCCCGACACCCCTGGGAAGAACTCGAGCGTCTCGATGCCGAGCGGTGAGAGAATGAAGAACGCGATGTCGACGGTCTGGACGATGATGAACAGCACCCAGAGCGGCGGTGTCGGGTTGGCCGATCTCAGGCCGAGTGCGGCGCCGTAGTGGCCGATCAACATGACGCCACGCTCACCACGTCCGATCCGGTTGCATGAGCAGCACCGGGGTCGCTGACGTGAAGTGGGTCTCGTCGACGACGAGGGTGTCGTTGAACCTGAACTCGTTGATGTGGAGGAGCTGGCGGATGACCGCCCAGGTCGACGGCTTGCGGGCGTAGACGATGCCGTCGTACGTGTCGAGACATCCCGGCGGCGGTTCGGCCGTCGTGTGCACCTGCAGGTATTGGGTCAACTTGAGATAGCGCATGTTCTGTAACACCAGTTGGGCGTGTTCGGTCTTCCAGTAGGTCTGGCACTCGTGTCGTGTGATCGTCGGCGGGCGATGTACGAGGAAGCACACGAAGATCGACGAGGCATCGGGGTCCTCCGTGTCGTAGACGAATACCTGTTCGCTGCTGGCGATCCAGTCGATGCCATCGGGCGCGGCGGCGATGACCTCGTCGATCACCGATGGAGGTGGCGGCGAAGCGAATCGGAGTTCGACCGCAGCGTCGTACTCAGGCGAGAGCGACAGGTGGTATGCGGGAGGGGATGGCTGGCGCGACGTCCAGCACAGGAACCTGACGATCGGCCTCGTCCGAGTGAATCGGAGAACGCCCGCGAACCAGCGGAGGCGTCCGCGCAGCGTCCGGACGGAGTCGACATTCCAGCTCTCACGTCGATCGGCAGCGGTCGACGCAAAGCTGTTCGCGTCGGCGAGGGCCCGTGAGGATGTCCGCAATCCGCTCCGATGTGCAACGAAGCCGGTGAGGATGACGGCACGGTCGTCATCCCCCAGCGGTTCGGTCGCTCCGCTGGACACTCGGACGAAGAGCACGCGGGACAGCAACGATCGAAGCACGCTCCACGGTAGGCCATGGAGCGCCGCGCTGCGCGCGAATCGAGTGTTGGTCGGGGTGAGAGGATTTGAACCTCCGGCCTCCACGTCCCGAACGTGGCGCGCTAACCAAGCTGCGCTACACCCCGTAGCGGCTGGCCATGCTATCCAGCGGTGGCGGGTTCTTCCTCGGGGGAATTCTCCGTCACATCGGCGCTGTCGTCGCCGCCATTGGGCAGCGGAACCATCGGATCCACCGCGACGGCATCAGCCGCCAAACCCTCGGTGTAGACGCCGCCCGCGAGGATCGCGTCTGCGGCACGACGAAGACGTAACGCGTCGAGCGGCTTGACCAACCATCCCTCGGCGCCGCTGCGGCGCGCCAGGTGGAGGTCGGCTCGCCGATCGAGCAGCATCAGCACCTTGACGTGCTCGACCACGCCGGCCGACTCGTCGAGGCGCAGCGACATGGTCACCGCCATGCCACCCATCGACCCGATCTGGAGGTCGAGGATCGCGAGGTCCGGGAGTCGTTCGGCGACCTGACGAGCGACCGCTCGACCGTCGCGACACACGGTGAAGTGGACGTCGATGTCGCCGAGCGCGGCAGTGATGTCGTCGACGATCCAGTCGGCATCGGTGGCAAGCAGGATGTGCACGACGCAGACGCTACCCGTCCACGACCGGATGATCGAAGAGATGACCAGCCATCACCAACAGGCCGTCGAGGTCGTGCACATCGCCGTCGAGCAACGGGAGCACGACGAGACGATCACCTCCGACGATCGCGGTGAGCGGCGCGATCACATCGAGTTCGAGATCTCGAATCGTGCGCAGCGCCGCGACGTTGTCCCACAGCCCAACGAGGTCCTCGTCGCCGTCAGCGCTGGCAGCGATCGCGGCATCAGCCGCCTCGGCAGAAGTTCCGTCGCCGAACTCGGGGTGCGCTCGGTTGACGATCACCGCGGTCACCCCCACCCCCTGGTCGACCAATTGCGTGGCGAACCACACCGCCTCGTCGATCGTGTCGCGACGCGGCGAGGCGACGACCACGAACGACGTCTCCGGAGCCCTGATCAGCTGCACCACGTCGTCGGCGCGTTCACGAAAGCCGGTTTCCATGCCGGCGAACGCCTGGAAGAACGCAACCGAGTCGGCCAACACGTCCGAGCCGACCACTTTGCCGATCGCCTTCAAGAGGGGCTGGGTTGCGATGCCGATCACCCTCAGACCACCGCGGGTCGGCAGCATCAGCAGGCGGAACAGCCGATGATCGAGGAACCGGGCGAGCACCCCGGGTGCCTCGAGGAAGTCGAGCGCGTTGCGGCTCGGTGGGGTGTCGACGATGACCAGATCGAACCGTTCGTCACCGTGCAGTTCGTGCAACGTCTCGGCCGCCATGTATTCCTGCGTGCCGCTCAGCGCCCCCGCGATGTTGCGGTAGAAGGGATTCGTGAGGATCCGCTCGATCTGCTCGTCGGAGTCGGCATGTCGGCGCACCAGCCCGTCGAAGGTCGCTGCGGTGTCGAGCATCATCGCCCACAGCTCGCCGTCACCCGTCGAGTCGACGCGCGAGCCCAGCTCGATTCGTTGGGGTTCGGACGCAAGTCCGCCCTCGAGTCCGAGTGCATCGGCCAGTCGCCGGGCCGGATCGATCGTGACGACCACGGCGCGTCGTCCCCGTCGGGCGGCTTCGAGACCCAGCACCGCAGCAGTCGTGGTCTTCCCCACGCCACCCGAGCCGCAACAGACGATCACCGTCGACGCGTCGATCACGTCGCCGGCGCCCGGCTTGGAGGGCTGTGGGTCACTCACATCCTGCACCGTCATGCGTCGGCCCCGAGCGTTGCAGCCAGTTCGGCGATGTCGGATGACGTCAACCCAGCCGCCGCGAGAGCCGGCAACGTCACCTTGGGGATGGGCAGTTCAGCTGCCAGCCGAGCGATCTCACCGGCCTCCATCGCCCGACGCGACCGCCGAAACGCTGCAGCGTCCGTCAACGCGGCCGCGATTGCCGGTTCGAGGTCGGCGACCGCGCGACGCGCGCTGGCCTCGTCCGGCAGAGGATCGCCGAGATCGACACCGTTCACGACCACCGGTCCGAGTTGCACACCGACGACATCCTCCAGAGCGAAGGCTGTCTCGACCACCTCGTTGACTGGTGTGGTCTCCGGAAGCGTGACCAGGACCACCTGGCAGCGTTCGGGATCGTGGAGCAGTTCGAGCACCTCATCAGCCTGGGCCCTCACCGGACCGGAGCTGACAGCGTCGGCCAGACCGGCTGCCGAGGTGAGGAACGTGATGGCGTGGCCGGCAGCGGGACCGTCGACCACGATCAGGTCGTAGTCGCCCGATCGCTCCAGCTGTTTGATCTTCCCGAGCACGACGATGTCATCGATCCCGGGCGCGGCTGTGCCGACGACGTCGATGACACCGGTGCGGTTCAGCCGCTTGGCAATGCGGGCGAAACCGTGCTCGCGTAAGTACTCGTCGAGCGCCTCGGGCGCAGAGATCGCGAGTACCTCCAGGTCGGGGAGGAGCTCGGCCAGCGTCGGCTTGCCGTCGAGTTCGACGACCAGGACTCGCTGGCCGGCATCCGATGCGGCACGGGCGATCACAGCCGTTACCGTGGTCTTTCCCACACCGCCCTTGCCCGCCACCACGACGACGCGGGCAGCAGTCAACGACTGCAGCGGGAACTCGTTCTCTGGAGGCACCTGTGCGAAGACTAGCGATCGGCATGCTCACGCTGGTGGCCGGGCTCACCCTGATCGGGCCGAGCGCCGACGCGCAAGACGACGCCGACTCCGATACCGGTGCGCCGGTGGCACGCGTCGATGTCCTCCAGGTCAGCGGGTTCATCGATCCGATCCTGGTCGACACCATCGACGACGCGATCGATCGCGCCGTACGCGACAGTTCACAAGCACTGATCCTCCAGGTCAACAGTGACGGCACCATCGTCGACGACGACGTGGTCGAAGACCTCCTCGTGCGAGTCGCCACCGCCCCGATTCCGATCGGGATCTGGGTCGGGCCGAGTGGCGCCCGTTTCTACGGGCCTGCTGCTCAGATGTTGGCCGTGGCCGATGTCACGGGCATGGCTCCTGGTGCCCGGGTCGGCTACATCGGGGTGCAACTCGACCCACCTGGCCTGCCCGATGGCGTGGCGGTCGACTTCGGCGTTGCCGAGGAACGGCTCCGCAACGGCTCGGTCGGCCTGTCCGATGCCCGGTTGCTCGACGTGTTCAAGCAACGCATCGACGACGAAGGCATCCCGACGATCACGAACATGGTTGCGGCGATGGACGGCTACGAGGAGAACGGCGTCGTGCTCGTCACCACCGAACTCGTCGTGCTCGACGACGGAGCGACGCGGTTCGACACCGTGTCGGTCGTGCGGTTCGCCAAGCTCACGCTCGTCGATCAGCTGTTCCACACCGTGGCCAGCCCACCCGTCGCCTACTTGCTGCTGTTGACCGGCCTCGCGCTCCTGCTGTTCGAGTTCTTCACCGCCGGTGTCGGCATCGCGGGCGCGGTCGGCGCCGTGTGCACGGTGCTCGCCTTCACCGGGCTGGCGGTGCTCCCGACGCGCACCTGGGCGGTCGCATTGATCATGCTCGCGATGATCGCATTCGCGATCGACGTGCAAGTGGGGATTCCCAGACTGTGGACCGGTGTGGGCATCGTGCTCACGATCATCGGGAGCTGGTTCCTGTTCGAGTCGATCCCCGGCTCGTCGATGCGTCCGTCGTGGCTCGCACTCATCGCCGGGGTGGGCGGCATCTCGCTCACCTTCATCGTCGGGATGCCGTCGATGGTGCGCACGAGGTTCGCCACCCCCACGATCGGGCGCGAGTGGATGATCGGTCGGGAAGGCAGTGCCCTCAGCGCTGTGGATCCCGAAGGCTACGTCGAGGTCAACTCGGCCACGTGGCGGGCACGCACCAACCGGGCCACGCCGATCGCTGTGGGAGAACCGATCCGGGTCGCGGCGATCGACGGTGTCACCCTCGACGTGGAACCGCTCGAGGGCGCGGCCCGCGACTATCGCGAGATGCGCAAGAAGCCGTCCGACGCCGACAGCAGCGAGAGCAGCGAGCCCGCTGACGCCAACTGATTCAGATGTCGGGGAGCCGAGGCCCAGCGATGCGCAGGTCGTCGCGGCGACGGGTCACCCCGCGGGCGTCGAGTTCGGCGACCAGCGGTAGGACGAACTTGCGGCTCGTGGCCGTCGCATCTCGGAACGCTGCCACCGTGAAACCGCCCGGCGAGCTCGACAGCAACTGCGCCGCCAGAGCCGCGGCGGCGTCGATGGTGTCGGCGTGGAAGTACATCCCGTCGCGCGTCACGACGTGACCGCGACGCACGAGCTCACGCAGTTCGCCACGATCGACGTCGTCGGGCTGCGGAGGGGTGAACCCGCCTGATCGGACGACGGCAAGGTACGGATGGTCGACGTAGGGATCGACCACGTCCGCGGTCCGAACCGCCGCCGCGTCGATGACGACCTCATCGATCGTCGCGAGCACCGCCCGCTCTCGGTCGTCGAACGAGGCCAGGTCGAGCCCGGTCGAACCCGCTGCACCGACGCGCTCGACGAGCGACGTACGCATCACGGTCAGCTCGTCGTCGGTCGTCAACCACTCGCCGATGGTCGGCTCGATGCGTTCGCCGGTGAGCTGTTCGACGTCGCGGGCAGTCACCCAACCGCGCTCGCGCACCAGCCGCTCGATCGTACGGTCGGGTGCTGCGCGAGAGGCCCGCAGCACGGGCTCGATGTCGAGTACCTCGCCGCCGCCGATCGTCTCGTCACGGCCCGACTCGCGCAACACGAATCGATCGCCGGGGAGCAGCGGCAGCGGTCGGGGCATGAACAGACGCACGGCGCCATCCGTACCGGGAGCCAGGGTCTCGGTGCCCAGCACGCGCAACCGCACCGGATGCTCACCCGACCCGATGTACGCGACGAAGGCACCGCGCCGTGACAAGTCGTGATCGAGGGCGCCGAGGACGTGCACGGATGCGTCGAAACGATCGGTGAGTCGCCACTGGGCAGGGGCGACCAGGGCATCGCCGCGCGCGAGGTCGTGATGGTCGACGCCCGAGAGGTTCACCGCGACCCGTGTGCCCGGCCCGATCTCGCCGACGGTTCGACCAGCGGTCTGCAACGCACGGATTCGCACCTCCCGTGCGCCGACGACCATGTTCTGATCGACGCCGACGCGCCCTCCCGTCAGTGTCCCGGTGACCACGGTGCCGCTCCCCTTCGCCGCGAAGACGCGGTCGATCCACAACCGGGGGCGCCCGCGGTCAGCCGCCCGATCGGTGCGTGCAACGAGCGCGTCGAGCTCGTTGCGGAACCGTTCCAGCCCGTTCCCCGTCGTCGCCGACACCGCCACGACCGGAGCATCGGCGAGGAACGTGCCGGTGACGTGATCTGCGACATCCATCTGCGCCAACTCGAGGAGGTCGTCGTCGACCAGGTCGGACTTGGTGAGCGCGATCAGTCCCGAGTCGATGCCGAGGAGTTCGAGAATGCGGAGGTGCTCCTCGGACTGCGGCTTCCACCCCTCGGTGGCGGCGACCACGAACACGCACGCCGTCACCCCGCCGACACCAGCGAGCATGTTGCGCAGGAACTTCACGTGGCCGGGCACGTCGATGAAGCTCAGTTCCTCGCCCGACGGCAGTGTCGTGTGGGCGAAACCGAGATCGATCGTGAGGCCGCGACGCTTCTCCTCCTCGAACCGGTCGGGATCGGTGCCCGTGAGGGCGAGGACCAACGACGACTTGCCGTGATCGACGTGGCCGGCGGTGGCGACGACGGTCACGACGGCGCGCGCGACGCCGTGAGCGCTGCCATGATGGCCGCGTCGTCGGCCGGCGCGACCGATCGGAGATCGAGCATCGTGCGGTCGTCGCGCGAACGCGCGATCACAGGCGGGTCGTGTCGGCGCAGAACCGCGAGCAGGTCACCGTCGATCTCGACGCCGTACGACGCCATCGTGACGCCCGGGGCCGAGCCAGCGCCCGGCAACGCCTCCATGTCACACGCTCTGGCCGACGGGTGCACATCCAACACCGCTGTGACCACCGCCTCGGCGCGGTGACGCAGCTCCGCAACCGGTGTCGCGACCATCGCCCAGAATGCGATGTCGGTCGTCGCGCGCTTGTCGAGGTACGTGAGGGCCGTCTCCTGCATCGCGGCGAGCACCAGGCCCCCGGGGCGCAGTGCCCGCGCCAGTGGATGGCGCTGGCAGCGCTCGACCAGGTCGGCTCGACCGGCGATGATGCCTGCTTGCGGACCACCGAGGAGCTTGTCGCCACTGAAGGTGACGAGCGCCGCACCGTCACCGAGCGTCTGCAGCGCCGCGGGCTCACCCGCGAGCCACGCCGGAGGCGCGCCGGGCAACCACGGACAGTTCGCGTCGATCAACCCGCTCCCGATGTCGGCGACGACGGGCACGCCGAGTGTCGCCAACTCGCGCACCGTGGTCTCCTCGACGAATCCTTCGACCCGGTAGTTGCTCGGATGCACCTTGAGCACGAGCGCCGCGTCGACGCCGGGTCGGTCGAGCGCTCGGCGATAGTCGTCGAGACGGGTGCGGTTGGTGGTGCCGACGTCGAGGAGTCTGGCCCCGGACTGCTCCATCACCTCCGGCACACGGAACGAGCCGCCGATCTCCACGCTCTCGCCGCGGCTGACAGGGACGTCACGTCCCTCGGCGAGGGCGGCGAGCACGAGCATGACCGCTGCCGCATTGTTGTTGACCAACATCGCCGACTCGGCACCGCACAGACGGGCCAGCAACTGACCGACGGCCCGCTGGCGCGACCCGCGGGTCCCCGACGCGAGGTCGAACTCGACGGTCTGAGCTGTGGCGTCTTGATGGTGCCGGAGCGGCGCACGCCCCAGGTTGGTGTGCAACAAGACCCCGGTGGCGTTCACCACCGGTGTGAGCAGCGTTCGGCGGAACGAGTCGGCGCGAACAGCGGCCGATTCGACGTCGCCGGCCAGGATCGCTTCCCGGGCGATGTCGACCAGTAACGGGTGCGGTAGACCTGACGGAGCCAACGAGCGAGCGAGCACGTCGACCGATGGCGGCCGTTGCCGATTCGCCGGAGCGCTCATCGACCCGATCCTACGGCGCGGCCGGCGATCGGGTCGGGCGCAGCTTCAGGCGCCGGGCAGTTTGTCGATGGCGTCCTTGGCCATGTCGGCGCCCTTGTCGACCTTGTCGGCGTGAGCGCCGGCCTTGCCGGCAAGGGCGTCGGCGGCCTTGTCGACGCCGTCCTTGGCTTGCTGCTTGTTCCCGCCCAGCTTGGACTTGATCGAATCCATGAATCCCATCGTGAGACCCCTTTCATGTTGTAGGAATTGTTGTGACAGTACTGCACGAGCACAGAACGACCTAGTGATCGAACACCGCCCGACGTGCGGCGTCCAGCACGGTGACGCCGTGGGTTCGGGCCAACCGCTCCCACTCCGAATCGTCCGGGGTCGAACCGCACCGATGATCCCAGACGATCCGAGCGTGCGCCGGGTCCGATCGGTCGCCGTGGAAGTGCACCCAGTGTTCGGCACGCTCGTTGATGATCATCCTGGTGTCGGAGATCGTGCCGAGCTCCATCGTCACGGTTCGCCAGTGGGCGTCGGGCACCACCCGGGCGAGCCCGGTGGCGATCTGTCCGTGCTTGGGTCCGGTAGCGGCATCGGGGGCAGTGGTGCACTCGATTCGGTCGGCATCGAAAACACGGCGCAGCCAGGCGTCGTCGGGATGATCCTCGGCCACGTGCGACAGCAACGTGTACGTGCCGAACGCGCCGTGACCGGTGTGGAGGTCGAGCACGAGAACCTCCTCGGCGCCGGCGAGTCGTTCATCGACCACCTGAGCGAGGATCCGATTCGACTCCTCGGTACGGCCGCCGCCGAAGTAGAGCCCGTCGGGATGCGAGTACTGACCCTCGCTGACGGCCGACTTGACCCATGAGTAACCGTGCTCATCGATCAACGCGCGGGTGACGTCGAGCAGCGACTCGGGCGTGGGCGGTCCATCGCCGGCTGGCACCAGTACCGGGTGGAGGACGCCGTAGCCCGGATTGTCGGGTACCTCGGTGCGCTCGTCGCGTCCCCAGTTGCGGTTGAGATCGACGTTGGACTCGTTCTGGCGGCGCCAGTACGCCATGCCCCACGGGTTGACGGCGTGCACCATCACCACCGCTGCATCATCGGGCAATGCTGGATCGGATCCGTCGGTGACCCAGCGCTCGATTGCGTCCGTGAGCAGCGTCGACGACGAGAACCCTTCGTCGCCGTGCACGCCAGTGAGGATCACGAGTGCTCGCGTCGGGTTCGCTGCGCCATAGGAGGTGACATCGATGGTGAGTTCCTGACCGTGTTCACCCCGCACCGTGATCGGATGGGCGGTGCATTCCAGTCCGGCGGCCCGGCAGGTCCATCGGAAGCGGCAACGGCACTCGTCGTAGGTGAGCGGGAACCGGTCGGGGCGCATCGTGACAGGATTCCATCTCGCGCTCCGCCGCGCCGACCCGCGGACATCGCGGGCCGGAGGGAGATATCCTGCACCACGTCGTGACCAGTTGGAGCAAGGCCATCGTCAGCTACCCCCCGACGTGGATCGCCGCGGTAGTGCTCGGTGCCACCGTCTGGCTCGTCCTCGCCGTGCTCGATCCGCCCGGGATCTTCGTCGTCGTCCTGATCGTGCTCGCCATCGTTGCGGCAGTCGCGTGGCCGTTCACGATGTCCGCAACCGGCACGCTGGCGAAGCTGCAGTTCGAGATTCCCCGTGTCGAGGAGATCGATCCCATGGAGATCGCCACGCTCCGCGCCGAACTCAGTGCGCTCGCCGACACGCAACCGACCGAACAGCTCGATGCCCTGCTGTCCAAGCGCCAGAGCCTGATCAACGTGCTGCAGCGGCGTCTCGACGCCGGCGAACTCACCTACGCCCGCTACCTGTCGACCTCCCAGCAGGTGTTCAGCTCCGCGCTCGACAATCTCCACGAGGTGGCTGTTGCCTACGAGAGCATCAGCACGATCGACGAGACCTACATCGACCGTCGCCTCGCCGAACTCGCCGCAGACGACAGCGACATCGAGTCGGCCGAACGCGAGCGCGCCACGCTCGAACGGCGACGCGAACTGCGTTCCACGCAGCGCCGTCGGATCGCCCAGCTCCTCGCTCAGAACGAATCCGCGCTCACGGCACTCGACCGGACCACGACGGCGCTCGCCGACGTCCCGATCGGCAAGAAACCCGAGGACGCCGACGCGGCGATGGCCGCGCTCGAAGAACTCGCCGACCGAGCCGGCAAGTACGCCTGAACCGAACCCGAAAGGCCCACACCATGAGCGACACCGCACCAAGAACCTCGACAGCACCAGTCCTCGACCTCGACCTCAACGTCCAGGCGGCGAAAGCAGAACTGGTTGTCGTCGAGCCCGAACCGACCGACGAACTCCGGGCGCAGGCCAAGGCCCAAGTCGAGCAGCTGCTCACCATCGACCCGACGAACGAGGACGCCCGGGCGACAGCTCGCGAAGCGGTCGACTCGATGGGTCGCGACCTCCAGACCCGCTCGGCAACGCGCAGCCGCATGCTGCAGGCACCCCTCAAGGAGATCTCGCACGGCACCGAAGACGGCGGTGAGGTCGCCAAGTCGCTCTCCGATCTGCGCATCGAGGTCGAGAAACTCGATCCGTCGGGGCTCGACACCGAGGCCGGTTGGGTCACGCGGGCGATCGGCAAGATCCCTGGCGTCGGGACGCCGCTCAAGCGCTACTTCATGCGCTACGAGAGCTCGCAAACCCAGATCGACGCGATCGTGCACTCGCTCGAAAAGGGTCGCGATCAGCTCAAGCGCGACAACGTCACGCTGGGCGACGACCAGAAGCAGATGCGTGAACTGACCCATCTGCTCGCCGACCAGATCGCGTTGGCCCAGGCGCTCGACGCCGCTGTGGTCGACAAGTTGGCCACCGAGATCGGGCCCGACGATCCGCGCCGACAGTTCGTCGAGGAGGACATCTTGTTCGCCCTCCGCCAACGCACGCTCGACCTGCAACAGCAGCTGGCGGTGAACCAGCAGGGCGTGCTGGCGATCGAGATCATCATCCGCAACAACCGTGAACTGATCCGAGGCGTCGACCGGGCGCTCGATGTCACCGTCAGTGCACTGCAGGTTGCGGTCACCGTTGCGTTGGCTCTGGCCCACCAGAAGATCGTGCTCGACAAGATCGAGGCGATCAACACCACGACCTCCGCGATGATCGCCGGCACCGCCGAACGCCTGAAGACGCAGGGCACTGCGATCCATCAGCAGGCGTCGAGCACCATGCTCGACATGGAATCGCTGAAGTCGGCCTTCGCCGACATCAACATCGCCCTCGACGAGATCTCGCGTTACCGCCGCGAAGCGCTGCCCACCATGGCGGGCACCATCCTCGAACTCGATCAGCTCACCGCCGAGAGCGAGACGGCAATCGAGAACATGGAACGCGGCCGCACCGCGACTACTCGTCTCGACGACGGCGATGCCACGATCGACCTCGGAGAGATCACCGCCGAGGAGACCGAGTGACGCTGCACCGACGACGTCTCACGATCGTTGCGGCCGTCGCCGGGTTCTCGCTGATCGCTGCGGCGTGCGGCGATCTCGGGACCGAGAGTTCCGAACCGCTCGACCCGGCGGGCGCTTCGCAGCGCCTCGACGAACTCGCCGACGACATCGGGTGGGTCGACAACCAGGTCACCCGCAGCGCGTCGATCCCGCCACCGACCGGCGCCAACCTGTCCGACACGCTGCCCGACATCGACGAGTTCGAGATCAAGGTCCCGGCGCCGTCGAGCGCTTCAGAAGTCGTCGAGATCTGGTCGTCGACCGAGAAGTCCGGTGACGACACCGACGGCTGGATGACCGAGGTCGTCACCGACTTCAACAACGCGGGGATCACGCTCGCGGACGGCACACCGGTCGGTATCGACCTCCGACGGATCGCGTCAGGAACCGGGTATCAGTACATCGCTCGCGGTCAGGAGCTGCCCCAGGCGTTCACGCCATCGAACCAGCTGTGGATCGAGATGGCCGGCGAGTTCCAGACGATGACCGAGGTGCGGCCACGGTTGGTCGACAACGTGGCCGGCATCGTGATGAAGAACGAGACCGCCGACGAGCTGCGGGCGAGCTATGGCGACCTGAGCGCCGAGAATCTCGTCGACGCCGTGATCGCCGGCGATCTCGTGATGGGCTACACCGACCCGTTCGCGTCGAGCACCGGGCTGAATTTCCTGCTCACCGTGCTCGACTCGATCGCCGGTGGCGACGAGGCGCAACTCACGTCACCCGACGTCGCGAGTGTGTTCGAACAGTTCCAGCGTCAAGTGCCGTTCGTGGCGCTGACCACGTTGCAGATGCGCGACTCGGTCGAGAACGACACCGGCACGCTCGACACCTTCGTGATGGAGTGGCAGACCTACACCAACACCGACTCGTTGCAGTCGGGGTTCGAGTTCGTCCCATTCGGGGCGCGCCACGACAACCCGCTCTACGCGGTGGGAGACCTCTCCTCGGATCAGAGCGAGGCGCTGGAGCTGTTCGCCCAGTTCGCCGAAGCACCCGAGTACCAGAACCTGGCGGTCGAGTTCGGGTTCGACCCGCCGGCGTACACCCCGACCGTCGAGGTGCCGGCTGGCGCGACGTTGATCGACGTCCAGAACGTGTGGAAGGACAAGAAGGACGGCGGTCGACCGGTGGCGACGGTGTTCGTCGTCGACGTCAGCGGCTCCATGGAAGGCACGCGCATCCAGTCGGTGCGAGAAGCAATGGTCTCGGCCCGAGAGTTCATCAAGCCCGCAACCGCGGTCGGCGTCGTCGAGTTCAACGACACCGCGATGAAGCGACTCGACATCGCCGAGTTCGACCTCAACCAGCAGGGCCGATACGCAGCAATCGCGGAAGATCTCAGCCCCGGTGGCGGCACCGCCATGTACGACGGCATCGTGCTCGGGTTGAAGATGCTCGAAGATCAGCGCGCTGCCGACCCCGAGCTCAAGACGCTGCTCGTCGTGCTCACCGACGGCGAGACCACCGACGGTCTCCAGTTCGACGGCGTCGACGAGATGATCGCCGGTCTCCGCATCCCGATCTACACCGTCGGATTCGAAGCCGACCTCGAGGAACTCGGCCGCGTGTCGTCGCTGGTCGAAGCTGCCAGTATCGACGCCAGCGAGGACGACGTCGAGTTCAAGATCGCTGCGTTGTTCAACGCCGGTGGCTGATGAAACCCCTCGCGATATGGGTCGCCATCGTCGCCATCGTCTTCGGCGGCTACGCGCTCGTCACGACCTTGCTCCGCGAGACCGAGCAGGTCTTCGTAGTCGTCGATGCATCGCAACCGATGCAGTTGCTCAACAATCGGATCATCGTCGAACTCGACCGCATCGACGATCGCGATGACGCCGAGTTCGCGTTGGCCTTCGTGCGCCGCAACAGCGCCGAGCTCCTCCAGTCGTGGCAACCCGGGTTGCGCTGGAACAACACGCCACTGTTCGCCCCATGCGCGTTCGACGGCATCGACTCGTTCCCCGAGGCGACCGACGCCGACGAGCGCATCCTGATCACCACCTCGGGCTCGTGCGACACGAGCGCGCTCGCCAGCTGGACCATCATCGAACTCACCCCCTGATTACATCAGGGGTCAGACCCGCGATGTAACGCCTACCATCCAGAACCGTGAGCCTTCCGGTACCGATCGTCCAACTCGACCCTGAACTCCCACTGCCCGAGTACGCCCACGAGGGCGACGCCGGGCTCGACCTGTTCGCACGGGAGTCGGCGACGCTCGCCGCTGGCGGCGGCCGAATCCTCGTGCCGACCGGTATTTCGATCGCCATCCCGATGGGCCACGGCGGGTTCGTCCTGCCCCGCAGTGGCATGGCAGCCAAGCACGGCATCAGCGTCGTCAATGCGCCCGGGCTGATCGACGCCGCCTACCGCGGGGAGGTCAAGGTGGCGCTGATCAATACCGACCCCGACGCCGATTACCACGTCGAGCGTGGCGATCGCATCGCGCAGCTGGTGATCCAACGCGTCGAGTCCGTTGCCTGGCAGGTCGTCGACTCCCTCGACGGCGTCGACCGCGGCGGCGGCTTCGGCCACTCCGGCCGATGAGTCAACCCCAGGCGAAGACAGGCTGTTCGAAGTGGTGGACCCGTTCGTTGACACGACCATCGAGAGCCACCCAACGGAACTGCACCAGCAGTGCCCCGGTCGGGGCATGGATCAGGTCGCCGCCGAGTGGCACCTGCACGACGGGGCGATCGCTCTCGGCGATGCTGACGAAGCGAGGGGAATCGTCACGAGTCAAGTGGTGCAACCCGATTCGATAGGCGGCGAGCACCTCATCGGGATGCGGAACGATCTCGACTCCGGTTCCACCCCACACGACGACCGGGGTGATCACGTAACCGGAGCGCGTGGCGTAGTCGTCGAGCAATCCGAGCACCGACTCGGGACCGAGACGCACGCCGATCTCCTCGTCGGTCTCACGCAATGCCGCCTCGATCGCGGACTCTCCCCCGTCGAGACGTCCGCCTGGCAACGCCCACTGCGATGCGTGACGGTTGAGCCCGGCGCTGCGTCGACACAGCACGAACGAGGCGCCGCCCGCGACATCGGCCATCCGACCATGGAGGTCGTCGGCTTCAGCAGCGGCCGACGAGGCGACATCTCTCGGGATCACCGACAAGTCGTCGGCGGTGGCGCCGAACGGGTCGACCTGGTCGGAGCCGGCCACCGAGTCGACGAGCAGGATGGCGACCGCAGCGGGTCGCCGCCCGTCGAGCGGCAGTTCGAGACGATCATGGTCGGCCAGATTGGCAGAGATGGTCGACCGGAGGGCGTCGTCGAGGTCGATCACGCTGTCAGCGTTCACCGAGCGTCTCGTCGGGCTCGGTGATCGGCTCGGGGTGGCGGGGGGTCGTCGATGCCAACACCTTCGCAGCCAACGCAGTGCTGATCGGCACCGAAGCGACGAGGCCGATCGAACCGACGAGCGCTCGGACGATCTCGACGGCCACCACCTCTCGCGTCGCCACCGATCCGAGGCCCTGTTGGGCTTCGCTGAACAGCAGGAGCAGCGGCAACGAGGCGCCGGCGTACGCGAGGAAGAGCGTGTTGACCGTGGATGAGATGTGGTCACGTCCGATGCGCAGCGCTCTGCCGTACAACTCACCGAACCCAGCGTCGGGGGCGGCCCGTTTCAACTCCCACACCGCCGACACCTGGGTGACGGTGACGTCGTCGAGCACACCGAGCGACCCGATGACCACGCCAGCCAGCAGCAGTCCTCGCGGGTCGATCTGTGAACCGAGTGCGTCGAGGAACCCGACACTTTCGTCGCCGAACCCGGTGAACTTCGAGGCGGCCAGGAAGATCCAGGCGAGCACGCCGGTGAGCGCGAGGCTGGCAAACGTCGACAGCAATGCCGCGGCGGTCGCCAATCCGAGCCCGTGGGCGAGAAAGAGCGCAACGAAGGCGATCGCTCCAGCGGTCACGAGCGCCACCGCGATCGAGTTCGAGCCATCGAGCAGCGCTGGCAGCGCGAACAACACGATCACCACGAGGCTCATCGCCAATCCTGCGAGCGCTCCGACGCCGCGCCAACGACCAAACACCACGATCGCAGCAACGAACAAGATGAGCAGCAAGAGCATCGGGGTGCCGCGCTGGAAGTCGTAGAACACCGCTTGGCGAACCCCGCCGCCGAGGTCGACGAGGTCGACGAGAATGCCGTCACCGGTCGAGATGGTCGTGTCGAGCGACTGTTCGATCGCGAAGCGATCGCCGTCGAAGTCGCCCTCGGTCACCACGATGTCGATGCTCGCGCATGCCAACAGCGGATCGAACGAACACGGCACCTCCTCGACCGACTCGACGTTCGCCTTCGCCGGGTCGCCGTCGAGGCCCAGTGGGTCGGTCCGCTCACCTCCGCCGTCGCCGGGCCAGAACACGACGAGGCCGACGAGCACGAGGAGCGCGCACACGCCGACCGCGATCCACATCGCCCTGCGAACTTCGGGGCGGACGTGCTCGTCGAGATCGTCATCGACACCGTGCGAGTGGCCAGAACCCATCAGGCCAGTCTGGTCGACGCCGCCCGAACCATCAGTGACCGTCCGAGCCCGTGCCGTGTCCGTGATCGTCGAGGAGGAGCACTTCGGCGTCGATGCGAAGCAGGCGACCGCGATCTCAGCCGCGGTAGCCGCTGGTGATCGGCAGACGCCGGTCCTTGCCGAAGGCCTTGCGGCTCACTCGCACGCCGGGTGGCGTCTGACGCCGCTTGTACTCGGCGACGTCGACGAGCCGAGTGATGCGGCGCACCATCGCCTCGTCGTGGCCGAGTTCGATGATCTCGGCGGCAGTGCGGTCGTCCTCGACGTAGAGCTGCAAGATCGGGTCGAGCACCTCGTACGGCGGAAGGCTCTGGTCGTCTCGCTGGTCGGGGCGCAGCTCGGCCGACGGTGGCTTGGTGATCACATCCTCCGGCACGATCTCGCGACCCGCAGCACGATTGACGTAACGGCACAGGTCGTACACGCGAGTCTTCAACACGTCCTTGATGATGCCGAAGCCACCCACCGAGTCGCCGTAGATCGTGAAGTAACCAACGGCCACCTCGCTCTTGTTCCCGGTGGTCAAGGCCATCCATCCGAACTCGTTCGACAAGGCCATGAGCAGCAGCCCACGACATCGGCTCTGGATGTTCTCGTAGGTCAGCCCGGGCTCGCGGCCCTCGAACGAGGGCACCAGCATGTCGATGAAGGCCGAGAAGGCCGGTTCGATCGAGATCGTCCGGAAGTCGATGTCGAGGTTCTCGGCGAGCAGTTGCGCGTCGCTCCTGGAATGGTCGCTGGAGTAGCGCGACGGCATCGACACACCGTGTACGTGCTCGGCACCGAGTGCATCGACAGCGATGCAGGCCACGATCGTGGAGTCGATGCCGCCCGACAGCGCGATGACGACATCGTCGAAACCGTTCTTCGAGCAGTAGTCGCGGGTGCCGAGCACGAGTGCGTCGTACAGCTCGCGGTCGGCGTCGAGCGGCTCGGTGATCGAGCCGGGGGCGTTGTCGTCGTGGACGACCGGCTCGGTCGTGACGACCACCGTCGGCAACAGCGCTTCGGTGATGCGACCGCGCGGGTCGAGGAGCCGCTTGCGATACACGGGCGGAACCGGCACGTCGACGATCAGTAGATCCTCGATGAACTGTGGTGCCCGCGCCAGCAGTGTGCCTTCGTGGTCGAACACGACCGACCCGCCGTCGAAGACCAGTTCGTCCTGCCCGCCGACCTGGTTGACGTACACGATCGCCGTGTGCGAGTCGGACGCACGCGTCGCCAACATTCGTTCGCGCTCGACGGACTTACCGGCGTGGAACGGCGACGCGTTGATGTTGATGCTCACCTCGGCGCCGGCGGCCGCCTGCTCGGCGACCGGCCCGAACGGACTCCAGATGTCCTCGCAGATCGAGATACCCACCTTGACACCACCGATGACGAACAGTTCGAGGGGATCGGATTCGTGACCGGGCGTGAAGTAGCGGGCCTCGTCGAACACAGTCGTGTTGGGAAGCAGCCGCTTGCGGTACGTGCCGACGATCTCGCCGTTCGCACACAGCGCGGCAGCGTTGTAGAGGTCGCGGTCCTGGTCGACGAACCCGACCACTGCAGCGCACCGACCGGTCCGGGCGGCAAGCTTCGACAGCGACGCGATGTTGTCGGCCACGAAGCCGGGCTTCAACACCAGGTCCTCTGGCGGGTACCCGGTGGTCGAGAGTTCGGGGAAGGCGACGACGTCGCAGCCCGCGGCCTCGGCGCGCTCGTAGGCATCGAGCATCATGGCCAGGTTCCCGTCGAGGTCGCCCACGGTCGGGTTGAGTTGAGAGAGCCCCACTCGCAGCACCGTCACGGTAGATGAGGCTACCTCTGACGACGGCGGGGGTCTCGCTGCGAAACGACTGCCGCGATCTGACACTATGGCCGTGTGGGTCTGGCTCGGGTGGCAATCGTGGGATTGTTGCTCCTGGCCGCCTGCTCGCCGAGCGAAGGGCCGGAATCGATCCCGCTGCCGACGTCGCCCGACACCACGACCACCACGTCCACCACCACCACGTCCACCACGACCAGCCTGGTGCCGGCGCGCTACGTCGCCCAGATCCGACGGACCACCGGCGGTGTGCCGCACATCACCGGAGACCGGCCGGCCGACCTCGTCTACGGGCAGGGATGGGTCAGTGGCGAGGACCACGGCTGCACACTGATCGACCAGATCCTGAAGGTCACCAGCACCCGCTCGGCTGCACTCGGCCCCGGCGCCGAGGGCGAGAACGTCGACAGCGACTTCGCCTGGGAAGCCATCGGTATCGCCGACATCGCGGCCGCTGACTTCGCGACGGCGTCGCGCGAGGTCATCGAGCAGTTCGAGGCGTTCACCGCGGGTTGGAACGACCAACTCGCCAATGTCGGTGGCGAGCGGCTGACCGGCTGGTGCGCCGGCGCCGAGTGGATCCGCCCGATCACAGCCGTCGAGTTGTACACCTACGGTCGCTCGATCGCGCTGCAGGCGAGCAGCTCGAGGATCATCGACTACATCGGCTCGGCCCAACCGCCGAGCTCCGAACCGGTCGGGCTGCGTGGCCGCGCTGTCGCCGATTCGGCCACCGTCGATCTCGCCGCATTCGCGTCGGCCGACCTGGGGCTCGCGGACGACGCCGGACTCGCCAGCAACGGCTGGGCGATCGGCAAGGACCGGGTTTCCGGCGGCGAGGGTGGCCTGTTGTTGGCCAACCCGCACTTTCCGTGGGAGGGAGAGCTGCGCTTCGCTGAGGTGCAGCTGACCACGCCCGGCAAGGTCGACGTGTACGGCGCGCAGCTGCTCGGCCTGCCCGGTGTCGGCATCGGTTTCACCGATGGCGTCGCCTGGACGCACACCGTGTCGGCCGGCAAGCGGATGACCGGCTACAACCTCACGCTTGACCCCGAATCGTCCACCTCGTACCTCGTCGACGGGCAGTCGGTGCCGATGACGTCGACCGAGGCGACGATCGACATCCTGCGCCCCGACGGCACCGTCGACACCGAGACCCGCACCCTGTGGCGCAGCGAGTACGGCCCGGTCCTCGATTTTCCGGGTATCGGCTGGAGCGCCACCAACGTGTTGTCGTTCCGCGACGCCAACATCGACAACGACGAGTTCATCGAGCTGTACGCCCGGATGCCCGAGATCCAGAGCATCACCGATCTGCAAGCGCTCACCGCCGAGTACCAGGGCGTCCCGCTGTTCAACACGGTGGCGGTCGGCGACGACGGCAGCACCTGGTACGCCGACACCTCCGCCACGCCGAACCTGAGCGCCGAGGCCGAGCAGGCCTACCTCGAAGCGCTGTTCACCGACCCTGTCACGCGGCTCGCCTACGAGCAGGGATTCGTCCTACTCGACGGGTCCGACAGTCGATTCCGCTGGGAGGACACCCCGGGCGCCCGTGACCCCGGCCTCGTGCCGTTCGCCGACATGCCAATGGTGCAACGAAGCGACTACGTCTTCAATGCCAACGACAGCTTCTGGGTGCCGAGCGCAGAGTTCACCTTGACCGGCGCGTACTCGATCCTGCACGGAGAACAGAACACCGCGCTCACGATGCGCACCCGGCAGAACGCTGCGGTGCTCGGCGCCACCAACGCTGCCGGCCTGGCCGGACCCGATGGCCTGTTCGACTCCGAGGAGGTCCGCACGGCCGCGTTCGAGAACTCGGGGAGGACCGCCATGTTGCTGCGGGCCGCCGCAGTGAGCGCCTGCCGCACGACGCCGATCGTCGACATACCCGAACTCCTCGCCGCCGACGGAACGGTCAGCCTGCCCGCCGCGTCCGTCGACCTCACCGCGACGTGCAACGTGCTGGCGAGCTGGGACGGCGTATACGACCTCGATCGATCCGGTCCGATGATCTGGCGAGAGACGATGGGCCGTTTCGATACCCAGGCATTCGAGACCGCCGGCGCGCTCTTCGACGACACCTTCGACCCGGCGCAACCGACACTGACTCCGTCGGTTCCGGCCACCGATTCTGCGCCGTTGCTGCAGGCGTTGGCTCGGGCCGTCCAGACGATCACGGCAGCAGGATTCGCGATCGACACCACGCTCGGAGCGTCTCAGTTCACCGAACGATCCGGAACCCGCATTCCGATCCACGGCGGCAACAGCGTCGACGGGGTCACCAACATCGTCACGTGGAGCGGCCGGTCGGCATCGAGCGAGCCCCATCCCCAACGTGGCGACGCGGTTGCTGTGGGGAGTTCGCTGCGCGGCGAGGGTTATCGGATCAACTATGGCACCAGCTTCGTGATGACCGTCGATTACACCAGCGGTGAGGTCGAGGCATGGGCGCTCCTGGTCTACGGACAGACCGGTGACCGCACCTCGCCGCTGTTCGACTCGCAGACCGTCGAGTTCAGCGAGAAGCAGTGGCGTCAGGTCGCGTTCACCGACGACCAGATCGCATCTGATCCCAATCTCGAGACCTACACCGTCACCGGCCGCTGACCGTGACGCATGGTGTCAGACACCACGCGTCACGGTTCTGGTTCCTGACCGCAGTTCACACGCCGTTCACAACTGGGCAACGACTCGGCAACCGGACGCTGCGACGATGCCGCCTGCCATGGGCGACGCCGACACGGAACATCTAGGTTGGGTCGCCTGCACCCCCGAACACTTGGACGGAATTGAGGACAACTGTGGTTTACAAGGCTGAATACATCTGGGTCGACGGCACGCAGCCGACTTCGAAGCTGCGCTCGAAGACCAAGATCCTGGAAGATGGCGCCGAGTTGCCCATCTGGGGCTTCGACGGTTCGAGCACCAACCAGGCCACCGGCGACAAGAGCGACTGTGTGCTCAAGCCCGTCGCCAGCTACCCGGACCCGATCCGTGGCGGCGACGACGTGCTCGTGATGTGCGAGGTGATGCTGGTCGACGGAAAGCCGCATCCGACCAACATGCGTGCAGCAGCGGCCAAGACCGCCAAGAAGTACAAGAAGCACGAGCCGATGTTCGGCATCGAGCAGGAATTCACGCTGATGAAGAACGGTCGCCCGTACGGCTTCCCGCCGGCCGGTTTCCCCGAGCCCCAGGGCGGCTACTACTGCGGCGTCGGCGAGGACGAGATCCACGGCCGCCCGCTGGTCGAGGATCACCTCGAGGCCTGCCTTGCGGCCGGACTGGCGATCTCCGGTATCAACGCCGAGGTCATGCCCGGTCAGTGGGAGTTCCAGGTCGGCCCCGTCGGTCTGCTGGAAGTTGCCGACCAACTCTGGATCGCTCGTTGGCTGCTCTACCGGATCGGTGAGGACTACGGCATCGCCGCCACGCTCGACGCCAAGCCGGCCAAGGGCGACTGGAACGGAGCTGGCGCCCACACCAACTTCTCCACCAAGGAGATGCGTGAGGAAGGCGGTTACAAGTACATCGAGGCCGGATGCAAGGCGCTCGGCGAGAAGACCGACCTCCACATCGCACACTACGGCCAGGGCATCGCTGACCGCCTGACCGGCGCCCACGAGACCCAGCGGTTCGACCAGTTCAGCTACGGCGTGTCCGACCGAGGCGCCTCGATCCGCATCCCGTGGCAAGTCGCCGTCGACCGCAAGGGCTACCTCGAAGACCGTCGCCCGAACGCGAACATCGACCCCTACACCGTCGCCCGCCTGATGGTCGAGACCGTCTGCGGCGCAATGAAGTGACGCACTGGGGCCAACGCCCCGGAGCAGTGAACCACGACAGGGCGGGGGCTGCGGCTCCCGTCCTGTCGCATTTCGAAGACGAACGCGAGAGACTCAGGAGATGACCGACATGCGCGAACAACAGCGCGATTACGTCCTGCGCAGCGTCGAAGAACGCGGTGTGCGCCTCGTGCGGCTCTGGTTCACCGACGTCCTCGGCACGCTCAAGAGCCTCGCCATCTCGCCGGCCGAGTTGGAGAACGCCCTCGAGGATGGCATGACGTTCGACGGCTCGTCGATCGACGGGTTCTCCCGGGTTCAAGAAGCCGACGTGCTGGCGATGCCAGACCCCGACACGTTCGAGCTGCTGCCGTGGGGCGACCCGAAGGCTCCGGAGGCACGTATCTTCTGCGACATCCATCACCTCGATGGCACGCCGTTCGAAGGTGATCCGCGCCAGGTGCTGCGCCGTCACGTGCAAGACGCACACGACGCGGGTCTCACGTTCTACATCGCCCCTGATGTCGAGTTCTTCTACTTCGAGCCGTTGGTGCGCGGTCAGCCACCGGTGCCGATCGATCAGGGCGGCTACTTCGATCTCACCACCAGCGACGTCACGGGTGAATTGCGCAAGAAGACGATCCGCACCCTCGAAGTGCTCGGCATCCCGGTCGAATACAGCTTCCACGAGGACGCCCCTGGCCAGCAGGAGATCGATCTGCGCCACACCGACGCACTCACGATGGCCGACAGCATGATGACGTTCCGCCTCGCCGTGCGCGAGGTGGCGTCACAGCACGACGTCCACGCCACATTCATGCCCAAGCCGCTCGAGGGCGTGCAGGGGTCAGGGATGCACGTGCACCTGTCGCTGTTCCGTGGCGACGACAATGCGTTCTACGACGCCGACGACGCCTACCGCTTGTCGCCGACGGCCAAGTCGTTCATGGCCGGCATGCTCCACCACGCAGCGGAGATCACTGCGGTCACCAACCAGACCGTCAACAGCTACAAGCGCCTCGTACCGGGCTTCGAAGCGCCCGTCCACATCAGCTGGGCGCGCAACAACCGCAGCGGTCTCATCCGAGTGCCGATTCCGAAGCGCGACAACCCGAATGCGACGCGCATCGAGTACCGCTCGGCCGACCCGGCCTGCAACCCGTATCTCGCGTTCAGCCTGATGCTGGCGGCGGGGATGCGCGGCGTGCGCGAGGGATACGAGCTCCCCGACGAGGCCGACGCGAACCTGTTCGAGATCGGCGACGACGTGCTGGCAAAGCTCGGCATCCGCCAACTCCCTCAGTCGCTCAACGACGCGCTCATCGTGATGGAGAATTCCACACTCGTGCAAGAGGCGCTCGGCGAGCACATCTTCGAGTGGTTCCTGCGCAACAAGCGCAGCGAGTGGCGCAGCTACAAGACCCAGGTCACGCCGTTCGAACGAGACCGATACCTCGGGACGCTCTGACCATGGCTCGCGAGTCGATGTTGGTGGTCGTTCCCGACCCGGCCTCGCCCGACCTCGCGCGCACGCTCGACCTGGCCGGTTATGCATGGAAAGCGGCATCGGTCGCCGATGGCGACGTCGACGAACCTGCCGGCGGTTGGGCCGGGGCGATCGTCGACATCACCAGCGACGCCGATGGTGGCTGGGCGTTCCTGCGCGCCATCAACAAAGGTGGCGACCGAACCATCCCGGTGATGCTGTTGGTCGGGGGTGGACAGCTCGCCGATCTCGAACACCGCGACGAACTCTTCGACGACTTCTGCCTCACACCGTTCCACCCAGCCGAACTCGAAGCCCGACTGCGACACCTGCTGGCCACCGACATCGATCTGCACCGAGCAGAGCTCGTCGAGTACGGCGAGCTGACGCTCAACCTCGAGACGTACCAGGCGGCGATCGCCGGACGGCCGCTCGACATGACGTACATGGAGTACGAGCTGCTGAAATTCCTTGCGCAGAATCCAGGCAAGGTCTTCACCCGCGAGATGCTGCTCAGCAGAGTGTGGGGCTACGAGTACTACGGCGGAGCGCGAACGGTCGACGTCCATGTCCGCCGTCTACGCGCCAAGCTCGGCGAAGAGCACGCCAGCTTGATCCAGACCGTGCGTTCGGTGGGTTATCGCTTCGGCCAATCCCGCTGGGACACCTGAGCCCCGCCACCAGCTCGTCAGCGGTCGAGGAAGGCACGCACGGTGTCGGTGACCACGAAGGCGAACACATCGGCACCATCGGTCGTCGGATGGACACCGTCGTCGCTGAGCACTCCGTCGCCCTCGGAGAAGGAACTCCACGGTGCGACGACGCTGTCGCCACGACGCGCCACACGGTCACGGATGATCGAGTTGACCGCGTCGGTGTCGTCAGGCCGACCGCTGATGAAGGTGTCGACCCAGACCAACGCAGCATCTTCGGGCACGGCAGCGAGGATCTCGTTGACGGCAGCGGCGATGTCGTCGGGGCCTCCGTACTGGCCGATGTCGTTGGTGCCGAGGGCGACCACCCAGACCTCATCGCTGTGGTCGCCGTCGCCGTTCGCTGCCAGGAACTCGGCGATCGACGCCCCACTCGGATTGTCGCGTGACGAGATCGCTATGCGTTTGCCGTTCTCCGCTTCGATCTGATGGTCGAGGCCGAGCAGTCCATAGCGATCATCGAGGTTCGGTGTCGCGCCCTTCGTGATCGAGTCGCCGATCATCACGACGCTGTCGATGCCCACAGCACCATCGGCCGAGCCGTCGGCAGCACCACTGATGGCGCCAGGGTCACCTTCGACGTCGATCGCCGGCGGCGGCATCTGGGCGCCGGTGGTGACGTCGTCCGACTGATCGGCGAGACACCCCGTGAGAGCGACGAGCGAGACGAGCGCGGAGAGGCCCGGAGCCAGGGTCGGCCGCCTCGACGGCGCCGTGCGTGATCGAGGGGATGTCACGGCACCAGTCTGGTCAGCGCGACCCGGTGCGCGACGTCACCAGCGCAAGAGTCAGGCCTGGAGACGGCGAGCGAGCCGGTCGTGAGCGCCGAGCATCTCCCCGAGGCGAGACGAGACGAGTTGGCCATCATGCACGACTGGCCGCCCGTGCACCACGGTGTGGCGTGAGGCGACTGGGCCACAGCGCAACCACGCCTCGATCGGATCCGCGATCGCTCCAGCGAACGACGGGCCGGTCAACGGCCACACGGCCACGTCGCCGACAGCTCCGATCGTCAGTGTTCCGATCTCGCCCACTCGCCCCAGGCAGCCAGCGCCACCGACGGTCGCCATCTCCAACGCCATCCGGGCCGTACCGGCGCCTGCACCGTCGCGAAGCTTGGCGAGCAGCATCGCCTGACGGGCTTCGAGCCACAGCGACGCAGCGTCGGCCGACGACGAGCCGTCGACGCCGAGACCGACGTGGACGCCGGCTGCTCGGAGATCGACCACAGGGGCAATGCCGGATGACAGGATCATGTTGCTCGACGGGCAGTGCGCCGCTGCGACACCTGCCGCACCGAGTCGTTGGATCTCGTCGTGGTCGGGCTTCACACAATGGGCGACCCACGTGCGATCAGTGCACCATCCGGTTCGTTCGAGGTACTCCATCGGCCGGCACCCGAACGTGGCGAGGCTGAACTGGTCGTCCTCGGCGTTCTCGGCGAAGTGGGTGTGCAGCCGCACATCGAGCCGCTCGGCCAGCTCCGCGGTGCGCACCATCAGTTCCTCGGTGACGCTGAACGGCGAACACGGAGCGAGCGCGATTCGGGTCATCGCGCCGAACGAGCGGTCGTGGTGACGGTGCACGGCGGCCTCGCAGGCGGCGAGGATCTCGTCGTCGTCGGCCACGACGTCGTCGGGTGGCAATCCGCCGTCCTTCTCCGACAGCGACATCGAGCCGCGGGTCGGATGGAACCTGATGCCGAGGTCACGGGCCGCCTCGATTTCGGCGGTGAGCAGATCGCCGGCCCCGTGCGGATGGAGATACAGGTGATCAGTCGACGTGGTGCACCCCGCCAACGCCAGCTCGGCAAGGCCCACCCACGCCGACACGTAGACCGACTCGGTGTCGAGGCCACGCCAGAGCGGATACAGCGACTGCAGCCAGCCGAACAACGGCTTGTCGGTCATCGCCGGGAACGCCCGCGTGAGATTCTGGAACAGGTGATGGTGGGCGTTCACGAGGCCAGGCGTGACCAGGCAGTCGGTGGCATCGAGCACCGTGGTCGCTGCGGGCGGCTGGCCGGTTCCGATGCCGCTGACGAGGCCGTCGGTGATCGCCACCCAGCCGCCGGCAAGTTCGCGCCGCTCGGCGTCGACGGTGGCGACACTGCGGGCGTTGGCGATCAGGAGGTCGGCAACGGGTGGTGGGCTCGTGGTCATCTCGGGGCCTCCGCGATGCCGGGGCTGTGAGAGAGGGTGGCCAGAATCGCTCGGATGTCGTCTGTGGTCGTGCGGGGGTTGACGATGCAGAACCGGAGCACGACCTCACCCTGCCAGGTCGTGGGCACGACGAACGACCGGCCAGCACCGAGTTCGGCGTCGCTCCACGCCTGGTACTGCGAGGGGGTCCATCCGACCCGACGGAACAGCACGACCGACAGCTCCGGCTCGATCAGCAACTCGGTCACGGGGCAGGCCTCGACGAGACGAGCAGCGCCGCGAGCGGTCTCCAACGTGGTCTCGACCGCGATCGAATAGGCGTCGGTGCCGTAGGTGGCGAGGCTGAACCACAGCGGCAGACCTCGGGGACGGCGCGACAGGTGATGCGCGTAGTCGCTCGCATTCCACGGTTCGTCGGCCGCACCATCGGAATGGAGCACATCGAGGTATTCGGCGTGCTGGGTGTGGGCAGCCCGTGCGACGGTGGGGTCGCGGTACAGCAGCGCACACGAGTCGAACGGTGCGAAGAGCCACTTGTGCGGGTCGACGATGAAGCTGTCGGCGCGTTCGATACCGACGAAGCGCCCGCGGACGCTCGGCGCCGCGAGTGCCGCGCCGCCGTACGCGCCGTCGACGTGGAACCAGGTGTCGAGGTCGGCGGCGACGTCAGCGGTTCCGGCGAGGTCATCGATCACGCCGGCGTTCGTGGTACCCGACGTGGCGACAATGGCGAAGAGCCGCTCACGATCCGCGTCGTCGAGCGCTGCGACCGTCGAACGCAACGCAGCACCCGCCATTCGGCCGCGATCGTCGGCCGGCACGGCAACGACGTCGGCGTCCATCGCCCGTGCCGCCTGCACGATCGACGAGTGCGCCCCGGCCGAGGCGACCATCAGCCCACGTGTCCGGTCGTGCGCCCCAGCAGCTCGATGTCGCCACCGCCACCGTGCCGCGATCAGCGCGCTCAAGTTGCCAGCGGTTCCGCCGCTCACGAAGACGCCACCCGCTTCGTCCGGCAGTCCGACGAGGTCGGCGATCCACCGCAGCGCTTCGTTCTCGGCGTAGATCGCGCCGGCACCTTCGAGCCACGACCCGGCATAGACGCTGGATGCGCCGACGACGAGGTCGAAGAGCATCGAGGCCTCGGTCGGTGCGGCCGGCACGAACGCGAGGAACCGGGGATGATCCACCGAGATGCACGAAGGCGCCAGCACCTCTTCGAAAACTCGTAATGCATCGAGTCCGCCGATGCCGCCCGGGGTGATCGTGGTTCCTGCAGCGTCGCGCAGTTCCTCCGGCGTACGGGGGTGATCGAGCGGCGGCGGATCGAGCCTCATTCGTTCGACGGAATAGCGAACGATCGCCTCGGTCAGCTCCTCGGTCGCCCGATCGTGGGAATGCATGGCGCCAGTGTGCCAGCATTACAACTGGGGTCAGACCCGCGTTGTAACCCGATTACATCGCGGGTCTGACCCCTGTTGTAATCAGTCGGGGAGGTCGAGGAGTTCGCTGTCCTTGAAACGAGAGCGGCCATCTCGGTAGAAGACCTCGCCGATGATCGCAGAGGCGACGGCGCCGCTCATGATCACCAGGACAGGGATCATGAACAAGACGATCACGATGGCGATGGCACCGGGCATCGGCTCAGGCTAGTGCGTTGCACTCATGGTGACGAAAGCAGCGGACGATGTGATCGTTGACCATTCCGGTGGCCTGCATCAACGCGTAGCAGATCGTCGGGCCGACGAAACCGAAGCCGCGGCGCTTGAGATCCCGACTCATTGCTCGGGACGCTTCGGTCTCCGCTGGCACCGCCGACATGTCCGACCAGGCGTTCTGGATCACCTCGCCGCCGATGAAGCCCCATAGATATCCCACCGGATCGTCGAGTTCGAGCCACGCCTGGGCGTTGCGGATCGATGCTGCCACCTTTGCCCGGTTGCGCACGATGCCGCCATCGGCGAGGAGACGGACCACGTCGGCGTCGTCATAGCGGGCGATCGCTTCGGGATCGAAGCCGTCGTAGGCGCGTCGGTATCCGTCGAGTTTGCGCAGGATCGTCGACCACGCCAGTCCCGCCTGGGCGCCTTCGAGAATCAGGAACTCGAACAGCACCTGCGGATCACGCTGCGGAACGCCCCACATCTCGTCGTGATACCGGAGGTAGGCGTCGCCGATGTGGGGCCCGCCCGTGAGCGCCCAGTCGCAACGTGTGCTCCCCCGATCGAGAAGGGCGACGCTCACCCTTGAGGAACGTAGGCCCAGGCCTCGACCTCGACCAGGAAGTTGCCGGGCAGTCCAGCGACCCCCACTGTCGAACGCGCCGGACGATGCGATCCGAGCGCCTCGGCATAGGCCTCGTTGAACGCCGTGAAGTTCTCCATGTCGGTGAGAAAGCAGGTGGTCTTGACGACATCGGTCAGCGACGCGCCGACGGTGGCGAGTTGGGCGGCGACGTTGGCCATGGTCTGGGTGGTCTCAGCGCGAACGCCGCCGTCGACCTTGACGCCGTCACGCATCCCCCCCTGACCGGACACGATGACGAAATCTCCGGCGCGCACGACGGGGGTGTAGGGACCAAGCGGCTTACTCATGGCGCCCAACGTAGCCGCACCCGAGGCGACCTCCGGCCTCGCCGACCCACCGGTATCGTCGTACTCGATGTCCCCCACTCCAGCCCGCCAGACGTTTCAGATCTCCCGTCGCGGGTTCGTCGCGGGCATCGCTGCCACTGGAGTGCTCGCCGCGTGCGGCTCCGGCGACGACGGTTCGTCGGGCTCCGAGTCGCAGAACTCCGATTCGCAGGACGGCACCGATACCACCGACGAGGCCGCTTCTGCCAGTGCGTTCGGGACGTACGTGTTGGCGCAGCGGTTCCCCCAGGACGTTCAAGAGCCGGGCCTGCAGCGCCTCCCGATCAGTCTTGCAGCCGCCGACGGTCGTCTGATCGCAGACGGTCCCGACAACCTGGGCGCCGAGGTCACCGACGTCGATGGCAATGCGCTCGGCATCAGGATCTCGGCGCCACGCCGCGACCTCGAATCAGGCCCGTATTACAGCTTCAGGGTGCCGATCGAGACGCCAGGGGTCTACTACCTCGTCGTCGACGGTGGGCCCGAGGACGGCGCTGCCTTCCAGGTGATGGAGCCAGGTTCGGTGGTCGTGCCAGGTCCGGGCCAACCAATGCCCCCGTTCGAGACGCCCACCGTCGACGACGCCCGCGACGTCGATCCGATCTGCACCCGCGAGCCAGAAGCGTGTCCGTTCCACGAACTCACGCTCACCGACGCACTCCTCGCCGGCAAGCCAGTGGCCTACTTGATCGGTACGCCGGCGTTCTGCCAGACGGGAACATGCGCTCCCGCGCTCGAGTCGATGATCAGCGTCCAAGATCGCTTCGGTGACACGTTCACCTGGGTCCACGCCGAGGTGTACACCGACAACACCGCAACCGCCCCGGCCGAGGCAGTCGGCGCGGCGAATCTCACCTTCGAGCCCGCGCTGTTCGTCATCGCGGCCGATGGCACCGTGATCGAACGACTCGACGCTGTGTGGGACGAGACCGAACTCGTCGAGGTGCTCGAGCGCGCAACGTCGTGAACGCTGGGCGTTCGCCGCACGACGCGCCGACTCTGTTCAGGAGAAGCTGGAGCCGCAGCCGCAGGTGCGCGACGCGTTGGGGTTCGTGATGGCGAAGCCCGACTGGTCGAGGCCGTCCTTGTAGTCGAGCGTGGCGCCCTCGAGCAACTGCGCCGAGGCCGGATCGACGACGACCTTCACGAACCCGTCGTCGCCATAGGTGGCCTGGTTGTCGTCGTCGGCGATGTCGCCGTCGAAGAACATCTCGTACGAGAACCCGCTGCAGCCACCCGGGCGCACGGCGACACGAAGTGCCAGATCCTCGGCGCCTTCGTCGGAGAGCAGTTGGCGAACCTTGACAGCGGCGGTGTCGGTGAGCGTGATCATTCGGAACCTCCTGGTTGCGGTTGTTTCAAGTTAGCGGGAAGCGACCGTCACACGGCACGGCGTGCGACTGATGAGGGTGCAGAACTCGTCGACCACGGTATCGCCCATCTCGGCGACGAACCCAGCGACCAGGCCACGATGCAAACCGCAGACGAGTTCGGGGTGCGTCTCGGCCAGCTCGGCGAACGGACAGTGGCTGAACGCGACCACCGCAGCGTCGGGATCGTCTGCCCCGGTGACGACGGGATCGAATCCCAGTCGATCGAGATCCGATACCAGTGCTTCGAGCGTGGACGGCGCCTGCTGATAGGGCAGAGCGCGGGTCGCTCCCTCGGTGCGCCCGACGGCTTCGGCGTCGTCGGCGCTCGCCTGCAGTCGAGCCGCCATCGCCAGCACCATGCGAGCAAGGACTGGCATCGTCGGTGGCTCGAAGCCGAGCGAGGGTGCGTTGGCAGCGATCGAGTAGCGGTGTTGCGGGCGACCGACGTCGCCTCGGCCGCCCACCTCCACCGCGAGCAGCCCCGCTTCGCGCATCCGTTCGAGGTGCGGTCGTACCGTGTTCGGATGCAGGTCGAGCGACTCGGAGATGTCGGCGGTGGCCAACGGTCGGGCCGAACGGGCGAGTTCGAGATAGATGGCGTATCGGGTGTTGTCACCGAGCGCTTTGAGCAGGTCGAGTTGCGGTGGTCCGGGCACGGACGACGGGACGCTCTTGTGTTCCTGGACCACACCTGGAGATTACACGGCTTCGGCCGGTAAAATGCGAGTCATGCCCGCCGAGATGTCTTCCACAGCGACCGGCACCACCATCACCCCGCCGACCCATGACGAGGTGATGGCGGCACTGGCCACGGTGATCGACCCCGAACTCGGCTCCGACATCGTGTCGCTCGGCATGGTGCCATCGGTCGACATCACGCCCGAGGGACTGATCACCGTTGGCGTGAAGCTGACGATCAGGGGCTGCCCGCTACGCGCCGAGATCAAGAAGGAAGTCGAGAGCAAGGTGTCGGTGCACCCCGGCGTCACCGACGTGAAGATCTCATGGGGCGAGATGGACGCCGACGAGCGCACCGAGGTCATGACCAAGGCCCGCTGGAACGCCCGCCAGAACGCCCCCGACACCGAGATCCCCCTGAGCTGCAAGGTGCTGGCCATCGCCAGCGGCAAGGGGGGCGTCGGCAAGAGCTCGGTCACCGTCAATCTGGCCGCCGCACTTGCTGATGCCGGCTACACCGTCGGTGTGCTCGACGCCGACATCTGGGGGTTCTCGGTGCCTCGCCTGCTCGGTATCTCCGACCGCATGGAAGCCCGCCAGGTCGAAGGATCCGACAAGCCCAAGATCGTGCCCAACGAGCGACCCGTCGGAGATGGTCTGCTGAAAGTGGTCTCGACCGGTTTCCTCGTCGAGGAGGACACCGCGCTGATGTGGCGTGGCCTGATGCTCACCAAAGCGGTCGAGCAGTTCCTGCGCGACGTCCAGTGGGGCCACCTCGACTACCTGTTGATCGACATGCCGCCAGGAACCGGCGACGTGCAGATGGGCCTGGCACGGATGCTGCCGAGCACGTCGCTCATCGTGGTCACCACGCCGGCGCTCGCCGCGCAGAAGGTCGCCCAGCGCGCCGCCGACATGGCGCGGCGGAGCTTCCTCGAAGTGATCGGCGTCATCGAGAACATGAGCACGTTCACCTGCGACCACGGCGAGTCGTACGCGTTGTTCGGTGAGGGCGGCGGCCAGGCTCTCGCCGACGCAATTGGCGCGCCGCTGCTCGGCAAGGTGCCGCTCGAAGCTGCCGTCGCCGCCGGCGGCGACGCGGGAAGTCCGGTGTCGCTCGACGGAACGGGCGCCGCGGCCGACGAGTTCCGTTCGATTGCCCGACAGATTCTCGACGAGATCGCTCCTCCGGCGCCGCAGGTCGATCTCGACATGGCCGGCTGCACCGCCCGCGAGTTCGAAGCAGTCACCCCCGTGAGTGTTACTCGTGGTGTCTGACACCATGAGTAACAGCGTTCAGGTCAGGTTGTCGTAGTCGGGGTCGCCAGGCATCGCGACGCCGACCAGGCGACCGTCGGCGTCGCGACGGAGTTTCGGCAGAATGCACGGCGGCTTCTCGATTGCAGCTCCGGCAGCCAGCGCTGCGGCAGCGGTCGGGTGCGGTTCGAGGAAACGGAGGTTGGCCATCGTCGGGGGCATCATCATCAGTTCGCCCGCCGCCTGCAGACGCAATGCCTCGGCTGGGCGCACCCACAGGCTGTCGACGGTCTCCTTGTCGTCGTGCAATGGGACTTGATCGATCGGCATCTCGGCGAGGAAGAAGCGAGTGTCGAAGCGACGTTGCTCGCCGATCGGCGTGATCCAGTGATCGACGTAGTAGGTGCTCGACAGATCGAGCACCAGATCGTCACGTCGGCACAGTTCGACCAGCGAGAGCGAGCTGTCGTGGTCGTGTATCTCGTGACGATCCTCGTTGCGCAACTCCAGCGGACCTCCCTCGCGGCGCTCCGCGAACAGCACGCCGGCTTCCTCGAAACACTCGCGCACGGCGGCGACCCAGTAGGCGAGCCCACCATGGTCGACGCCGAGTCGCTCGCTGGCTGCGACGTCGTCGAGGCCACGACAGAACGGGGCGATGTCCTCGGCGCCGTCGAGCCCATCGACACGGCCACCCGGGAACACGTACATCCCGGCACCGAACACCGCGTTGGCAGTACGGCGCAGCATGAACACCTCGACTCCCGGCTCGCCGTCGAGCGCATCACGCACCACCATCACCGTGGCTGCCGGCTGCACCGGCACGAGCGCCGGATCGAGCGGTGCGTCGATCATTCGTGTCGACGGTGACGCCGGCAGCCGCGAGGACGGTGTGGAGGAAGCAGCCATACCCGCCCTACGGTAGGGGACCATGACCACGGCACCCACGACCGCGCCGAATCAACCCGCCGACGTGCTCGAACACATCACCTCGGGCACACAGATCATCGTGCCCTTGGCCAACGGCGAACCGACCGCTGTGATGGACGCGATCGACGCCGCCGCCGCTGACGGCGACCCGCGGATCGACGAAGTGCGCGTCCATCAGATGCACGCCATCCACGATCGGCCGTATCTGCGAGGTGACTACGGAACTCGCCTGAAGCACCTCTCGTACTTCCTGTCGCACGTGACGCGCCCGTACTTCGCGAGCGGCGCCATCGGCCTGGTCCCCGCTCACTTCTCCGAGGTCTACGCGTTGATGCGGATGCGCACGGACGACCCGCTGGTGATCGCCGCGGCTTCCCCTCCGGACCGCCACGGGTACTTCTCGCTCGGGGTGTCGGCCGACTACACGTCGAGTTTCATCGGGCGCGGCCGGTTCTTCCTCGAGGTCACCGACGACATGCCGCGCACGTTCGGGCGCAACCAGATCCACCTGTCGCAGGTGGTGGGCTGGTGTCGGAGCGATCGGCCCCTCGTCGAGGTCCCACCGACCGCACCCGGCGACACCGACCGAAAGATCGCGGCCTTCGTCGCCGAGCGCATCCCCAACGGCGCGACGATCCAGACCGGCATCGGTGCGATCCCCAATGCGATCATGGCGTCACTCACCGGCCACAAGGATCTCGGCATCCACACCGAACTCGTCTCCGACGGTGTCGTCGACCTCATGGAGTCGGGCGTGGTCAACGGTGTCCGCAAGCGGCTCAACCGCACCAAGGCCGTCGGCACGTTTGCACTCGGCACGCGTCGGTTGCACGAGTTCCTCCACGAGAACACTGCCATCGAGCTGCATGCCGTGCGCTACGTGAACGACCCGCGCATCATCGCCAACGAACGCAACTTCGTGTCGATCAACGCCACACTCACCGTCGACTTCCTCGGCCAGTGCGCCTCCGAGACCATCGGCGGGCAGTACTACTCGTCGTCCGGTGGCCAGAACGATTTCGCCCGTGGCGCTGCGTACTCCGAAGGTGGCCAGGGATACGTGGTGTTGCACTCCACGACGTCACGCGGAGCATCGCGAATCGTTCCTCAGCTCGCGGCCGGCGACGTGGTCACCACGCCGAAGAACACCGTCGACAAGATCGTCACCGAATGGGGTGTCGCCGAGCTTCGTGGTCGATCGATCCGCGAGCGCACCAAGGCGCTGATCGCGGTCGCTCACCCCGACCATCGTGACGAACTGAGCGCGCGGGCCCGAGCGATCAACTACCTCTGAACGTCGACCTCTGGACTCGGTCGACCAGGACCAGGTGTCGAGGGTTCGTCCACAGCGGCGTTGGGTCGTGACCAGGCGTACACCATGGCGCCGCCCACGATCGCGGCCATCACCAGACCGGTGATCTGCCAGTGATCGCTCAGGAAGGCGGTGGCCTGGGCTTGGCGTTCGAGCGCCCAGTCGGTGATCGGGTCGCCCTCTTCTCGGATGTCGACCCAGTAGAAGTACCAGAGCAGGTAGAGGCCCGACAACAGCACGAAGAACGCGGCGATCCGGTCGACGTACTGCAGGCTGCCGCGCAACACCTTGAGCAGACCGGTGTTCGCCGACGCGAGCGCGATGGTGAGCGCACTGACGAGGAGCGCCATCCCGGCTCCGTAGGCGAGCATGTTGCCGACACCGGATACCAGGCCGTCGCGCCGGGTGGTGCTGAAGACCGTGGCGATGAACAAACCGATCGTGCAGCCGATCGACGCAACGGCGTAGGCGATGCCGTAGACGAACATGGCGCCGACGGTCTGCTTGGGACCTTCGCCGCCGGTGTCGAGCCGTGGGGTCATGAACGGCAGCTTGTAGCCGAAGACCATGGCGATGCCGAGCACGAGCAGGGCCACGCCGATCGCTCCGGTGGCGTACTTGGCGTTCTCGTTGATCCAACTGGTGAAGTTGTACGAGATGATGCCGGCGATCAGGAATACCGACAGGAAGCCGGTGGACACGGCGGCGCTCACGATCACCGCTCGTCGCATGGTGGCGCGCTGCGATCCGGGCATGCTGCCCTGGAGCCCGAGGAAGTACATCAGGTACGTCGGGAGCAGGATGAACCCACACGGGTTCACCGCAGCAACCATGCCGCGGATGAACGACAGGCTCATGCTGCGCCTTCGTCGACGGCGAGCAGATCGGCGATCTTGCCGCGGAGTTCATCGGCGTCGAGCGGCCCAGTCTGTTCGACAATCGTGCCGTCAGAGGCGACGAACAGCGTGATCGGCATCGCCGTGGCGCCGATGGCGTCGACGAGTTCTGCGTATTCGTCGAGGAACAGGTCGTACTCGACACCGCGTTCGCCGGCGAAGCGTTCCATCACCTCGACCGAGTCGAGGGTGTTGGCCCCGACGAAGCGGACGTCGTCGGTCTCGGCGTCGACTTCGGCGAACTCGGGCAACTCTTTCGCGCACGGCGCGCATGTCGAGTACCAGAGGTTCACCACGAGCGGTTCACCGATCAGGTCGGCGGTGGTGACCTCGTTGTCGTCGCGATCGAGCAGGGTGATGTCGGGAAAGGCATCACCCTGGACGTCATCGTTGCCGAGCCCGTCATTCGGGAACGTCACGACGGCGCCGGGATCGGTCAGCGTGGCGTCGGCCGGCAGATCGTCGCCGTCGGATCGTTGGGTCCAGACGAAGATGCCGATCACGGCCACCGCGACGAGCAGCGATCCGATGAGGAGACGGGGACGGATCTGCACGCCAGTGAGGCTACTGACCCCTACTGCAGCCGCCGATTCGCCCCCATGGTTGTTCGCATTCGTTCATCCCCGGCAGACAACCACGTCTGCGTGGCATTTCGGGTGAGGGGGTCCACCCGAAATGCCGCACAAACGTGGTCGGGGAGCTCGCAACACCGTCAGGCGACGGCGACGGGCACCTCGACGGGTCCGAGTTCGTCGATCACCATCTCGGGGCGCGGGTGCTTGGGGGGGCGGCCACACGGGCGCTTGTTGGCGATGATCCGGCCACCGGACAGCAATTCACCGCCCCAGACACCCCACGGCTCCTCGCGTTCGAGGGCACCGGCGAGGCAGTCGACCTGAAGCGGGCACAGGCCGCACATCGCCTTGGCTCGGGCGATGTCGATCACGTTGTCGGAGAAGAACAACGCGCTGAGAGTGCCGTGGCCGTCGGCGCAGCGAGCGACCGGGCGGCGGACCGGGACGTCGCCGGGCGGTCTCGGACTGTCCGGTTCTCGCGGCTCGAGCAGCGCGACGCTGTTCGGTTCGATGAACGTCGAGTGGTACATGGTGTTTTCCTGTTCGAAGTCGGTGCAATGGGCGCGGTGGGTGGTGCTGAGTGATGTTTCGGTGAGCGTCATGGTCGGTGCCTTTCGGATGTGGATCGGTGAGATGGGTGCAACAGTGCGGGAAAAACAAAAGAGGCCGCCGGGTCGGAACCCGGCGGCCTCGTGAGAGGTGATCTGACGTTGGTGTTACGTCAGAACTCCTACGAAGGCGCCGGGGTCGAGTCGCTTCGACCCGGTGGTGTTGCCGGTGGTCGGGTTGTGCTCGGTCGACATGTGGTCGCAGCACACCCAGGAACCGTCGAACGACGAGTTCGGGAGGAAGCCGACCCGGTACGCCGAAACCGACAGCGATGTCGCGTCGGCGTACGGGCGCGGCGATGCCGAGCGGATGATGGCGGTGGGCGTGATGCTCATCATGGATCCTCTCGTGTCGTCGCGGGCGCCGGTGTGCTGACCCGGTTGGTTACACAACCACGTCCCGGGTGCGCAGGTCAAGGGAGTTTCCGAGAGTTCACCAAGATTCCTGTCGCGAGCATTGGCCGACTGTCGCCGCAGCGGCAAGAGTGTCGGCGTGGATCTCGCGTTGTTCGGCGTCGGTTGGATCCTCGGATGGCTGCTGTTGTGGCGGCTGCGACCGCTCCCGCCGGTGCCACCCCTCGATTCAGCACACCTCGAACGACCGTCGTTGGCGATCATCGTCCCGGCACGCAACGAGGCCGACGCACTCCCCCATCTCCTGCCACGGTTGGCGGCACAGATGCGTACCGGCGACCAACTCGTGGTGGTTGACGACCACTCCGACGACGACACCAGCGAGGTGGCCACGCGTCTCGGCGCGCACGTGGTGCACCCACCGGCACTCCCCGACGGCTGGCTCGGAAAGCCGCACGCGTGCTGGCACGGTGCCCGCTCGACCCTCGCACCGCTGCTGTTGTTCGTCGATGCCGATGTCCGTCCTGCACCCGACCTGCTCGATCGCATCGCATCGACCTGGTCCGCTGTTCCGCACTCGGTGGTCTCGATGCAGCCGTGGCACCACACCGGGACCTGGCCCGAACAGGCGAGCGTGCTCGCCAACGTCACGGCGCTGATGGGGTCCGGCGGCTTCACCGTCGCTGGCGAACGGCTCGAGCCGACGGTGGCGTTCGGTCCGGTCCTCGCAATCGGGCGTACGACCTACGACGAGGTCGGCGGCCACGCCGCCGTGCGAACGATGCACACCGAGGACATCGGCCTCGCCCAACTGGTCGGTCGCTCGACGCTCTACACCGGCCGCCCCGACACGTCGTTTCGCATGTATCCCGACGGGTTCCGTCAGCTCGTTCAGGGCTGGACCCGCAGCATCGCCACCGGCACCCGTTTCACGCCGTGGTGGTTGTCGCTCGCTGTCGCGCTCTGGATGTGGTCCTTGGCCGGCGGGTGGATCGCCGAACCGCTGGTGTATCCGCTGAGCGCCGTGCAGTTCTGGGTGCTCGGTCGACGGGCCGGGTCGATGCATCCGGTGACAGCGTTGCTGTATCCGCTCGCAGTCGTCGTGTTCGCCTGGATTTTCCTGCGCAGCCTGTTCGCGGTGGTGTTGCGGCGCGAGGTGCCCTGGAAACAGCGCTCGGTCGCCGCTCGCCCAGATTGAGCGTTGAACCGCTCAGAGGTCGATCAGGATCTTGCCGACGTTGGCGTTGGCCTCCATGTGCCGGTGAGCGTCGTCGATGTCCGCGAACGCGTAGCGCGAATCGATCACCGGGCGCAGCGCGCCGCTGTCGAACAGCGGCAGCATCTCGTCGATGAAACGCTGGCACAGTGCCAGTTTGCGTTCGACCGGTCGCGCGCGCAGCGTGGTGCCGATCCACGTGATCCGCTTCGACAGGATGAGCCCGACGTTGACCGACGCGTTGCCGCCACCCATCAGGCCCACCTGCACGATGGTGGCGTCCAACCGGACCGCCTCGAGGTTGCGGTCGGTCTCCTCCCCGCCGATCACGTCGAGCACCACGTCTACTCCGCCAGGCACCTGTTCGGCGAGCGCCGAGAGCCAATCGGACGGGCTTCGTTCGAGCACGACGTCGGCACCGAGTTCATGGCAGGCGTCCATCTTCCCAACCGAGCACGTGACAGCGATTCGGGCGCCGATCGCTTTCGCGATCTGGATGCCGGCAGTGCCGACACCAGATGCGCCGGCGTGCACCAGCGCCCAGCGCCCGCTCGTGAGCCCGCCCTGCACGACGAGGGCGTCCCAGGCAGTGAGGAACACCTCGGGGATCGCAGCGGCATCGCCGGAGGCAACCGACTCCGGCACGGGGAGGGCCTGGCGAGCGTGGGTGACGACCTTCTCGGCGTAGCAGCCACCGGCCTCGATGCCCATCGCCCGATCGCCGACCGACCAGTCGCTCACGTCAGCGCCGACCGCCGAGACGACGCCCGCGTATTCGAGGCCAGGGATCTCCAGCGGCTGGTTACGAGGATCGGGATACAGGCCCATTCGCTGAAGGATGTCGGCACGATTGATGGCGGTGTGTTCGACGTCGACGACGAGGTCGTCCCGACCTGGTGTGGGGTCGTCGACCTCCTCGATCGTCAAGACCTCGGGACCACCATGGGAGCGAAGGACGACAGCGCGCATCCGCCGGAACCTATCGGTTCCGGCAGAGGGCGGGAGGTCCGGGGATTGGAGAACCCGGCGATCTCTCGACTTCAACGTACCCCAGCAGGTATGAGGGTGAGAGGGCCGATGGTCCCTATTTCGCGGAGTGATCGACGACGACGGCCGCGGGGTCCGGTGGTGACGCCGCTGGCACGAACACGCGCTCGCGGTAGTAGGCCATCTCCCGGATCGACTCGCGGATGTCGTCCAGCGCCCGGTGCGAACCCTGGCCACGGGGACGGTCGGCGTCGACACCCGGGTACCAGCGCTTGACGAGTTCCTTCACGCTCGACACGTCGATCGAGCGGTAGTGCAGGTAGTCCTCGATGTCGGGCAGATACGCAGCCAGGAACCGGCGGTCGGTACCGATCGAGTTCCCACACAGCGGCACGCTCGCCGACTCCGGCACATGCTGCTTGATGAACTCCAGCGTGGCCGTCCCAGCCGCCTCGAGGCTGATCTCGGACGCCTTGATCTGATCGAGCAGTCCTGACTTGGTGTGCATGTCGACCACGAACGGGTCCATCGCCGCGAGAACATCGTCGGGTTGGTGGATGACCAGGTCGGGTCCCTCGGCGATGATCGCCAGGTCGTCGTCGGTGATGATCGTCGCGATCTCGACGATCACCTCGGTCGTGTGATCGAGTCCGGTCATCTCCAGGTCCATCCACACCAACATCGACATCACTGTAGGGCCGAGATGCTGCGATCATGGGACGATGACCGCGTTCGCCACCCTCCTCTCGCAGCCGGGGGTGGAGGAGGTCACCGAACTGCGCGGTCGAGTGGGGTTCATGGCGTATCACGGCGGCGCGCTCGAGGCGATGACCGACGTGATCGCCCGTCGGGCGGCCCAGCGTTCCGGCGCCTCGTGCTACAGCGTCATCCAGCCGCCGGGCATGCGTGACCACCTCCCGTCGATCGAGGTCAACCCGGACGAGTCCGCCGAACTCGCCACCTTCGTCGAGCACGTCGACATCGTGATCACGGTTCACGGCTACGGGCGCCGCGGCCTGTTCGGATCACTGCTGCTCGGCGGAGGCAACCGCCCCTTCGCGGAGCATGTCGGCGCCGCACTCCGGCGCACGTTGCCGGCATACGACATCCGCACCGACATCAGCGCGATCCCCAAGCCACTGCGAGGGCTCCACCCGGCCAACCCGGTCAACCTGCCGCGAGACGGCGGCGTGCAGGTCGAGCTGCCGCCACGGGTGCGCGGGTCGAGCCCACTGTGGTGGGATTGGGAGGGCCCGGGACTCACACCGCACACCGAGTCGCTCATCGACGGGCTGGTCGAGGCCGCCACGTCGTGGAACGTTCCTCCGTCGTCGACGTCAGACCGGTAGCGCGATCTCGACGATGCCACCAGGTCCGTCGGCCACACCAATGGTGCCGCCGTGCGCGGTGACGATTCCGCGGGCGATCGAGAGCCCGAGACCGGCGGTACCGGTGCGAAGATCGCGGGCCGGGTCGGCACGAGTGAACGGTTCGAACGCCTTGTCGCGGAAGTCGGCCGGAAAACCGTCACCCTGATCGACCACGCGGAGCGTGGCCACCTGAGGGGTCGCAGCGACCTGGACCAGCACGACGGAGCCGTCGGGCGCATGGCGAATCGCGTTCTCGAGCAGGTTTCTGATCACCCGGGCGAGCTGGGGTCCATCGGCCTCGACGGTGACGCGCTGGTCGGCTTCGAGCAACAGCGCGAGGTGTCTGGTCTCGGCGAGCGGGCGCAACGTCTCCATGGCTTCGTCAGCGAGTTCGGTGAGATCGAGCCTGGTTCGGGTCATGTCGAAGGTGCCGCTGACGATCCGGCTGTGGAGTTGGAGGTCGTCGACCAGTGATGCCAGCGCCCGGATCTGGCGCTCCATCCCGGAGAGGTAGGCATCAGGGTCAGGGGCAACGCCGTCGCGGATCGCTTCGACCGAGGCGCGCAGCGCCGCGAGTGGCGTGCGGAGGTCGTGCGAAATCGACGACAGCATGACGGCACGTTCGCGTTCGATGGCGTCGAGTCGGTCGACCATCGTGTCGAACATCGCCGCCGCCTCACCCAGTTCGTCGGAGCGCACCACGCCGGTGCGGGCGCTCAGATCACCCTCGGCCACGCGCATCGCGGCGTCACAGATCCTGGACGCGTCGCGCGCGACCGGCCGAGCCATCAGCATCGCCACGAGCGCAGCACCGAGCACGGCTGGCACGAGCACCCACATCAAGAGACGCAGGTCGTGGTCGTTGATGAACATCGACTGGGCCGCGATGGCGATCATCACGACGGCGACGCCGAGGACGGCGAGCATTGCTACGACGAATCGGACGCCGATGCGATCGAACGGGCGTAAGCGCCGAGCATGGTCGGCGTGGTCCGTCACGGCTCGAACCGGTAGCCGACGCCCCACACCGTGGTGATCCAACGCGGATGCTCGGGATCGTCCTCGATCTTGTTGCGGATACGACGCATGTGCACGGTCACGGTTGCGGGATCCTGCCACTCGGGCGACGACTGCCACACCGACTCCAAGAGCTGGGCACGTGAGAACACCTGTCGGGGTGACGCTGCCAGGAAGGCGAGGACGTCGAATTCCTTCGGCGTCATCTCGATCACCCGGCCGTCGAGTGTGACCTGTCGGCTGAGCGGTTCGACGGTGAGCGGTCCGTGCACGATCGGGCCCAGTGCAGCGGCGGCCTGGCGACCGTTGGTTCGGCGCAACACCCCGTTGACACGAGCCGCGAGTTCACGCGGCGAGAACGGTTTGACGACGTAGTCGTCGGCACCGAGTTCCAGGCCAGCCACCCGGTCGGACTCCTCGGCCCGGGCGGTCAACATGATCACGGGGATGTCGCTCGTGGCGCGCACCCGACGCAGCACGTCGAGACCGTGCACGCCTGGCAGCATCATGTCGAGTACCACCAGGTCGGGCGGGTCCGCCTCGAGCAACTCCAGAGCGGTGGTGCCGTCACCGGCTTCGGCGACCTCGTGACCATCGCGACGCAGGTACCCGACCACCACCTCGCGCACGGTCGGCTCGTCGTCGACCACCAGCACTTTCGTCATGTCCCCAGCCTCGCCCCTCCTCGACCCTCGTTCAACCCTCCCGCTCGCAGTTTCCCGATCGTTCCCACCCCGAGAATGGGCCCTTCCTCGAAATTGCACCACATCGTGACGGTCACCGCCACGAAACCGCGCAATTTGCGATGGCCGCAGCCATGCAACCGAAATCGCCCTGGATCGTGACGGTCAGCGACACGAATCCGCACATTTTCGGGCTGGCGCGGACTGTCGGGGGGCCGGCGGTTCGAGGCGGTCAGGGGGCGAGGCGGATGATGATCCAGGTGTCGCCGGTGCGGCGATAGCGGAGGCGGTCGTGGAGGCGGCTGGGACGGCCCTGCCAGAACTCCCACTCGAACGGGATCAGGCGCCAGCCACCCCAATACGGCGGACGAGGCACCTCACCATCCGCGAAACGCTCGTCGAAGGCGATCACCCGCTCTTCGAGCACCGATCGATCGTGGATCTCGTCGCTCTGCGGTGATGCCCAGGCGCCGAGTTGGCTGGGGCGGGGCCTCGACGCGAAGTACGCATCGCTCTCGGCGTCGGTGACTCGTTCGACGCGTGCGCGCAGCCTCACCTGGCGGTGCAGGTCGAGCCACGAGAACACCGCCGACGCAACGGGCGCTGCGTCGAGTTGGCGGCTCTTGGCGCCGTCGTAGTTGGAGTAGAAGACCAGGCCCTGCTGATCGACGGTGCGCACGAGGACGATCCGAGAGTCGGGCACACCGTCGGCGCCGATCGTGGCGAGCGTCATCGCGTTCGGTTCGGCGACGCCGCCCTCGAGTGCATCGTTGTGCCACTGGTGCCACTGCACCACCGGATCGGGGTCGACATCAGCGACGTCGAGGCCCGCCGTTTCGTATTGGACGCGCCGTCCCCACAGCTCCGCCCGCTTGTCGCTGGCTGCCCAGTCGGTCATGTCGTCACTCGACCTTCGACCCCGCCGGCGGCTCGATGCGTTCGATGCCGCGCATGTAGGGCCGCAGTGCGTCGGGCACGGTGACCGAGCCATCGGGGTTGCGATAGTTCTCGATGACCGCCGCCCACACCCGGGGGACCGCGAGGGCGGATCCGTTGAGCGTGTGCACGAACTCGGTGCCCTTCACTGCTTTGCCATCGGCGTCGTGACGCTTGAATCGGATGTTGCCGCGGCGTGCCTGGTAGTCGCCGAACCAGCTGATCGACGACACCTCGAGCCAGGCGTCTGCGCCAGGCGCGTACACCTCGATGTCGAAGCTGCGGTGGTGGCTCTGGCCCATGTCGCCGGTGCAGATCTCGATGATGCGGTACGGCAGGTCGAGGCCGGCGATGGCCCGTTCGGCCCGAGCGACCATGTCGACGAGCAGCGCCGGGGCCTGTTCGGGGGTGGCGAACGCCAGGATTTCGACCTTGTCGAACTCGTGGGCGCGCAGCATGCCTCGGGTGTCGCGACCAGCCGAGCCCGCCTCGCGCCGGTACGACGAACTGTGCGCCATCACCCGGATCGGCAGCACGGTGTCGTCGAGGGTCTCGTCGGCGTAGATCGAGGTGAGTGGCACCTCGGCGGTGGGGATGCACCACAGGTCGTCGCGCTCGATGGCGTAGGCATCATCGGCGAACTTCGGCAACTGCCCCGTGGCGGTGAGCGTGGCGGTGCTGACCAACGACGGTGGTCGAACCTCTTCGTGGACGTCGGCGTTGAGATCGAGTCCGTACTGGCACAGCGCCCGGGCGAGTGTGGCGCCGGCCCCGCGCTGCATGGTGAACATCGCACCGGAGATCTTCACCGCTCGTTCGTTGTCGAGGATGCCGAGCGCCGTGGCGGTCTCCCAGTGCGGCACGCGGAGGTGGTCAGGCACCTCGTCGGACAACCCGACCGGCCCGGTGACGATCGGGTTGTCGGTGTCGTCGGCGCCGTCGGGTGCATCGGGGTGCGGCAGGTTGGGAATGCCGAGCAGCAACTCGCGCAACGCTGTTGACACCTGATCGTGTTCACCGGCGAGCGTGCGTTCCTCGTCGCCGAGCGCTCGACTCTCGGTCTGCAGGGTCTCGGCAGCGTCGACGTCGCCGTCGCTCGCCCCACTCTCTGCGAGCGGGCGGCGGAGCCGGCCGACCTCTTTGGAGACCGCGTTCACCCTGGCCCGGATTGCATCCCGACGACCCGTGATGTCGAGCAGCCGAGCATCGAGCCGGGCGGCTTCGTCGACGTCGTCGAGCAGCGTCGGGCTCCCCCGGCGCGCCAGTGCCGCCTTGACGCCGGCAAGGTCGGTGCGCAGGAGCCGCTGGTCGATCACGCGAACGAACGCTACCGCTCGTCAGTCGACCGTGTTCGATCCGTTACGACGCTCGGTCGTCCGGCGCGGCAGGCACCTTGGCGAACTCGCGCTCGACGTCTGCGGTGGTCAAGGGCACCTCGCTGTCGGCGTCGATGTCGCCGGTGAGTTCCGCTGAAGGAATCGAGTGGTCCCTGCGGTAGCTGTCGGCGTTCTCGCTTCCGTAGCCGGCGGCGAAGCGCCGGAAGAACAAGAACACGATGATCGACCACAGAAAGACGCTGCCACCGGACTTCATGATGGCGCCGGCGAGTTGCTGGTCGTGTTGCACCGACAACGCCCAGACCCGAACCGGTTGATCGTAGGTCTTGTAGACGGCTCCTTCGGCGAAGGTGAGCCACGCGGCGGGGATGGTCGGCACCAACGACTGCATGAACAGATAGATGCACTTGCCGATGGCGGTCATCTGGAGTTCGGGGAACGGTCCGACCACCGGCATCCACATCAGCAACGAGGCGAGGACGACGGCGAAGTGCAGCGAATAGTGCAGCGGGCCGTTGTCGACCGATGCGGTGACCATGCCGGGGATGTGCGTGACGATGACGACGGCGTTGAAGACGACCGCCGCGATCACCGGCTTGCACAGGAACGCAATGCCCCGGTAGAGCTTGCCGTCGCCGACGAGGACACGCAGCAGCCACTGGGGCGTGGCCATCAGCACCAGCGGCGGCAGGAAATAGCTCAACATCATGTGCTGGAGCATGTGCGCCGAGTACAGGTACTCCTCGCCGATGTCGTGCATCGGCCAGTCGCTGGCCACCCAGAGCATCACCATCGCACCGATGAAGCATCCGATGTTGAACCGGGTCACCACCGGTTGTCCGGGGGCCACCGCCTTCGGCCCGATCACGCGAACCATGTAGATGTATGCGCCGGTCAGGAAGGCGACGAGCACCCACACTTCAGGGTGCCACTGGTATCTCCACGGGTCGAGGACTTGAGCGAGCATTGGGGGGCGCCCCTTCGGGACGGAGTGGGGGTCAGCTGATGAAGAAGTGGAACGTGGCGAGCATCACCGAATACAGCACGAGTGCTCCGCCGAGACCAACGTAGAAGCTGAACTTGAACAGACCGCTGTCGTGCTTGAGGTGCATGAAATAGCTGACGACGATGAAGAACTTGACCGCCATCATGATCAGCAGCGCCGGGATCAGGAACGAACCGAGACCGACCTCGGTGGCGGCGACCTCGAGGGCCGTGAGCACGGCAAGGATCAAGGCGATGACGACGTACTGCTTGTCGGAGACCTCGTGCACCTCGGAGCCATCGTGAGCGGCTTCATCGGCAGTTGCGGGCAGGACGGAGTGTGTGGTTTCGGCGCTCATGTCAGGCAGGAATCAGGTAGACGAGGGTGAAGATGACGATCCAGACGACGTCGACGAAGTGCCAGTACAGCCCGACCATCTCGACGGTTTCGGCCTTGTCGCCGACGATCTTGCCCTTGGCGAGCATGCCCACCAGTGAGAGCAACATGATGATGCCGACGGCGACGTGGACGCCGTGGAACCCGGTGAGCGTGTAGAAGCTCGACGAGAACAGGCTGGTGGTGTAGCCGAGGCCCTCCCGGTAGAAGACGGTGAACTCGTAGACCTGACCGGCGAGGAACAGCCCACCGAGCAGTGCCGTCACCGTGAGCCAGAGGCGGGTGCCCCGCTCGTCCTTGCGTTTGGCGGCAGAGACCGCCAGCACCATGGTGAGCGACGACATCAACAGCACGAAGCTCGTGGCCGACGTGAACGGGATGTCCCACAACTGATCCGGCCCGATGGCGCTGGCCTGACGGTTGCGATAGAGCATGTAGGTGGAGATGAGGCCACCGAACAGCAGGCACTCGGAACCGAGGAAGAGCCACATCGCCAACTTGGTGTTCGACAAGCCCGTTGCGGTGTGGTGGGCGAGGCCGATGTGGTCCTGGCCGTCGTCGTAGCCGACCGGGGTCTCGGGTTCGGCGGTCACCGGCGGTTCGATCGTGGTGTCAGACATGCGCGAGTTCCTTGCTCGGCTGACCACCGTCGGACGACGGGGGGTCGAATTCGGAGTCGTCGGCCGTCGGCGGTTCGAGGGCCCATCCGAACAACGCCAGGATGACAACGGCCGCACCAGCGGCGAGGAGCAGCGGGGTGTAGATCACGCCATAGGCGATGATCAGCATGCCGAACGCAAGGATGATCGGCCAGTACGACGGCGAGGGCAGGTGGATGTGCTCATCGGCGTGCGCCTCTTCCTCGGCGATCACCTGTTCGCCGGTCTTCATCTGCTTGAAATCGTGGCTGCCATCTTCGCCGACGTCTTCGTACTTGCGGTGGAAGAACTCGTCGAGGGTGTGCACCGTGGGGATCCGGTCGAAGTTGTGCTCCTTCGGCGGGCTCGTGGTGAGCCATTCGAGGCTGCGTGCGTCCCACGGGTCGGCGGGAGCCGGCGGGTTCTTGCGGCTGATCCAGATGTTGACGAGGAACACCAGGGCACCGAGGCCGAGCACGAACGCACCGACCGACGACACGAGGTTCCAGAACCCGAGATTGAAGAATCCTTCGCCTGCGCGGTTCTCGGTCCAGCGGTACATGCGCCGCGGCTGTCCCTGCAGACCGATGATGTGCATCGGACCGAACGTGAGGTTCATGCCGATGATCATCAGCCAGAAATTCCAGCGTCCCCATTTTTCGTTCAGCATCTTGCCGAACACCTTGGGCCACCAGTAGTAGATGCCGGCGAACAGACCGAGCACGGCGCCACCGAAGATCACGTAGTGGAAGTGGGCGACGATGTAGTACGTATCGGTCTGCTGCGTGTCGGACGGTGCCACGGCGTGAGTGACACCCGACAGCCCACCGATCGTGAACTGCACGATCAGGCCGATGGCGAACAGCATCGCCGTGGTGAACCACAGCTTGCCGCCCCACAGTGTGAGGGTCCAGTTGATGATCTTGACACCGGTCGGTACGGCGATGGCCATGGTGGCCACCGAGAACACGGCGACGGAGATCGGCCCGAGGCCGGATGCGAACATGTGATGGGCCCACACACCGAAGCCGACCAGACCGATGGCCGCACCGGAGAACACCACGAACGGATAACCGAACAGCGGCTTGCGGGAGAATGTCGGCAGCACCTCGGAGATGATGCCGAACGATGGCAACACCAAGATGTACACCTCGGGGTGACCGAAGAGCCAGAACAGGTGCTGCCACAGCAGTGGGTCGGCGCCATCGGCCACGGAGAAGAACGTGGCATCGAAGTTTCGTTGGAACAGCAACAGGAACAGCGCCACGGTGATGATCGGAATGGCGAACAGCAGCAGGAACTGCACGACGAGCGCCATCCACGTGAAGATCGGCATGCGCATCAACGTCATGCCAGGTGCTCGCATGTTGAGTGCCGTCACGATGAGGTTGATCGCACCGACCTGCGAGGCGATTCCGGTCATCAAGAGGCCGAGCACCCAGAAGTCGACGCCGTGCGTGGGCGAGAACGGCACCGAGCTGTTCGGGGCGTACATGAACCAACCGCCATCAGCGGCTCCACCGAGGATCCACGAGGTGTTGATGAAGATGCCACCGAACACGAAGGTCCACAGGCTCAACGCGTTGAGGCGTGGGAACGCCACGTCTCGGGCGCCGATCTGCAGGGGCATCATGTAGTTCGCGAACGCAGCGGCCATCGGCATCACGAACAGGAACACCATCGTGGTGGCATGCATCGTGAACATCTGGTTGTACTTGTCGGCCGACAGGATGGTGCCGTCGGGCTGTGCGAGCTGCAGCCGGATGAGGAGTGCTTCGAACCCACCGATGAAGAAGAAGATCATGGCGACGGCGCCGTACATGATGCCGATCTTCTTGTGGTCGACCGTGAACGCCCACGACTTCCAGCCCGTGGTCTGGACGGGCCGACGGAGGTACCCGTACGACGACGACGGGGTGGCGACGATGAGGCCCCCTGCGCCAGCACGGGCGGGGGTCTCGGTTGGTCGTTCGATGATGGCCATGGCTTATTGGATTCCCATCACTTGCGTTCGAGCAGGTAGGCGATCAGTTCGTCGATCTGGTCCTCGCTGAGGGCCAGGTTCGGCATACCTCGAACGAGACCGTCGGTCTCGTCGAGCTTCTCGGCGTCGGCGTACATCGGCTTCTTGGCCGGGGCGTTGCGCAACCACTCGCGCAGGTCGACCGAATTCAGACACTTTTCGCTGACGCCCTCGAGGTACCTCTCGCCAACGACCGCGGCATCGGCCTCCCAGACATCGGCCCGGCATTCAGCGGTGAGCAGGTCCCACGATGCGCCCGCAAAGGTGTTGCGGGTCATGAAGTACGACAGGTTCGGAGCGGCGCCGGAGTACACCTGGAGGTCCGGGCGAGCGATGACGGGCTGGCCGTCGGCGTCTTCGAGACCGTTGACCTGGTGGCAACGTGAGCACTGGGCGACGAAGGTGGCCTCGCCGGTGGCGGCGAGTGTGCCCGCTTCGGGCGCCTGATAGGGAGCGAGTTGCTGGGCCTTCCATGCCTCGAAGTCGTCGGGCATCATCGCGATGACCTCCATGCGCATGTTGGCGTGCGACAGCCCACAGAACTCGGTGCACTGGCCGGCGTAGATGCCGGGCTCGTCGGCCTCCAAGCGCACCGTGTGCACCCGGCCGGGGACCATGTCCCTCTTGCCGTTGAGGCGAGGGATCCACCACGAGTGGATCACGTCGCGGCTGGTGCCTCGCACCAACACGGGCGTGCCGACCGGGATGACCATCTGGCCGGAGGTGATGATGGGCTCGGCGATGCCTCCGCAGCCGTCCTGCTGTGCGTAGTCGACCTCCCACCACCACTGCTGGCCGGTGACGTTGATGACGCACTCGGTGTCGTCGGTTTCGTTCAATGCCATCAGCGTGCTGACCGACGGAATGGCGATGCCGATCAGGATCAGCGCCGGGATGATGGTCAACGTGATCTCGAGGGCGGGCTTGCCGTGGGTCTGTTCGGGGATGGCCTGGCCATGATCACGGAAGCGGAACAGTGCGTACGCGATGACGCCGACGACGAGGAGGCCGACCACTCCGGCGATCGGGAACACGATCCAATCGAGATCGTTGATCATCTCGGCGTTGGGCCCGGCGGGATCCCACGTGTCTTGCGGGGCGTCCTGAGCACAACCGGCGACCAGTACGCCGAGCGCTGCGACCAGTCCGATTCGTGCTCGACGACTCATGTTCCTGACGGTACTCGCAGAGTTCAACGGATGCCTTTTCAGTGAGGAGTTACTCATGGCACGATCAGTTCCATGCGGGCCGACTCGACACCGGGCACGAAGAAGAAGTAACCGTCGGGCGCGGAGAGGCTCGGCGCACCGATGACGAGGGTGATGTTCTGGCGGCCGCCCGGCTCGACCAGGGCGGTGCACTTCAACAAGGGACCTTCGTCCTCGGCGGCGTCGGCACCGTTGGCCGGCGGAACGCTGAGGTCGACGGACAGCCGGCGCTCCTCGTCGGAGTCGTTGATGAAGATGACGTTGTTCGGGTTGGACCGGGGCAGGGTGAGTGAGGATCCGGACCCGATGGGGCCGACCAGTTCGTACGTCAGTTCACCGGCTTCGTCGAGCGTGATCGTGGCGGCAGCGCCCGCTGATGCGGAGACCGACTGCGACGCCTTCTCGTCGGCTTCGAACGCATCGGGGCTGGCGCAGATGTCTTCGCCCTCTTCCTGCAAGCCTTCGGTGGTCTCGTGTTCCTTGATCTCGCGCTCGCCGTCGAGGCCCGCTGCGGCACCACCGGCGACCAGTGCCAGCACACTGACAGCGATGGCCCCGACTGCTGCCCGAGACTTGAGCCCGGGGCGATAGGCCAGGAAGAACGCCACCGTGAGGATGACGACGCCCAGTACGGAGAAGGCGATCACCGTGTTGGTCTTCGACAGCCAGAGCATGATCCGGCTGAACGCGTACACGACGATGCCGATGCCGATTGCCGCCGCGAGTGGGAACTCGAGCGGGTTGGCGATGCGGCTGCGAACCTGAGCGTTGTAGACGGCATCGGCGGAAGCCCGTTCGGCCCACGCTTCTGCGGTCCACTCGGCGCCGGCGGCGAGGAGCAGCACGACACCGATCATGAACACCGCCTGGTAGGTGACCAGACCAACGGTGAGCACGACGGCGCCCAGCGCGAATGCCATCGGCCAGATGCTGTCGGCGGGCGGACGAGCGCCGGCCGGAGCCGATTCGACCGACGAGATCTCGTCGGCCCAGATGTTGGAGTCGCGCGTGAAGATGTTCACGCCGGCGAGGAACGCCAGGGCAAACGCTGCCGACAGGAGGCCGACGGTGCCCATCACGCCGTCTTGGGTGACGCCATAGGCGATCGCCGAGATCAGCGCGGCGATCGATGCGCCGATGAGGAATTTGGAGCCGGTGGTCAACATTCAGTCGCTCACTTGGTGACGTAGACGAGGAACCAGATGGCAGCGAATACCGCTGACATGGCGTACCAGTAGATGGCGTGGGAAACCAGGATCTCCTGGTCACCGCTGCGGCCGCCGATGTAGCGGAACGCCGCGACGGTGGTGAACACGACACCGATGATCATCAGCAGCATGAACATGCCGGTGAGTGCGTAGAACATCACCGCGTAGGTGCCATCGGCGATGGCGAGTTCCATTCGGTAGTACACGAACGCCTGGGCATTGATGACGAGCAGTGCCACCAGCGCCGTACAGCCGAGCGCCAACACGGTGTGGCCGCGGTCGTTGCGCTTGGCGCTCCACACCGCCCACTGGCCGAACACGCAGATCCCGACGAACGCGATGAGCATCACGTTGGTGGGCACCTCGGGGACTGTGACGCCGTTGGGCAACCAGTTGCCTGCGGAGTCGATCGCCTCACGACGCTGCAGCGCCCAGATGGCGAGCATGCTGCCGGTGAGCATCACGATGGCCACCACCGCCAATGACGTACCGACGAGCATCTGGCGTTGTGGCGCCGGTGCGGGGGCGGCCGGGAGGGCTTGCATCAGGTGTCGCTCCTGTCGTTGGATACTGATGCCATCTTGAGATCGAGGAGCGGTTCGGCGGAGTGCACCACGGGCACGTCGACGAAGTTGTCGCGGGGTGCTGGTGACGTGGTGGTCCACTCGACGGTCTGGGCGTCCCACGGGTCGTCGCCCACGGCGCCATCACCGCGTAGCGACAGCAACAGCAATCCGACGAAGCCGACGACGGTGAGCGCCATCAGGCTGTGCCCGACGAGCGAGATCAGGTTCCAGATCACGAGATCGTCGTCGGTGTACGCGAGGCCGGCGGGCTGGTCGAGGAACCCGGCGATGTACAGCGGGAACGCGGCGAGGATCGTGCCGGCCAGCCCGAGCAGTGCGAGCGGGGACGCCTTTGCCGAGTCGAGCGTGCCGCCCCACAGTTTGGGGGCCCAGTGGACGACGGCGCCCATGGCGGCGAGCACGGCACCGTAGACGACGTAGACGACGGTGGCCTCCTCGAACACGGTGCCCTGGAGTGCCAGGTCGTCGGCGGCGTGGAGCAGGTTGCCGAGCATGGCGACGAGGATCATCCCGAAGCCGAAGAACGCGAACACGATCGCGGGCGAGAACCTGAACCGCGTGCCCTGCGCGGGACGTGCGGTCTGCAGTACGACCAGCAGCACCAGCAGGATTCCCAGGATCGGCAGTGCGTTGAACAGCAAGAACGGGACGAGATCGCCGATCTTGGTTCCGAGGTCGTCGACGTTGAGTTGACTCCCCGACCACGGCAGGTTCTGGACGTTCTGCTGGGTCACGCCGCCGAGCGCAGCGAAACCGATCAGGCCGATCCCGGCGAAGAGGACACCGCGCACGGGGATGCGCTTGCCGAACACGAACGGTGCAGTCTCGGCGAGCACCCCGACGGCGGGGATGGCGAACAGGAACGTGACGGGCTGGGTGATGATCCAGCCGGCCCAGGTGAAGATGCCCTCGTTGCCGCCGAAGCCGGTTCGGCCGTTGCGGTGGTCGAGGAAGAGGTAGGCGAGCGTGCCGAGCAGCACCGGCATCACGAGGATGAGGCCGAGTGAGAACACCAGCGCCGACCACGAGAACGGCGGGATGCGCCGCATCGTCATCCCCGGTGCCCTGGTGGTGAAGATGGTGGTGGCCACCGCTCCCGCACTGGCGGTGAGCCCGACCGCCATCAGACCGATCCCGGCAATGAACAGACCGACCGCGTCGGCCTCGCTGCCGAGCGTGCCACCGTTGTTCAGCAAGGCGAACGCGGTGAGGAGTGCTCCACCGAACCACATCCAGAACCCGCTCGACGCGAGGCGTGGGAACGCGATCGACCGCGCCCCGAGCTGCATGGGCACCACGGCGACGCAACCGGCCAAGGCGAGCGGAAGCAGCGTGGCGAAGACCAGGCTGACACGCTGCGCATCGACGAGCTGCGGGAGGATCTGGAAGCCGAGGACGGTGTCGACACCGTCGACGCGCTCGACGCTCAACAACACGTTGATCACCACGGCGGTGACGAGGCCGAGCAGTCCGCCCGCCAGGTAGAGCCGTCCGGTGGTCTTGTGGTCGGTGGAGGTGAAGATGCCCGCGACCGACTCGAGCATGCTCGAGGTGTCGGCGTCGCGATCGCTGGGAGCGGTCACGACGGTGTCAGGGGCTGATTCGATGGTGGTCATACGGGTTGGGCACTCACTTGTCTGTAGCCCCTGTGTGCAGCGGGCGACTTCGAAACGTGGCAGGGCACGACGGGGGCGAGACTACTTGGAACACCTCGGCGCGCCCGAAATCCTCGCGAATCTTCTCTGCTCGACGGGGCTCGGTCACCAGCCGTTGCGGACGAGGACGTCGAGGGTCATCGCACCGAACAGCACGGTGACATAGGTGATAGAGAAACCGAACAGGCGCATGCTCGCAGCTGGGGTGGGATGGCGCTGGAGCGCGAACGTGCCGCCCAGGAAGATCGCTCCCAACACTGCGGCGCTGACGCCGTAGATCCAGCCCAGTTCAGCGACCGGGATCAGGATCAAGGTGGTGATCACGAGCGCAACCGTGTACCAGATCATCTGGCGGACAGCGACCTCGATCGGCACCACCGACGGCAGCATCGGCACGTCGGCGGCCCGGTAGTCGTCGGCGTACTTGACCGCCAGCGCCCAGAAGTGCGGGGGTGTCCAGAGGAACATGGCGACGAACAGCACGATCGGTGCCCACGACAGCGAGTTCTGCACCGCCGCCCAGCCGACCAGCACCGGGACGGCACCGGCGGCACCGCCGATCACGATGTTCTGACGGCTCGTGCGCTTCAGCCACAGCGTGTACACCCCGATGTAGAAGGCGGCGGCGGCGAACGCGAGGACGGCGGAGAGCAGGTTGGCGCCCGCCCACAGCACGGCGAAGGCGAGCACCTGCAGGGCAATGGCGAAGATCAGCGCGTTGCGGGGTTCGATCACCCCGGTGACGAGGGGTCGGCTCTGCGTGCGAGCCATCAGTGCGTCGATGTCACGGTCGACGTACATGTTGACGGCATTGGCGCTTCCTGCCGACAAGGTGCCGCCGAGCAAAGTGATGCCGACGAGTGACCATGCGGGCCAGCCGCCTTCCGCGAGCACCATCGTGGGCACGGTGGTGATCAGCAGCAGTTCGATGATGCGCGGCTTGGTGAGCGCGACGTAGGCGCCGACCACGGTGGTGGGGGTGCGCCGACTCCCGTGGGCAATGCCACCGGGCGCCAGCCGTGACGGTACGAGGGGGCGACTGCCGACGGACATGACCGCTTCATGGTACCGGCGACGCTCGCCCGAGGGCCAACGCCTGCCGCGAGTTCACGGCACACTGGTGCGGTGCCGATCACGCTGGAACCCACGGAGGTGATGGAGCCCGACCTCGACGACGTCGTCGCAGTCGACCGTCCGTGGGTGGTGCTCGTGTGGAACGACCCCGTGAACCTGATGAGCTACGTCACCTACGTGTTCCAGAAGCTGTTCGGGTTCTCGCTCGAGAAGGCGACCGAGTTGATGCTCGACGTGCACGAAAAAGGGCGAGCCGTGGTCGCCTCGTGCGGGCGCGAGGAAGCCGAGATGCACGTGTTCCGGCTCCACGAGCACAGCCTGTGGGCCACGATGGAGCACGATGGCCCGTCGTCGTAAGTTCGTCGCACCCGTCGAGGCGGTCCCGGGTGGCTGGCGGATCACCCTCGACGACGAGGAACGCAGTCTGCTCGTGCGCCTGATGGACGAACTGCGGGCGCTGTTGACCGGCCCCGACGACAACGAGCTGCTTCGGCGGCTGTTCCCCGTCGCCTATCCCGACGACGAGGAGAAGGAAGCCGAGTACCAGCGCCTGATGCGCGAGGAACTGGTGACGAGCCGGCTGGCGGCGCTCGACTCGGTGACACGAACGATCGATCCGGCGAGCGCGAGCGACCTGCTCGACGAAGGCGAGACGGTCGCGTTCATGCAGTCGATCAACGCGATCCGCCTCGTGCTCGGCTCGATGCTGGGCATCACCGATGACGAGTCGGCCGACGACGCCGATTCCGCCGACAGCCCCGAGCATCACTTGTACGACTTCTTGAGCTGGCTGCTCGAGTGGACCGTGCGCTCGTTGTCACCGACGTAGCGAAACGAAACCGAGGGATCTGACCACCCGGAACGTCGGGATGTCATTTTCCCGTTTCCGGCTCCGGTCGCCCACTGCGCATCCGTGATGGGGCGACACGCCGAGGGAAACTCGGACCTCGGGAGCGGACTACAGTGCCGCCACGACGTCGGCGGAGACGCCACGGGGGACAAGGAGACGGGGTTGGGGGTTCCACTGATTCCCGATCGGGCGGGGTCCCGATCGCTACTGGCCAGCTGGCGCTCCGACGCGGCCGACCGACCACATCGCTCGATCGTCGCTGCTGCTTCGCTGTCGGTCATTGCACTCGCTGCTGGCGTTTTGTTCGGTGCGGTCCCGGTTGCCGGCGCCGCAGCGGTCGCGTTGCTGGTGCCGGCCGCGGTGGTCGACATCGAACAGCATCGCCTCCCCGATGTGTGGGCTGCTGTATCGCTCGCCGTCCTGGTGGGGGCACTCACAATGGGTCCAGCCATCGGGCGACCACTCGATGGCTGGCAGATGGTCGGCGGTGCACTCGTGATGGCGCTCCCGGTGCTCGTGCTGCACCTCGTGTCACCTGCCTCGATGGGCTTCGGCGACGTCAAGGCTGCAGCAGTACTGGGCGCTGCGGTCGGCACGGTCGACTGGCGCCTGGGCGCCGTTGCGCTCTGCCTCGCCGCATTCGCCGGCGCCGCCGTCGGGCTGGTCATGCGACGCCAGAGCGTCGCCTTCGGTCCGTTCCTCGTGTTGGGCGCCTGGTTCGCACTGCTCGCCAGCGGCCCGATCGTCACGGGCGTCTTCGCCGGAGGGACACCATGACCCCAGCGAGGCGCGCCTCTGACGCCGGCGCCACTGCTACGACGGCTGGGCGGGGATTCCAACCCGCATCGAGGCGTCGTAGCCGAATCGCCTCGGGTGTGGCGCTTGCGGCGATTGCGATCGGCGGAAACTTGCTGATCTACTCCAATCTCCAGTCGGCCGAGCCGGTCGTCCAGACAGTGCGCGACGTCGCGGCGGGCGAACAGCTCACCAGCGACATGTTCCGCACGGTCGATGTCGACGCCGACTCGACCGTGAACCTGATCGATGGTGACCGGCTCGACTCGCTCGTCGGCAGGTACGCGAAGGTGCGGCTGGTCGCCGGCTCGCTGGTGACGTCCGAATCGCTGCAGACGCTGCCGCTCGTCTCGCCCGGCAGTTCGGTGGTGGCGATTCAGGTCGCCGACGGCTCGTTGCCGATCGGTCTGCGCGAGCGGGTCCCGGTGCTCCTCGTCGTGCCGGCCGACCGGGCGACCGACGGTGCTGGCATCACGTCGATCCCCGGCCGGGTGGTTGGGCTGCCGACCGACACGACGTCGGCGTTGGGTCTGCAGTCACTGTCGGTCGAGGTGGCAGCGCGCGATGCCGCCACCATCGCTGCGGCCGACGACGTGCGCGTCGTGCTCGTCGAACCATCCGACGATCCCGCCTCGGCGGTCGTCGATGCAACCGCACCGGACGAGGGCGGGTCGTGACGGTCATCGCGGTGACCGGCGACGCCGCCACCACCATCGCGATCGCGCTCGCGGTCGGGTGGCCGACGAGCGAGGAACCAACGGTGCTCGAGGTGGACCCGAGCGGCGGTTCGTTGGCCGGATGGCTCGACACGCCGATCCAACCCTCGCTCGCGACCATCGTTGCCAACGTCGGGGTCGGCACGGGCCCGGCTGTGCTCGACACGTTCGCCTCGATGACGCATCGCAGCGAGTCCGGCGTTCGCTTCGTCGCCAACGCCGTTCGCGCCAGGGCCGCCCATCGCGCCGTGGAAGAAGCAGCGTTGACCGTGCTGCCAGCGATCGCTGCGAGCGTCGCCACGGTGATCGCCGACACCGGCGCCCACGGTGCGGGTCGGCCACCGTCACCGGCGTTGCGCGTTGCCGACGTCGTGGTGATCGTGCATCACCAGGCGTCGGCGTCGCCGGCCGCTGCAACGGTGCGCATCGAACGACTGGTCGAGATGGTCGAGGAGTTGGCCCACCTCGACGCCGAGATCGTCCTGGCCGTGATCGGCAACTCACCGTTCGATCCCGCCGAGATCGGCACGTTCGTCGGCGAGTCGGTCCCCGACACCGTGGCGATGACCGTCGCGATCGCCGACGATCCGCTCGCTGCCGCCGCCATTGCCGGACGCACCGGGGTGTCGGCGAAACGGCTGCGCCGACTTCCGCTGATGCGCGACGCGTCGAGCCTGGCAGGCGCCGTCGACGACCTCCTCGACGCACGACGACGAGTTGGAGTCGCGATCCAGTTCGGTCACGAAGAGGAATCGACGTGACGGTGCACGAGACGCGCGGTGCCGCGATGTCCAACGGTCGAGCCGATGAGCTCGGTGCAACGATCACATTGGTGACCGACCGGGTCGCCGACCGACTGATCGAAGCGATCGAACACGACGACACCGCACGCAGCACTTCGAGATCCACCGGTGTCGCGCTCGCCGGTGACGAACGGCGCCAACAACTGCTGGTCGGCGCCTGGATCAGCGAAGAGGTCACCTCGGTCAACGAGGAACGACTGCAGCGGGGCACCCGCCCGCTCTCCCAGAGCGACGAACACCACGTGCGCTCCCGGGTGGTGGCCGAACTCACCGGCGCCGGCCCGCTCGAGCCGTACCTGAGTGACCCGATGGTCGAGGAGGTCGACGTCAATGGTCCCGATTCGACGTGGGTCACCTACACCGATGGCCGCAAGGTGGACGTCGGGCGACTGTGGGCGTCGGCGACCGAGCTGACGTCGTTCCAGAAGCGGATGGCGTTGCGGATGACCGGCACCGGCGAGGGTCGCCTCGACACGTCGTCGCCGATGCTCACCCTGCAATCGCGCGACGGCGCCCGCATCGTGATGGTGCTCGGCGGCAGCAGCGAACACGGCGTGTCGACCCACCCCCGCATGGCGATCCGCCGGTTCGTGGTGCGCCAGGCGGGTCTGAGCGGCCTTGCCGACCTCGGCCTGTTCCCGCAACCACTCGTGGCCCGGTTGCGGGCGCTGGTGCGCTGTGGTTTCACCATCCTCGTGTCGGGCCCACCCGGCGCCGGCAAGACCACGCTGCTCACCGAGCTGCTCGGCGAGGTGTCGCCGCTGGAGCGCATCATCACCGTCGAGAAGAACCTGCTGGAGCTGCGCCTGGAAGACGACCCACGCCACCCCGACGCACCCGCACTGTTCACTCGCCAGGCGAACGCCGAGGGCGAGGGCGAGATCACCACCCGCCAGTTGGTCGAACTCACCCGTCGGTTGAACCCCGACCGCGTGGTGGTGGGCGAACTGGTGGAAGACGAGGCGCTCGACATGCTCGACGTCGCCTCGATGTGCAAGCGCGGTTCGTTGGCCACGATCCACGCGCACACCGCCGACATCGTGCTCCAACGGCTCGCCTACTACGTGTCGAAATCGAACACGAGCCTGCCCGAGTTCGCGGTGTGGAGCTTGATCGCCCAGACCGTCGACTTCGTCGTGCACATCGACCTGGTCCGCAACGCCGTCGAAGACCAGAGCGCGATTCGCAGGGTCACGTCGATCATCGAGGTCGGCGGGCTCGGCGAGACGGGTGGTGTGTCGAGCACCGAGGTGTGGGCGATTGACGACGACGACGTACTCGTCCAGGTGGCCCCGCTGTCGCAACGCCACCTGAGCCGCCTCCGTCTCGCCGGGTATCCCGCCGAGCTGTTCGCCGTGGAAGGCGACGCACGATGAGCCCCGACGTTGCGTTGCTCATTGCCTCCACCCTGGCCGGTGTGTTGGCGGTGCTGGTGCTGTTCGCCGGCGACGATCTGATTAAGTCGCCACGTCGGGCCGCTCCTCCCGGTGGCTGGGTGCGCCTGGCCGGGGCCGGCGCCGCGGCAGTGATCGTGCTCGCAGCATCGGGATGGCTGGTTGCCGCCGCGATCGTGGCGGTTGGGTGCTGGTTCGCGATCGGTGCGTGGCAGCAGCGCGACACCAGCGGCGTCAACGACCTCCAGCGGATCGACGCGCTGGCGTCGTGGATCGAGAACCTGCGCGACGTCCTGATCGCTGGCGACCAACCGGTGGGAGCGATCAACGCCACCGTGGCCACCTGTCCAGCGGCGATCAAGCCGCAGGTCCGCCGATTGGCCGCAGGCCTGGGACGCCAGGACCCCGCCATCGTGTTCCGCCGATTCGCCGACGACATCGACGACCCACTCGGCGACCTCGTCGCCGCCGGGTTGCTGATCGCCGTGCAGCGTGGTGCTCGAACCGCTGCGGTGCTCGGTTCGCTGGCCGAGCAGGCCCGACGCCAGGCCGATCGGCGTCGATTGGTGGAAGCCGAGCGGGCACCGATCCAGCGGGAGGTCACGTTGCTCACGGTGATCATGGGATCGCTGGTGGTCGGGCTGTTGGTGTTCGGCCGCGCCGAGTACCTCGCGCCATACGACACAGCCGGTGGTCAGCTGTTCCTCGGTCTGGTGCTCGCGATCTATGCGATGTTGCTGCTTCGAGTGCAGCGTTTGGCGCGGTTCCCGCGACCCAGCCGGTTCCTCACCGGGGGCGCCGCCGCTGTCGAGGAGCGGCGACGCGCCACCTCCGCCCGGGCGGCCACCGGCTCGCCGACACGGTCAGGAGCGGTGCGATGAGACCTGCCGGCGTGCTGGCGTTGTGCAGCATCGTGTTCTGTGT